>JACPVC010000035.1 GCA_016191955.1 Chloroflexota bacterium
CCCCGAACAACGCGACCTCGCTCAACGAACCCTCGTTGCCTCAACCGAACTACACCGAAAACGCGGTGCATTGGGCACACGCCTGCGAACAGCGCTCCCTACTGAAGGTATCGTAGGCAAACAACGCACCATCTACGATGCAAAATATGGCTCTCAGCTTCCCGGCACCCAGGTCCGCGAGGAAGGCGACCCGCCTACCAGCGACTCTGCGGTCAATGAAGCGTATGACGGCAGCGGTTCCACATACGATATGTTCTTCAACATCTATGAGCGCAACTCCATCGACGATCACGGACTCAAGCTCAACTCCACCGTCCATTACCAGAAGGGGTACGACAATGCCTTCTGGGATGGCGAGCAAATGGTCTACGGCGACGGCGACGAAGACCTGCCGCCCGATCAACAACTTTTCAACCGCTTCACCAAATCGCTCGATGTGATCGGGCACGAATTGACTCACGGCGTCACCCAATATGAAGCCAATCTCAATTACTCCAACCAACCTGGCGCATTGAATGAATCCATGTCCGATGTCTTCGGTTCTCTGGTCAAACAATATCAGCGTCAACATACCGCAGACCAGGCAGATTGGATCATCGGCGCAGGTCTGTTCACAGCCAATGTCAACGGCGTAGGCATCCGTTCGATGAAAGCACCCGGCACGGCGTATGATGATCCGATTCTCGGCAAAGACCCGCAGCCCGCCCACATGAAAAATTACGTCAACACCATTGAAGACAACGGTGGAGTCCACATCAACTCTGGTATTCCCAATCATGCCTTCTACGTCGTCGCGCGCGAGCTCGGTGGTTATGCCTGGGAAAAAGCAGGGCAAATCTGGTACAAAGCGCTCACCGAAAAACTCACCACCACATCCGTCTTCATCGATGCCGCCAACCTCACCCATCAAGCCGCTGGCGAACTATTCGGCGTGGACAGCCTCGAACAACAAGCCGTGCAAACTGGCTGGGCAGAAGTGGGTATCACCATTGGCGGCCCGCCGCCCACAAACGAAGGCTGTTTCACCCGCAGCATGCGCGCGATGGGTTTGATCCGATGATACGCATCATCTTTGAACAAACCGGCGGAATCATGGGACAACGCATCAGCCTCTCTTTGAATCTGGATGACTTGCCCCAAGCCGAAGCGAAATCCCTGAAAAAATTATTGGATGAAGCGGATGTCTTCTCTCTTGCGGATTCACCCGCCTCCGACTCCGCCCGAGACGTGATCCACTACCTAATCCGCATCGAAGCCGACGACGCCGCCCACACCCTCCGCACTAGCGACACCTCCATGCCAGACCGGCTTCGCCCACTCGTACAAGAACTCTCGCGCCTCGCCCGCCAACAACGCAAAGGCTGATGGGTGTTATTGAATCAAAAACGGTCCTGGAAAATTCTCCAAGACCGTTTTTGATTTCAACTTAAGAAAATCATCAAGGGACAGTCACCATAAAATCGAACTGTTGAGAGGCGGTGTATCCGCCCTTATAACGTGCGCCGGCTACAACCGAAACCGGAATGGCACCGCCGAGGTCCGCTGTGGAGTCTTTCGCCGTGAATGTGATCTCAAGCGTCGCGGATGTGCCGCTGCCTGCATGGTCACCGCCTTGAACAGCAACCACACCCCTGCCAGGGAAATAGAAAGTTGGCAGCATCTGGGCAAAGTTGAACTCCTGGTCACTGGTAACTTGGACAACCACCGTCGCCGTGTCTCCCACGTTCATGGTAGCAGGCAATCCACTAATGAGAGTGAACGTCACGTTGGGCGTAGACGGCGGAGGAGCGGCAGCAGTCAACACACCTGTGAGTAGAACCATAAGGACTAACAAACCAAATGTGGACAATGTTTTTCGCAACATATTTACCTCCGCAGAAAGTGTATTACAAAACCCTAAAAAGAGAAATGGAAACATAGCAAAATGCCTTACATTTTTGTTTTCCACTGGGTCCTTTTAAAGGTGACCAAAGGGTGGCTTGTATTCAATAAAACAACCCCTATAATTTTTGTGAATAATACATATCGTCTTCAAACCTTATTGAGTATCTACTTTAGGAGTATCGTATGAACGAAAACTCAGTGTCTCCCAACCCCAAAGATAATTGGGCAAGCGGCGACAAGTACGAACCGTATATTGGGCGTTGGAGTCGGCGTGTCGCCCGTGAGTTCTTGAACTGGCTGGCGGTACCGGCAGGAAGTGCATGGTTGGATGTTGGCTGCGGAACAGGAGCGCTGAGCCAGACCATTTTGCAATTTGCGGAACCGGGCATGGTCAGAGGGATCGATCGTTCCGAGGGCTTTGTCGCCTTCGCAAAAGAGCATACACAAGACAGCCGAGTCCAGTTTGATGTAGGGGATGCGATGGAATTAACCGCGGACTCCGGAACTTTTGACGCAACCGTATCAGGACTTGTCTTGAACTTTATCCCACAACCTGAGCGCACTGCCACTGAAATGGCGCGTGTCACCCGCTCTGGCGGCGTGTCTGCCGCATATGTATGGGATTACGCAGGCAGGATGCAATTGATACGACACTTCTTCGATGCCGCCATAGAGTTGGACCCAAAAGCGCTACAGGTCGATGAAGGACCCCGCTTCCCCATCTGCCAGCCCGATGTGTTAGCTCGTACGTTTGAGGCGGCAGGGCTTCACCAGGTGGAAGTACGCCCAATTGAAATCCCCACGGTCTTCCGCAATTTCGATGACTACTGGTCTCCATTTCTCGGCGGACAGGGACCCGCTCCAAGTTACGCAATATCATTAAGTGAGGAGCATCGCGCTGCATTACGTGAACGGCTTCGTGCGAGGTTGCCTTTTGCCCCAGACGGGTCAATATCTTTGGTTGCGCGAGCATGGGCTGTCCGCGGGTATCGTTAAACGGTTGGATTAAATCCATCTTCAACGATAATTAACGAAACAGTTTTGCGTCAAGATCAGGCCGCTGGGGCAATTTCACATTGTCGTAGTACAATGAACTCACGCTAGAGTTTGAATATTTTGTCATACCTGTTCATGGGGGAGATGGATGGGAACGAAATCGCAAAACTCCCAAACCGTATCACTCGAAATAGCGCCGCCATGAGGAGGAGCGCACCATGAACAAATCGATGTTCGAAGAAAAGTGGAAGTTGATCCGCGGGGAGATCAATACCCGCTGGAGTCTGATGGTCGAATACGACCTGGTCAAAGTGGATAAGGCTGAGGTGAAGTTCGATAAGTTCGTCACCATGCTGCAAGTCAAATACGGCTACACTCGCCAGCAAGCCAGGGAAGAGATCGCCAAACTCTGGTCGGAATACGAATCCAATCACAGAACCAAAAACTAAAGGAGCAAGTCAAGTGAATTCAACACCGGCAAAAACACAGGTCAAGCACAAACGTCCCTCCAAAGGGATGCGCAAACACAACCGCAAGGTCAAACAGGAAGCGCGCAGGGTCGCCGTGCCAGGCACGGATACAAAATCCAAAAAACGCCCTGCCTAATCATTAGGCAAATAAACAAAACGGTCTCGGACATCGTGTCAACGAGACCGTTTTTATTCCTTGGGCAGGATATCGAATTTGTAGGTCTCCTGAATATCCTGTATGGTGATCACCAGCGTAGCCAGCCCCGGTTCGGTATTCGCCGATACATGCCATTTCCATACACATTTCGCCTGGCTGTTAACGGTCACGGTCCCCAGCCCGTCTGTGGAACTTTTGCTGCCATTGGGCGTGTAATATTCCAATACGCATACATCGCCCGGTCGTGCTTGCAAGATTACTTCCACATCCTGCCCAACCCTCACCTGTGACGGGAATGCCAAAAACTGGAAGGGTCTAAGCGTAGGTGTTGGCGAAACGGTCGGGATGGGTGTATCCGTTGGAAAGGGAGTGCTGCTCGATGTAACGGTTGGCAAGGTTTCAGTGCCTGCACGCAATCCCTGAAATATATCAACCAGCTCAAAAAGACCGACGAGCAAAGCAACGACCGCGCCCAGTCCGCCAATAACCTTCCAGCTTTTGTCAAACCAATTCTGTTCTTTTTGTTTTTTCCTATTCTTTTGTTCTTTCTTTTGCATACTTCCCTCCGCCTTCAATTTCATCGTAGCAAAATCAAAATTCAAAGTCAAGCGAAATTCGCTTATCGCCGTATCAGAACCATTATTCATCTTATACAGGTAAAATTGTTCCAGATTCATCTTATAGGTAAACAAAGGAAGCTTAGCATGTTCAAATCCAAGCGCAGGCAAATCGTCATTCCTCAGTCGGAGCATCTTAAACTGGTGGGCACACTGGCAATGTTATGGGGCAACGAACAGTTCGATACGCCGCCCATCGAACGCAATTCCATGGTCATGGGCATGGGTCTGCACGACCGCGGCTATGGCTATCTTGACAACTCCCCCATCGGCGGCATGGGCGATGAAGAATGGGAAGTGATCGCCCGCCGTGGCTTCAACATGGAATGCTCCGACATGGTTGCAGATACCATCGTCAAATATCATTTTCGGCGGCTTGCTAGCGGCAGGGATTCTGAGATTCGCAAAGCCTTGCATGCCGATTTCACCAAAGGCATTGACGAACAATTACAGAAGCACAAGCTCTCACGCGCGTTGTTCGACCGCATGGACCGCATCACTGATCTGCTGGACACGCTCTCTTTTGAATTTTGTTTTGATATCCCCGCTTCTGGCAAGGTCACTGTCTTTCCGCGCAATGGCAAAGACGAAGAAGTTGCTGTCGAATATCATGTAGAAGATGGGGAGATCAACGTCTCTCCCTGGACCTTTTCCCTGGATGAACACCCAGGCTATCTCATCGCCTATCACTTGGATGGCTACCCCGAACGGCTCGACCCCGTCATTTTGCCATATCGGCTAAAGAGGAAATAAAGGCATTACACCGCAGCTATTTTGCCCTCGATATAAATTCCGCCGAAACGATCTTGTTCGAGTTCTTCAAATAATAGATGGTGTACTCATCACCCTGAAGCAAGACATACCCGATTCGATGGTCTGAATTGAATCTGCGGCTTCCGATGTAAAGATCATATCGGA
>JACPVC010000075.1 GCA_016191955.1 Chloroflexota bacterium
ACATGAGCAGGGGAGTTTTCTCTTCACTGCGATCACAATTCAAACAGGCTTTCATTTCTTTTTGAGTCATAATCCTCCATGAGTAATACAATACGTTGAGAGATTTTTGGGATGTGAGCCTTATTTTCCCAAGGGATAAACGACGGGTCCGGTCAATTTCACTACGGTAACAGCAGTATCTTTCCTTTTGATTGACGCCCTTCGAGGTAACGATGCGCTTCGGCAGCTTCAGCAAGTGAGAAGGTTTTGTCGATGCGTACTTTCAATTCGCCGGATGCGACCCATTTGAAGAGGTCGTTGGTTCGGCTTAGAAGTTCTGTACGGTCAGCGGTGTAATGACCAAGGGTGGGGCGGGTTAGGAAGAGAGACCCCTTTGGGTTCAAACTTTGCGGGTCGATCTGTGGAGCCGGACCGGATGACTGCCCAAAGAGCACCATGTACCCTCGCTTGCGCAAGCAGTTCAATCCCTTTTCAAAGGTATCCTTGCCGACCGAGTCGTAGACAACATCCACGCCTTTATTGTTTGTGATGTGTTTGACTTCCGCCTCAAAATCGACCTGTGTGTAGTTGATGACTTCATCCGCACCTGCTTTTCGCGCCAGTGCCGCTTTCTCATCTGTTGAAACTGTTCCGATCACCCGTGCTCCACGCAGTTTGGCAATTTGTACCAGCAGTCCACCTGCACCGCCGCCTGCCGCATGGACAAGCGCTGTCTCTCCTTGTTTGAGTGGGTAGGTGCTGTGGGTAAGATAGTGAGCCGTCGTTCCTTGCAACATGACCGCGGTTGCGAGCTGCATATCTACGTCGTTTGGTACGGGGACGAGCATCCACGCCGGGACAATGGCATATTCGGCATATGAACCTTGCACACTGGCGTACACGACGCGGTCTCCGGGTCTGACCTCGCTGACATTTGGTCCAACGGCATCGACAACGCCGCCGCCCTCCTGACCAAGTGTGAGCGGAAGGGAGCCTTGATAGCGTCCGATGCGGTGATAGATGTCGATGAAGTTGACGCCAACCGCTTCGATCTTGACCCGCACCTGTCCCTCACCCGGTTCGGGTTTCTCCACCTCTTCATATTTCAGAACCTCAACCTCGCCATATCCATGCACACGGACAGTTTTCATAGTATGAACCTCCACTGATATTAGATCATTTCAATCTTCGTATCCCAAACATCCCCATCTGACCAATTCGCTTCCACCCATTTTCCCACAGTTTGCAGCGCGGATTGCAGAAAGGCATGGTCATTTCCCACCATCGCACAGACGATGATGGCTTCATCCCATATATCGTGCAAATCCATCTCTGCCACAGAGACGTTGAACTCGCGGTGCAAGCGCGACATGAGCGGCTTGATCCGCCCGCGTTTGTCTTTGAGGGACGCACAGAGAGGAATGCGTAGATGAAGGGTGAGGGTGGCGAGCATGGGGCGATTTACGATTTGCGATTGAAGATTGACGATTTTTGAATGGTAGAGTTGCGTCCATTGGTTAAGCATGGTTCATGGAATGAAAACCCGCCCAGCTCCGAGATAATCCTCAATGCTCATTATTACATCCACAATCCGTTCTACACATTGGTTTCGATATATGCTTTCTTCCATGCGATCAAGCGACCCAATAGTTAGAACAGGCAACGATGTAGGCGTGTTTTCCTCCCTGATTGTTTGAGCGAGGGAATCCGTACCTTTGTTGTTTCGATTGGCTGTAAGCAAGATAATCTGATTGTCCTGCGCAAAGCGCCAAATTTGGCGGTCAGGCGCATCTAAGGGTATTCCCACATCGGCAAATGTCACAAATGGAATATCCATTAGTTCGAGCCAGCCATCGTTTTCCAGAATAGCCCAAAGCATTAACCCCTGCTTTTTCATGTGATGGTCGAGCAGAACCCTCATGGTTTGTTTTCCGTACGATATTTTTCCTTCCATTCCCGCAGTCTTGCCAGAGTTGCCTCACGCTGGTGGTAGGTGTTTTTTAGCAAATCCTTGTTTTTTTCTTCCCAATATCTACGTTCTTCCTCGGCGTTTTTGAGAACGTCCTGGTATTCCTTCTCGAATTCCTCTTTGTTCATGTGCATGTAATCGAGAATATCCAGCATTTCTTCGTCGGTCAGTTCGTAAATATCGCGGACGTTTTTCAGGGAGTTCTTGCCCTGCATTTCATCCATAATGTGATACAGGTTGAGCCGCGTGCCATTGACCGTCAGGTTGTTATGGACGCGGATGACAGTGCGATTCTCACGCGGGACGGGACCGTCCGTCTTCAGCATCATTTGGACGAGTTTGTCCGACCGCAGGACAGCCAGTTCTTTCTGGATACGGCGCGATTCCTCCTCTAATTTGGCTATCTTTTCATCCAGTTGTTCAGGAGATGGGTTTGGATTCATACGCACCTTCGCTTTCCAATGAGTTGATTATACAGCAGGGCGGATTGAACGCATCCGTGCTCTTTGAGGGACTTCGCGAGCGGGTAAGGGGGCAGGCGTAGGTGAAGGGTGAGAGTGGCGAGCATAAAAAGTTATTCAGGAATTTCAAAAACGAGTATTGTCAAAATGAGATGTCGCCGTGAGTCTGTTGGATGCTTAATAAGATAGCGAAAGCCGGCTTCAGAGGGAAAGTTTATTTCTTGATAGAAACTTGAATGATTTTTCATTTGGTACGATATCTTTTCTAAAATGTCAGTTAGGTCTTTACTGCGATTAAATATTAATAGTGCTAATTTTGTATCGTTCCATGTGCTGTATCGTAAAATTTGATCTACTGTTTCCTTGACAGTTTGTTGGGATTTCCAAAATTTGCATTCAGCAATGAATAAGTTGACATCGTTTTTCCTTAGTAAAATGTCGGTTTTTCCTGTGTAATTGAAGGTTTCACCCGTTGCATTCCCAGGGTAGTGTCCGTTTAGCTGTACAAGAAAATGATTTCTTATATGTTCTTCTTTGAGGTTTTGAAAAGCATCGGGGTTTCTTTCAATTACCCTTGCCATACTTTCTATGATTTGCAAGATTTTTTCATATTCATCTAGCTGCATTTGCTCAGCATTTTCTATTGTTCTTTCTTGTCTTATTAATTTTTCCTTTTCTTGAGCGATCCTTGTGAACTGTTCTTCTTGCTTGATTTCGATTTTTCGTTCAAAAGTAACTATTGAACCAACGGCAGGGTGATCACACATAAGTCGATTTATACGAGAGTAATTCGTGCCAAGTTTGCTAGCGATTGAATAATACTCAATCGCAATAGATTTTTGATTTGCTTTCATTGCTTGGTCTGCAATTTCGCAGATAATGGATGCTCTCATGTTCATAGAGAATAACCACCAAGAAGTAAAGTCAATTAAGTAATCCCCATTTTTTTGTTCAACGAATAATAAGATAAGAGGTTTGTCTTGTGTGTCCACAAGTAAAATCGCGCTTTGCTTGTCTGTAAATGCCATTGTGCTTTCTAGGTTGAGTTCGGTCCAGCCATACCCTTGACTCGCACTTGCTATGCCTTGGAACAGATCAGTGCGGCAGTTTTCTAAGTCCATTTGAAATGCTAAGGAGAGACTTTCAATAATAGGAATAGAGGCATTAGGATTTAATTCAGGATTAATTAATAAGCCAATATTTTTTCTTTCATAACATAACAACGGCCATGCCATTGTTGAGAGGAATTGGGATGAAGATGGTGTGATTAGGTTTTCATATACATGATCAAAATCCCTTGCATTCATTGATGATGTAAATTCGAGAGCTAAATCTAATAGTTTGGAACGAACCCTTTTTGTGGCGATTTTAGCGACCATTTTTTCCTTTCCCAGCTAGACCTGTCTTGTTTGTTGGACTAAAATTCTAAGTATGGACATTGAAACTCGATACAACCAAGCCCTAGATTACCTATATTCTTTTGTGGATTATAGCCTGAAACATTCGTCCGAATTGGCAAAGGCGGACTTCAACCTGGACCGCATGTTCGCGCTGATGAAGTCGCTGGGTGACCCGCATACGAAATATCCCATCATCCATGTGGCAGGGACGAAAGGGAAGGGGTCTACGTCCGCGTTGTGTGCGGCGGGGTTGATGGCGGCAGGATACAAAACGGGCTTGTACACGTCTCCGCATTTGCTGGATTATGTGGAGCGGATTCAAATCAATGGTCAGCCGATCTCCCATGAGCAGTTGAGTGACTTGGTGGAAGAGATCAAGCCGCATGTGGCAAGTGTTCCATTTATTACCACCTTTGAAATTACGACCGCGCTGGCGTTCATGGCGTTTGCGAAGTACGGCGTCACCGCGGCGGTGTTTGAAGTGGGCTTGGGCGGGCGGTTGGATGCGACCAATGTGGTCACGCCGAGGGTTTCGGTCATCACGTCGCTGTCGTATGACCATACGGCAGTGCTGGGCAATACATTGGCGTTGATCGCAGGGGAGAAGGCGGGCATTATTAAGGAAGGCGTGCCCGTGGTCTCGTCCCCACAGCAGGATGAGGCGCTTCAAGTTTTACTGCGCGTAGCCAGTGAGAGAAATTCTGATGTAAGTCTTGTGGGACAGGATGTAGGGTTTGAGAGAGTAGAGTCATCTTTGCAGGGACAGAAACTGACGGTGGACGGTGGACTGTGGGCTGTAAGGGATGGTCGAAAGTCGAAAGTCGAAAGTCAGTCCATGGTCGAATTGCAGATTCCTTTACTGGGCAAGCACCAGATCGAGAACGCGGCTACGGCGTATGCGGCGTTGAAGACTAGCGAAATTCCGATTACCGATGAACAGATAAAAACAGGCTTTTCTCAGGTACAATGGCGCGCTCGCTTTGAGGTGGCAAGGGTCGAGCCGCCGGTGATTTTCGACTCGGCGCATAATCAGGATTCGTTCGAGAAACTGCGCGAGACGTTGGAAGAGTATTTCCCCGACAAGAAAGTCTATCTCATCTTCGGCGCGTCGGAGGATAAGAATATTCCCGGCATGTTTGCGGAGATGAAAGCGAAGATAAAGAAGATCATCATCACGCGCGCTGACCATCCACGGGCTTTGAGCGTGGAGCAAATTCAGGGTCTCGCCGAGCAGGCTGGAGCGGAGTTTGAGGCGGTGGTTCCCGTCAAAGATGCCTTGCGACGCGCGTTGGAATTGTCGTCAAAAGATGGTAGTATCGTGTTATCCGCTGGTTCGATGTTCGTGACTGCGGAAGTGATGAGAGAATGGAAATTATTAACATCGCTCTAGCCGCCGTCCTCGGCGGCGTTGCATAACACCTTCGCCGGGGACGGCGAAGGGAGCATAGGTAGAATGGATTTTGAATGAGTCAACCGAATTGGAATGAAGATGATTTTGACCTGACGCTCTCGCAGCGGACGGAGGAACTGTATCGCATCCCGAACATGGAGCCGAAAGCCGATGGCTTGATCGAAGCGGCTGTGCTCCCGTTGCGGGATATGGTCATTTTTCCGCGCATGGTCTCGCCGATTTTTATCGGGCGCGAGGCTTCGCTCTTGGCGTTGGAGGAAGCACATACAAAAGAACACACGGTGATCGGGCTGACCCAGCGCGACCCCGATGTGGAAGACCCGGGTCCTGACGATTTTCTGCCTATAGGTGTCGAGATGGCGGTGGGGCGCTTGTTGGATATGCCTGACGGCTCGCACTCTGCTCTCGTGCAGGGACGCCGCCGCGTGGAGATCGTGGAGTTCATTCGCCTCAAGCCGTACATTCGTGTGCGCGCGCGAATCATCCACGAGCCGACATCGGCAGATCGACAAACTCAAGCGATGATGCGTTCGGTGTTGAATCAATTCGAACGCTGTATTCAGTTGGATCGTTCCATCCCTGAAGAAGCGCATGTCTTCGCGTTGAACATCTCTGAGCCAGGCTGGCTGGCGGATATGATCTCGACCTCGCTTGGACTCACTTATGAAGCCAAGCTGCGTCTGCTGATGATCCTCGACCCGAAGGCGCGCCTCACACAACTGAATAACCTGCTTGCCGCCGAAGTGGATGTGCTTGAACTCGAAGATGAGATTCACACCCGCGTGCAAAACGAAGTGGACAAAAGCCAGCGCGAGTATTACCTGCGCGAGCAGATGAAGCAAATTCAAACCGAGTTGGGCGAAGGCGATATTTTCACCCGCGATGCAGTGGATTTGAAGAAACGTGTGGAAGCCGCGGCTTTGCCCGATGAAGTCCGCAAGGTGGCATTGAAGGAAGTGGAGCGCTTGAATCAAATGCCGCCCATGGCTCCCGAAGTGGGCATCATCCGCACGTATATTGACTGGATTCTCGACCTACCGTGGAATAATCCCACGGCGGATAATCTCGATGTGAGGAACGCAGCGAAGACTCTCGAACGCGATCACTTTGGTTTGAAGAAAGCCAAGGAACGCATTCTGGAATACATCGCGGTGCGTTCGCTCAAACCCAAGAAGGAACGTCAGCCGATTTTGTGTTTTGTAGGTCCTCCCGGTGTGGGCAAGACTTCGCTTGGGCGTTCCATCGCGGATGCGCTTGGGCGCAAGTTTGTGCGCGTCTCGCTTGGCGGCGTGCGCGATGAAGCCGAAATCCGCGGACACAGGCGTACCTACATTGGCGCGTTGCCGGGTCGCATCATCCAGACGATGAAACGGGCGGGCACGTCCAATCCGCTATTCATGCTGGATGAGATCGACAAGTTGTATTCGGACTTTCGCGGCGATCCCGCTTCGGCGATGCTTGAAGTGCTGGACCCGGAACAAAACTACGCCTTTAGCGACCACTATCTCGAACTGCCTTTCGATCTTTCGAAGGTCATGTTCGTCACAACTGCCAACTCGCTGGGAACCATCCCGCCGCCATTGCTCGACCGCATGGAAGTGATCGAGTTCCCCGGCTACATTGAAGAAGAGAAGATCGAGATTGCCAACCGCTATCTCATCCCGCGTCAGATCGAAGAGAATGGCATCGATGAACTCGGCATGACGTTTGAATTGCCCGCTTTGCAACGCATCATCCGCGAGTACACCTATGAAGCCGGAGTGCGTGGACTCGAGCGCGAGATCAGCCGCGTGAGCCGCAAAGTGGCGCGCATGAAAGCGGAAGGGAAGAAGTATCCGACTGCGATCTCGCCGGAACTGATTGAGAAATTGCTTGGTCCACAACAAGTCTTCCCATCCGAAGCCGAGCGGACCGACGAAGTGGGTGTCGCCACCAGCCTGGCGTGGACGGAAACCGGCGGTGAGATCATGCCGGTGGAAGTTGCCATCATCGAAGGCAAGGGCGGCTTGCAGATGACGGGTCAGATGGGCGAGGTGATGCAGGAATCAGCGCAAGCAGCGATGACTTACATCAAATCCCGTGCAGCCACACTCAAGATCGACATGGATGTTTTCGAACGCTTCGACATTCACATCCACATGCCGGAAGGCGGCATTCCAAAGGATGGTCCCTCGGCAGGCATTACGATGGCGACCGCCATCATCTCTGCGCTGACGGGTCGCCCTGCTTTCAAGCATGTCGGCATGACGGGTGAGATCACCCTGCGCGGGCGAGTCCTGCCCATTGGCGGCGTACGCGAGAAAGTCCTCGCCGCCCATCGCGCCGGGTTGAAGACCGTCATCCTGCCGGAAAAGAACATGAAAGACCTCGTGGAACTTCCCAAGACGGCGAAGTCTGAAATGAAGATCGTCCCGGTCAAGCACATGGATGATGTGCTCGATATTGCATTGGGCAAGCAGAAAGTTATCGAACCGCCCAAGCCGAGAAAACGCGCGGAAGAACAGGGCGAAGAATAAAGAAAAAAATTTAACCGCGAAGAACGCAAAGGTCGCTGAGTAAAAAAACCTTTGTGTTCTTCGCGAGCTACGCAGCAAAAAAACGCATGGAAAGGCGACCCAATTCCGTGCGTTTTCGTTTTACAATTGCCCCGCCATGAACCTTTTTCCCATCCCCCTCAAAGATAAAGTAGTCCTCATCACTGGCGCCTCCTCCGGCTTTGGCGAAGATGCTGCCTGGCTGTTTGCTCAGGAAGGTTGTAAAGTCATCCTTGCTGCGCGGCGCATCGACCGCTTGCGAAACCTCGCCGCAAAAATTCAGGATGCAGGCGGTGAAGCTCTCGCCGTACCCATGGATATTGTCAACTCCGACGAAGTCGATAATATGGTTCAAACCGCCATCGACCTTTATGACCGCATCGACATCCTCTTCAACAACGCGGGTATTGGGCGTGTGGCATGGTATGAAGAACATACGCCCGACCGCGACATTGATTTGCTTATCAAAGTTAATCTCATTGGCATGATGCGCGTCACTCGTATGGTGCTTCCGCACATGATCGCGCGGCGCGAAGGTCACATCATCAACATGGTTTCTGTAGCTGGTCTGATTGCCCCGCCCCTCATCGCCAGCTATGCCGCCAGCAAGCATGGAGCCAAAGCCTTCACCGATGCCATCCGCCGCGAAGTCGCTCCCTTAGGCATCAAGGTCAGCGGAATTTATCCGGGTCCGGCATCCACCGAGTTTGGTCAGCACATCGGCAGGAGCGCCGCTTATCAATCCTTCCGCCACAAACTCAAGATTCGCCTGCCGTCGCAGTACGTTGCCCGCCGCGTGATCGGCGTAGCCAAACGTCCGCGCCGCAGCTTGGTCATTCCGTGGTGGTTCCGCATTGCGACCACGACCGAAGCCGTTTTTCCATATCTCGTCGATTGGATCACCATACTCTTCTCGAAGATCAAACACAAATAGGATATAGGAGACTCTCATGACTCGTCAACGCCTCGACCGCCTTACCGCCTCTCTCTTAATCTCGAATCTGGATGCTGTTATTCTGAATCCGGGTCCTACGCTGAAATATCTCACCGGGTTAAGTTTCCACCTGATGGAACGCCCGGTGGTTTTATTTGTCGCGCCGGGCAAGGACCCGGTACTGGTCCTGCCTGAACTCGAACTCCCAAAAGTGGACTTGTTCCCTTACAAAGTCCAAGGCATCGCCTATGGCGAGAATCCCTCCGAGTGGGATAACGCTTTCAGAAAAGCCGCACAGGCTCTCGGTCTGGATGGGAAGCGGATCGGCGTCGAGCCAAGGAATTTGCGATTGCTGGAATTTAGCCATGTCAAAGCAGGCGCTTCCGAAGCGGATTATCCCGATGCGAGCGATGTTCTTGCCGAACTGCGTTTGCGCAAAGACAAAGCCGAAGTGGAAACGATGCGTAAGGCAGTGAAGATCGCCCAAGACGCGTTGGAGGCGACTCTTCCGCAGATCAAAATCGGGATGACGGAGAAAGAAGTCGCAGCGGAATTGGTGATGCAGTTATTGAAACATGGCTCCGATTCTGAACTTCCCTTCGCTCCCATTGTCTCTGCCGGACCGAACTCCGCGAACCCACACGCCTCGCCTTCTGATAGAAAACTACAAGCTGGGGATTTGCTCGTCGTCGATTGGGGTGCGGCATACGACGGCTATATCTCCGACCTGACCCGCACTTTCGCCGTGGGGGAGGTGGATGAAGAGTGCCAGAAGATCCATAAGATTGTGCAAGAGTCGAATGCTGCCGGTCGCGCCGCCGCCAAACCCGGCATCCCCTGCGCCAACGTGGACAAAGCCGCGCGTGATGTCATCGAAAACGCGGGCTATGGAAAATACTTCACCCATCGCACCGGTCACGGCATCGGCATGGAAGGGCACGAAGCCCCCTACATGCGCGGCGATAACATGCAAATCCTCGAACCCGGCATGGCATTCACCGTCGAACCCGGTATCTATCTCACCAATCGCAACGGTGTGAGAATTGAAGATAACATGGTGATTACCGATGACGGCGCAGAAAGCCTCTCGGACATGCCGAGGGAGATTCGGGTAGTAGGATAAAGTTAAGAACCTTTGCCGCGAATTTCGCCAATTCACGCGAATTGCTTAAAAATTCGCGAAAATTCGTGTAATTCGCGGCTGAGATTTTTCTTTCTGATTTTAGGAGGACAGGATGACAGAAATACTTTACAAACATTTGTCTTTTGCAGTGGTTGGCGCGGCAATGGAGGTTCATCGCGTTCTTGGATCGGGTTTTCTTGAGTCTGTTTATCAGGCAGCATTGGAGAAAGAGATGACTTTGCGTGGTATTCCGTTCAGACATCAAGTTGAATTGCCTGTGACTTATAAAGACGAAATGGTTGGCGTATACAAAGCAGACTTGGTGGTGGATGAAAAACCAATCAAAAATCCATGCCAATTCACAGCTAGGTTTGAATGCCTCCAATAGTAATTGTCCCCGCCCAAACTGACCACGCGGATGCATTGACGAAGATCACCATCGCCGCCAAACGTTATTGGAATTACCCCGAGCGCTGGATCGAACTTTGGCTTCCGATGCTTGCGATCTCCGCTGAGTACATATCCGCTAATGAAACGTGGGTGGCGCTGACGGATAGTGAACCGATTGCCTACTACTCATTGAAGCAGGAGACTGACGAACTTTGGCTCGATAATCTCTGGGTTCTGCCTGACTATATGGGTAAAGGCATTGGCAAAGAATTGTTCAAGCATGCCGTGGAAAGAAGCCGTCTGCGTGGCGTATCTGTATTGAAGATCGAAGCGGATCCAAACGCCGAAACTTTTTATAAACACATGGGCGCGCAGAAAGTTGGCGAACATCGCGGCGAAGTCGATGGTCAGCCGCGAATATTGCCGGTAATGGAAATAGCCCTATGAAAAACCTTGGACCTAAAAGTAGCGAATGGTTGGCATCGATTGGCATATACACCCTTGAAGATGTTGCCCGCCTTGGCGTGGTCGAGACGTATAAACGAGTGAAAGCCGCCTACCCTGAAAAAGTATCCCTGAACCTGCTTTATGGTTTGCAAGCTGCCCTGCTGGATATCCCTATCAGCGTTTTGCCGCAAGACATCCGCGAACAACTCAAACGAGAGGCTGAATCTTAATGACCACCTACTGCGATTACTGCAACTCCCACCCGGAAGACATCTTCAATCGGGAATATCACGATACTCAATACGGCTTTCCGATTGACAGCGACAACGAGTTGTTCGAGCGGCTCGTGCTTGAGATCAACCAAGCTGGGCTTTCGTGGATATTGATCCTGAAACGCGCGCAAAATTTTCGCAAGGCGTTCCATAAGTTCAATATCAAGAAGGTTGCCAGTTACACCGAAGCCGATAGGGAAAGACTGTTGAGTGACGAAGGCATTATTCGAAATAAGTTAAAGGTCAATGCCACCATTGTCAACGCGCGGAAGATTCTCGAACTGCAAAAAGAACACGGCTCGTTCAAAAGCTGGTTGGATAATAATCATCCGCTCACGAAAGATGAATGGACGAAACTGTTCAAGAAAACCTTCGTCTTCACCGGTGGCGAGATCGTGAACGAATTTCTCATGTCCACCGGCTATTTGCCCGGCGCGCACTCAAAGGACTGTCCCACGTTCAAGAAAGTTGCTGCCAGGAAACCAGCATGGATGAAAGCCAGATAAGGCGAATTTTAGATATAGCTCATAAAAGAGTGTGCAGTCTGTAAGACTCGTTTGGATGTCTTTTTGCATCCCTACTTTTTGCCGGATAATCCCTTTCGGATCGAATACACCGTCATGCCAATGAAAATTAAAATTGCAATCTCGTTCAACAATCCGCCCCACATGCGCAGGGTGGAGAGATTGGCATAGTCCGCGATTAAGCGCAAGGCAAGCGACACATGCAATAAACCCAGGTGGACATAGAATGCAGGTTGGAAATTGATCGGCACGCCGAGGATGGCAGGGAAGATGATCGGGGCATGACCGAAGATCATCGAGATGACAAAGCCGATGAAGACGACATGCAAGACCGCATCGTATCTTGGACCCGCAACCTGTGCGCCAAAGACCAGGCTTAATCCACCGCCGATGCCGAGCCAGATGAACCCCAACGCGAGGCACCAGGCGATGTAACGCGTGAGCGGAAGTTTGTGCCTGAGGTTGCGCCAGGCGATGTCGTTGCGCAGCGACCAGAGCGCAAGCAGGATTAAACCAAACCCGCTGGTGCGTGTACCTATTTGAATATTGAAAAGCGCAATCAGAATCCCTGCTAAAAATATGGCGGCGATAACACCAAACAAAATTTGCTGAATCCGCGAGGGACGGAGTACACGGCTGAGTTCGAGCCTTTCACCTGCAATTGTCAGGACGAGGAATGCCATCCAGAAAAAGACGACTTGGTGGATCTGCCAGCCGAACATCCAGAGGAGATTTCCTGTCAGCCATGCAAGGGCGCCGAGGAGCATGGTCACCGTATGCAGGGCGAATTCGCGGCGCGTGATCTCTGCAAGAATGGCAACTCCACCGAGGCTGGCAAGCGTGAGCAGGATCAGGCCTACGGGTGGAGTCTTGACAATGGTGGCGACCAGCCAGCCCAGTCCAGAAAGAAGCGGGGGCAGGTACATCCACTTTTGTTTCATTGCAACGGCGCGTTCGAGCGTGATTAACGTCCCTAAAAACCCGGAGATCATCAGTGGACCGTGCAGCATGGCAAGGGAGGGTGTCAGGGCGGGCAGTTGCCAGCCGAGGCGCATGAGACCCGCCCACAGCGCAGCGAGCAGACCCAGGATGGCGAGGAATAGGAAGGGCAGGGGAAAGCGGTTGATTTTCATAGGTGCCTCTCAAATCGGACTTATGTCACAGTATTTATCTATCGTATCATGTAGAATGTCAACTATCTTATCAAAGAGGTTTAACATGATCAGAAAATATTTTGTTTTGCTGCTTGCGTTGGGGATTTTAGTTCCCACGATGTTTGTTTTCGCCAAAGGCGAGTTTGATTACATTGCCATCAAAGGACCCGGCATCACAGGTGAGATCGATGTGACCGACCCTGCACTTACGCAGGATTTCTTCGCCTTCGCAGATTTTACAAAAGGCGAAATCGCTGCACCCGCGGATGCTGGACAGGGCTACCAGATCGTGCGTGTGTACGTGGAGTTTACCGATAGCAAGCCGAAGGACCTGCCGTTCGACCAACTTCATTATTATCCGTACACGGGTTATGTGTATTACGACGGTTTGGTGGATGGTTCATCGGAATATGATGGCAAATGGTATGCTGCCAACCCCTCCGCAGAAAAGCCGTTTCGCAGTGTGCTGGTTCAACGCGCGCTGCTGGCGTGGATTCCGTTTGGGGTGCTGGTCATCATCCTTGCAGGTTTTTTCATCGCATACCAAAGAAAACCCGCGCCGAAAGCATGAAAAGAACAGGATTATAATGATAGCATCATGCCGCCCAAAGTAGAAGTCATCAGCGAAATCTCGGAGATTGAAATCATCGCCAGTGGACATTCGATACGAGATATTGACCGATTGCAGAAGAAGCATGGGAATGGTCGCTGGCGCAAACTCAAAGGACTTGCGACTGTCCGCCTTCCAGATAACACCATCTGTATTGCGGAAATTCACTGGTATGAGGCGCATGGCATTGGAAAACGTGATATCAAAATTAAGCGTATTCTTGGAAAATAATTATGACCACAAATACTTCTCCTCAATTTGTAGTATGTATTAGAAACAATGATTATGAGGCTTCGCTTGAACCGCGCAAAATTTACCAGGTTTTGCCAGACAAAGAAGCGGAAAGCCATAAGATGCTGCGCGTAATCGATGAATCGGGTGAAGACTATCTCTTTCCAGCGGACCTCTTCTCCCCGATTTCCCTGCCTCAAACGTTAGCGAGGGAATTGGCTTTGTCGGCATAGGCAATCGAACACAAAATTGAAGTATTGGAAACTTGATAAGACCAGACAAGCGCGGCGTGGTTGTAATGCTACACCGCGCTCATTCTTTACGAAACACGCATTTCGAATTCATGCCTCATCTCAGCACGAACCCATCCAACTTCTCATCATACGCAAGGATGAGCGCCTTATTTTTTTCGAAATTCACTTCGCCCGAATAGGACAGGCGGTAATCGTTCGAGTCGTCCTTGATCCATACTTCCACTTGATGCGAGCCTGTTTCGATTTCGAGAAACTCCAGCGCGGAGATTCTTCCGTTGCCGCTGATTCCAGATGGCTTGTAGGTTTCATCGAGGATGGTTTTGCCGTCCACAAGCACGCGCAGGCTGATGGGGAAATGCACGCCGCCGAAAATTTTCACGGGGTCGGCGCCTTCGGGCAGGGTTATGCCCTCGGGGATATTGGCGGCTTCGATCTTGCCTTTTGCGTCAATCGCAACGCGCAACGCGCTTTGTTCGGCGGCTTTCATCCCAGCAGAAATATCCAACGGCAGCGCAAGTGCAAACAGACCGAGCAATAGGACCGTTCCAACCAATCCGCCTACCAGCGAGGGGATCAATTTATCACGCCCTTTCACCGCAGGCAAAATGGACGGACGTTTTTCGTCTTGTGCTTCAGGCTTGTGCAGATCGTTCAATAAATTCTCTACTGCCTTTGCATCGCCGGGCGTTGTTTCGAGCCAGTGCAATCTATTTTTGACGAGCGCAGGGCGCAGATGCAGGCGGTTCAGAATCCAATGCGCGTCTTCGCGGTTGAGACTGTCATCATAAGGGGTGGACAGGATCACCACGTTGCGAACGTTTTCGGCGTTCAGTGATTTGATCCATTCGATATTGACTGCGCTCGCAGAGGGAAGCAAAGCCGTAATAACACGGGAGGAATCGTCCCATGCTGAGACGGAGATGGGTGAATGACTGTTGAGATTCAGTTTGGATGGGATTCCGCCCAATGCCTGGTCGCGGTGGCTGGCGAAGAGGACTGTCACCGCATGCCCGTCCTTTTTCTCGCGGCTCAATGCACCTTTGATCGCGCCAAACATCTGCTCGGCTTGGTACCCGCTTTTCAGGTCGATTGCATCCGTAGGACATGCCCCCACGCAAATTCCGCATCCCGTGCATTGAGCGGTGTTGATGATGGCGAGTTTGCGATATTGTGTTTCGTCGTTGCGCTCTACCATGCGAATGGCATCATACGGGCATTCGGCGTAGCAAATGTTACAGCCAGTACACTGCTCATTGGTAACGGTGGCAGGTCCGAGGTCCCGCCCTGAGGCGAGCCAGGGGAGCAGGAATAAACTTCCGCCGAGCAGAATCAAAAAAAAAAAAAAAATCACATTGCCCCATGATTCGATCACTGGAAG
>JACPVC010000095.1 GCA_016191955.1 Chloroflexota bacterium
AAAAGGCGTTATAGATTTTTCGGCGAGAGGACTAAAACGTTTGACAAGACCAATCGCATCCAATCGCTCACGTCCATTAGGGCGGACTTTGATCGGCACGATATCATTGCCCGGCTGGGTAATGTCTTCCCAGTATTTCCTCCCGCTTCTTGAATCGTGCAATGCCTCCCGCTTGCCGCTCAATGTATCTTTGAAGCCTGATTCTCGATATTGTATAAACGTACGGTTGCGTTTTGCCGCTTGAAGCGCAGCTTCGGCTTTGAGATAGGCTTGAGAATAGTCATCTCCTTCAATTTTTGCCACAGCCCAGTAGACTTCCCAAAGATACTGATCATCCTGCTCATTATCGAGGATACCGATTTGGCGACTCCAAATGGCTTCATCAAATTTGTCTTGGCTAAAATTATCTTTTGCTGTTTGAGCAAATTCCTTCCAGCATTGCAAGAGTGCCGCTTTGGCTTTTTGTGCTGGGTTTATTTCTTTCTCTCTAACTTCAAATGTCTCCCATGTAATTTGTGCCACAATTTTATTGGGAACATCATCGGTCAGGCTGGTTGGATAAATGATGGTCGCACCGCTTTCGTCTTTTAGGCTTGTTGCCGCAGCCTTGGCGAGTTTAACTAGTTTCTGGTGCAAAACTCAGAAACAAGGTTGAAAAGTTGGCATGAATCGGCATTTTGCACCAAATGGTATTTTGAAAATTGGTACCTTAACAAACGAATAGCTCCAATGGTTATGTTCGCCCAAGAACAGCCAGGTTTCCAGCGATGACGCCCCAACCGACCCAGCATTGGAGGCCGGATCGCCCATGATTTCGGCAGCGTCCCAACCCATGAGCCCGTTTCAAAACACTGATGCGGCCTTCCACACCTGCATGCCAGTGACGACCTTTCACGAACCAAGCCTTGTGTTCATGCTGTATGCGCGCCTTGGAACGGTAGCCCCGTTTCGGAATGACCACATGTCGAACGCCCAGATCATGGGCAAGCGTTTCATTGGGATCAGAGGATAGACCACGATCTGCACTGGCTTGAACAGGAGGATGCTGGAAGGTTTGGATGTGCGCCTTCAAGCTTGGCTTCCATTGTTTCTCTTCACTCGGGTTGCCATCCAAAATACGGTAATGGCTCACGAGCCCGCCTTCCACTTCATTGAGCCAGATCTTGTGTCCATATTCCACTGGCTTCGCTTCCTTGCCACGCACGAGGATATCCGTATGCTCTTCGAAGATACTGACGATCTTTTCTTTGGCAGGT
>JACPVC010000044.1 GCA_016191955.1 Chloroflexota bacterium
CAGGTGATCAGCCTGTTTTCCGAATAGGGTTTGAAGTGCCTTGCTAATTTGTGTTATAGTTTTTATGGGGTTTTCCTCTAAATGTTTTTGGGTGCTACCAAAACTTTACCAGAAAAACCCCTTTACGTTGATACTTATGGTGAGGCTCTTTGATTTTCTATCTCACTTTTTCTTCAGCCGCTCTCTGGAGGAGACTGTATCCACTCTCGACTAAACGTCTCACTTCGTGACTTGGAATGGGTCTGTCGTTCTCAAGTTTTTCCACCGTCCGCAGCATCGCCCCGCGGACTCCGCTTGCATGGTGCGCCACCACCGAATCCGCGGAGATGCGTTCAAGGCGCGAGAGCAGGAATTGCAGAGTGCGAAGTGATTCATCGTTCATATATTTTCAGTTTACCTTATAAGTCCACTTTGCATGCCGGTGCGTCGCGCCAGACTTAATGACTCACCTTACGCAGTAGGGGCGACCCGTCAAAAGTAGTTGGAAACCATGTTGCGCAAAGGGAGGGTCGCCCTTTCCCCGGAAAGACTTCTTGTCCAAGGGCGACCCTCCCTTTAGGTTTTGTGGCTTGAAAAGCCCGGACGGGTCGCCCCTACGTATAAATCGCGTAAGGTGACTTAATGAAGCGAATCCTTCCCTAGGATTCTGCCGCTTTATGGAATTCGTCCACCCGTCTAGTGCGACGCACACGCTCACTGAAACCTTCGCATCCCATCCCACATCTCTGCCCACGGTTTGCGTAAGCCTTTGCAGAGATAAATGTCCCTGAGTTCAGCCTCACCATTCATCACACCATAGCTATTGCTGACCGCGCCTGCCAGTTCGCAGGTGTTGAAATAGGAGTCAGCGCTGTTATCGGGATAGCCAACCACGATGAGTACGTCAATGTTTTCGGGGGGCGCGCCTTTCATCCAAAATGAATCGACGGGGCTGATAACCGGTGGAAGATTGTATTCGGCTCCGTAAAGTTCCAGCGCGCCAGCTTCGCCATAATTGCCAGCGAAGATCGCAGCATGAGACTGTTCCTCTGTGGGCAGGGTCTGATAGATCTCAGCCACATGTTCATTTAATTCACGCCAGCCAATCTGCTCGGCGAAGTCATCGTGGACTTCGTAGGTGATGTCCCATAAGCCAGAGTTGACGGGCGCGATGGGCAGGGTCAAAGCTCCACCGATGATAAAGCCCAAAGTGATGGCAACCCAGCCCAGGGTCCGATAGAGAAGCGCGGGTTTCGGGTTGAGCGTCTCCAGCCAATGGTTGAATGTTGTCATCCCGGCAGCGACCAACATCACATATGTCGGTGCGGGGTAGTAGCCGCGTCCCTGCATGATGAGAAAGATGGTAACGGGAAACAAGTAGAGGAATCCGATCATCCGGTATTTTGATTCGTGTAAGTAGAAAAGCAACCCTGTAACCCAAAATGGAAGCATGAAGGGATTCGCCATTAACAGTTGTTCGGGGAGATAACCGTCGGCACGCCCGATGCGCACATCGCGTTCGTGAATGGCTGCCTGGAATTCGAGCGAGATGAAATCGTGTTGAATTTGCCAAATAAGATTGGGCAGAAAGATGAGCAAAGCCAGGAATGCGCCTGCCCACAGCCACGGAGATTTGAGATATTTGCGCGCAGGCGTGAGCAGCGTTGCCAACACAAGGCTGACGACATATACGCCCATTGTGTAGCGCGTCATCATACCCACGCCGATGACCGCGCCCATTGCAAGCCACCAACGCGGGTCATCCGACTTGAGCAGGCGGATGGTGAAATAGGCGAGCAGGACGAACCATAGAAAATCGAAGGCCACATATTGAAAGAGTCCGCCTTGAATGAGGCTGAGAATGCCGATGCCTGCGCCCAACGCCGCAAGGACCTGTGCTCTGCGCGAGCCACCGAGTTCCTTCGCCATCAACCCTGCAATGACCATGACGGTGGATTGCGCCAGCGCAGAGAAAAAGCGAAAGCCGACCAATGATGTGCCGAAGAGTTTCAGTTCGATGCTGCCGATGAAGGGAGTGAACGGGGGATAGGCGATGAAGCTCCAGGCAAGGTTGCGTGCGTCATGCAGGGTAGCAAGTTCGTCGCGGTGAAAGCCGTAGTTATGATTTGTGAGCAGATGCAGGGCGAACTTTGCGGCGGCAAGCAGGATGAGAATGAAGAGATCGGACTTGAAAAAAGATTTGTTCATGGATTCCTTCCGCAGCGCACCTTCCGGGCTTGTGAGGTAACTACAAAATGCTTTTTTTCACTAACTATTATGCAGCGAAACCACCTTCTTGCACATTGCAAAGTTCGGTGGTGCGAAACGCCGCCGGTATTGGGAAATTAAACAAACAAGCCTCCTGATTTTTTAGGAGGCTTGTTTGTTTCTTGCGGCGCCGCTTACTCTGCGCCGCCACCCATGGTGAAATTGATGATAAGACCGATCACGATACCTGCCATCCAAACATACATCCAGGTCTTGAGCTTGAGTTCTTCATTCTTCATATTCTGAAGACCCCAGATGAACGTGTAGAGCATACAGATAAAACCGAGGATGCCCTTCAGGAAGCCTTCCTTTTGGAACAACTTGACCAGAACGGCAATGCCTGCCACGAACGCGATTACACCACCCAGACCCAGATTTGCAGAAACTTCCATGACACACTCTCCTATGATGAATTGGTTTTATGCCATCAGGCGAACCGCCCAATAAAGCATTAGCAAGGTAAACCCCCATGCTGTTATACCGTTGCGCGTCTCAAGATGATTTACAAAATTGATCAGCCTCGCGCTTTGCGAGCCGGGCAGGATCAACACCGCTGCCATGATGAACAGGGCTACAAGGAAGACCGGGGCAAAGGCGTGCGTTTTTAACGAAGCAAGGATATCGCCGTGAACTAATTGCATGGTCGCCCGCGTCAACCCGCAGCCGGGGCAGGGGACACCAGTGGCTGCAAGGACTGGGCAGGTCCAAAACGGCAGCCCTGCCAGGTTCATTCCCAAATGGACGACGCCAAACCCGACAATTGCCGCAGACTCAATGCGGTTGTTTAATAATGAAGAAAACAAGGGCTGATACCAGAGCGTTTTTAGTGAGTGTTCCATGAAACATATAAACCCGTTCCTGCCAAAAAAGATAGCAGGAGCACTCAAAGTCTGTTAGTAGTTTGGCTCAAGCCGCCGTCCTTTGCGAAGCATCCTGTGGACGGCGGCGTTCTGCGAGTAAATCCTTCGCCGAGGACGGCGAAGGGAGCAGGTCATCTACAAACTTTTAGCGCACCCAAGATAGCGGGCATTTTGCACAATATTCTTACAGTCTTTATAATTGCTCCATGTCCAACAATAATCGCACCGTCTGGTCCTCCGACGATGGAGACCTTCGCAAGAAAAATCAACCCGTGAGTCATGCCAGGTCTTTGCCACCTCAGCAGCAGACTGCCTACCTGCACCGCGAATCCGGCGGCAGGGGAGGGAAGGTGGTTTCGGTCGTCAAGAATCTTACCCTCACTGAAGAGGATCTGAAAACCCTCGCCAAAAAGTTGAAGCAGGAATGCGGCAGCGGCGGGACGGTGAAAGATGGCGTGATCGAAATCCAAGGCGAGCACCGTCCACGCATGGCGGAGGTGCTAACGAAATTGGGGTACAAGGTCAAGATCGCGGGCGGCTAGAATCAAAAAGTGGACAGGTCACCCAACCCATCCACTTTCTACTTACCACTTTTCACTTATCACTTTCTACTTGCCACTCTATCCATGCCTGCTCATGAACTTCTCCATGCGACGCAGGGCTTCTTCGATCTTTTCGTAGGAAGTCGCATAACACGCGCGCACAAATCCTTCACCGCCGGGTCCGAAGGCATTACCCGGAACCACAGCAACGCTTTCTTCGCGCAATAATTTTTCGGCGAACATTTCATCATCCATGCCAGAGGCTTGGATATTGGGGAAGGTATAGAAGGCGCCCTTCGGCTCGAACGTCGAGAGACCGAGGCGGTTCAATCCACTTACCAATAAGCGGCGGCGGCGGTCATATTCTGCGACCATTTCCTTCACATGAGGTTCGCCCGTCTTCAAGGCTTCAATGGCGGCATCCTGCGCGGTGGTTGGCGCGGACATGATGGTGTATTGATGAATGCGCACCAGACCCTTGATGATATCTGACGGTCCGCAGGCATAGCCGATGCGCCAACCGGTCATGGCATAATCTTTCGAGAAACCACCGAGCAGAACGGTTCGTTCCTTCAGGCTGTCGCTCAAGGCTGGGAAGCAGACATGTTCAAAGTCATACACGAGGCGGTCGTAAATTTCATCCGAGACAACGAGCAAGTCATATTCTTCCGCGATCTTGCCGATCTCGAGCATCACCTCACGTGGAGCGACGGCGCCGGTCGGGTTCGAGGGGTAACCGATAAAAATAATCTTCGTGCGCGGCGTGATCGCTTTGCGGATGTCGTCCGGGTCGATAGTAAAGTTGTTCTCAAGCCGCGCGGGAATCTCCACCGGCACACCGCCGGCAAGGATCACCTCGGCTTGATACGACACAAAACATGGAGTGGGGATGATGACTTCATCGCCCGGTTCTAGCACGGCAGTGAACGTGAGATACAACGCCTCTGAAACACCGACGGTTGCAATGATCTCATCGGCGGGGTCATATTTCACGTTGTAAAGTTTTTTCAAATTGTCGGCAATGCCCTGGCGTAACTCTATCTTGCCAGAGTTCGAGGTGTAATGTGTCTCGCCGTTTTGCAGCGACCGAATACCCGCATCCAAAATGGGTTTGGGTGTGGTGAAATCCGGTTCGCCGATGCCGAGCGAGATCACATCCTTCATTGTCGCGGCGATATCGAAAAATTTTCGAATGCCGCTGGGCTTCAAGCCCGCCACACGTTTTGAAAGTCTTTGTACTGCACCAATTTCCTGCATTGAGCCTCCTTGCGCTCAGCCGCCGTCCCCGGCGGCGAGGTTAGATGGGTTGGACGTGCCAGTCGTCTGAAATTTCCTGGTACGTCAATTCAAACGCCAGACCATTTGTGGTCTTGACGCAAAATCCCTTTTCACCGGGTCCGCGCCAGCGCGAAAAAATTTCTGCGATCTCATAGCGCCGCCCCTCCCACAGCAATGAAAGCGGACGCTCCGCATATTCCGTATCTGAACGACATTCAACGGCTTCCATGCGGACTCACACCTCAACCGAACTCGTATCCCCAACGTTTAACTTCATGACGTGACCATCGCCTCTTCCTATAACTTTGGCTTGTTTGCCAACCAGAGAGCGAGTCAACGTTGCATCTTTTATCTCACAATCCGCTTCGACGATGGATTCTGAAACCTGCGCATTTTCGATCTTGCAGTTCGCCCCAATCGAAGCGAACGGACCGATGGTCGAGTTTGAAATCTCAGCCGTTTCATGAATTGTTGAAGGCTCAACCACCTTCACATTTGAACCTTTGAACTTTGCAATCTTTGAACCGATCTTCTCCAACAAAATCTTATTCGTATCCAACGTCGCTTCGATGGTTCCTGTATCCAGCCAGGTGCTGATCTTCTGCGTGCGAACCTTCGCTCCGCCTTCGATCATGATGGTGATGGCATCGGTCAGGAAGTACTCGTTCTTGAGCATTACACCGCGTTTCATCTGGTCGTCGATAGCGGCGAGCAGGCGTTCGGCGCTTTTTAAGTAATAACACCCAACCACCACAAGGTTGTTATCCATGCTCTGCGGCTTTTCAATGAAACGTTTCACCCAGCCGTCTGCGCCTTCTTCCGCCACCCCAAAGCGGCGTGGATCCTCAACCGGCATCACCCACGCCACTCCGTCCGCTTCCTCTTTTGAGAGGAAGGAGAAATCCGTTTCCATTAAAGTGTCCGAAAAACACATAATCATCGGACCCTTCAAATATTCGCGCGAGAGCCACAGCGCATGCGATTGTCCCTTCATTTCATGCTGGACGACGAAATGCGCTTTTAGATTTGGATAATTCTCTTGAATGAAGGCGGGGACTTGCAATTCGCCGAGGTACGGTCCAACAATGAAAATGAATTCAGCATGGTCTGGGTCTGGCAGGGTTTTGAACATATCCATTACATGTTCAAGCGAAGTCTTGCCCGCCACGCTGACGAGCGGCTTGGGTTTGCTCCACGTATGCGGGCGCATACGTGTTCCCCAACCTGCCATGGGGATGACGATCTTCATGGTTTCATGAGTCATGATTGCGGGTATCCATTTGGTGATTGATTTTTCATATTATACCGTCTGGAATTTTCCAGAACGGCTTTTTCCCCATACAAAAACATTAGCCTACTCAGACAACTCCTACCACTCACCGAAGTTCGCCGTGACATTGCCTTCATGATATTTCACCAGTAGATTGCGATGCAGGCTGTATGTGTTTTCCGGCAGTTCATTTATTGGGAATGCGCGCATCTCAGCGATTTCAGCATCGGATATGCCGACAAATTTGAAGTCTTTGCAAAGAAAGACAGACGTATGATCCGTCTTCCATTGGGCGTAACTGCTGAAGACACCCAAAAGCGAGATCGCGCCCAGGTCTGCACCCGTCTCTTCACGGGCTTCTCGCCGCGCTGCCTGATCGAGCGACTCCCATTTCTTGAGTCCACCGCCTGGTAGATACCAACCGGGCAAATACGTATGACGCACCAGCCAAGCCTTGTCATCTTCGATCATCATCACTCGCACCCCCATGCGGATGGGTCGGAAGAGGAAACAATAAATTTTAAAACCAAGATAAAGGAAACGATAGAACATTATGAGTGCCCCAGCACCGGATGCGGTTGATAGAACTCTTCAAGACGTTTGACTTCTTCGTCTGTGAGCTTGATCTCTAAAGCGGCAATGGCTTCATCCAAATGCGCCTCTTTGCTGGACCCGATAATGGGTGCGGCGATATAAGGTTTGGATAACACCCAAGCCAATGCCACCTGCGACGCGCTCACACCGCGTTCTTTGGCAATCTCCTGCACGCGATCTGCCACCTTGAAATCTTCTTCGCGGAAGTAAAGCTGGTTTGCAAACGGGTCGCTGTTCGCCCGTGTGGATTCACCTCCGCCACCGCGTTTGCGGTCGCCTGCAAAAAATCCGCGTGCCATCGGGCTCCACGGAATGAGACCCACGCCAGAGTCCACACAAAGCGGGATCATCTCGCGCTCTTCTTCACGATACACAAGGTTGTAGTGGTTCTGCATGGACACGAACTTCGTCCAGCCGTTCATCTCAGCGACATGCTGTGCCTTCATAAACTGCCACGCAAACATGGACGATGCCCCGATATATCTCGCCTTCCCCGCGCGGACGACATCGTTCAACGCTTCCATCGTCTCTTCGATGGGGGTGTTGTAATCCCAGCGATGGATCTGATACAAGTCCACGTATTCCATTTGCAGGCGCTTGAGCGAGTTATCAATGGCGTCTATGATGTGCTTGCGCGAGAGTCCACGGTCATTGATGTCGTCGCTCATTTGCATGTTGACCTTTGTAGCAACGACCACGTTTTCACGCTTCACGCCAAAATGACGCAGCAAATTCCCCGTAATTTTTTCGCTTTCGCCTAACGAGTACACATCCGCCGTATCGAAGAAGTTGATACCCGCATCCAACGCACGTTTGACGAAGGGCTTCGCGGCTTCTTCATCCAATACCCACTCGCGCCACGATTTTGCACCGTAGGTCATCATGCCGAGGCACAAACGCGAGACTTTCAATCCGGTCTTGCCGAGGTTGTTGTATTGCATTGTTCCTCCATTCTATTGCTCCTTTCGCCGTCCTCGGCGAAAGAGTTTTCCATAATCCGCCGCGCCGGGGACGGCGCTCTGAGCGCTATGATGCTCCCTCCGCTGTCCCCGGCGGAGGTGTCGAAGCCAGCCACTCGTTTATATCAGCAATCTCAATGATTGGTCTTCGTCCGTAATCATAATACCCCGCGCTTGAATAAACATAATCTGCCCTGTCTGTTACCAACTTCCAATCTTTAGCAATCGGGTTCTGGTGGATGTATTCCATTTTCTGCTCTAGAACTTTCATAGAGAAAATGCTTTTTGCCTGAATATCCTGCCAGATGCTGTGTCTACGGCGCGGGTCGCGTGTTTCCTGTTCAAATGTTTTCAACCATTCTATTTTTTCATCCTCGCGTACTTTCTTGAGGATTTCATGCGCTGTGAATGAACCAAATTGCTGGACAGTTTCCCCTATGGTTTGGTTTTCTGGCTTGATAAGTAGGTGAGCATGAGTGGGCATGATAACAAAGGCAAAGAGAAGGAGCCTGTTCTGCTTTTGCATCCATGAAAGAGAGTTCAGAACGATTTCGGTGTATTTGGGATATTTGAACAAGGGTATCCATTCAACTATGGATGCAGTGACAAAATACAAATGTGTTGGGTCATGAATGGAGTGGAAGGTCATAATAGTAGAGTATGTACTGTAATCCACCGCGCCGAGGACGGCGCTCTGAGCACTATGGTGCTCCCTCCGCCGTCCTCGGCGGAGGGATTGAAGGTATTCGCTTTGTTAAACCAGCCGCTCTGGTAACAATATTAGGACATGAAGCAAAGTGTCATGCGTGTTCCGTCGCGCCGGGGACGGCGCTTTGAGCATTATATGATTTTGAGGTTCGCCAAACTCGCAGCGAGACGTTTGATGCCGACCGACTCAAAGACCACGTCTATGATCTCATCGCCGTCTTGCATTCTTGAGTCGAGGACGATGCCATCTCCCCACAGCGGGTGGTGGACATGAGTCCCAGCTTTGTATAAGGCTTGGATGACTGGAGCAGATGTCGGCGGAGTCGGCAGCGACCATTTGATATCGGCAGGTGCGCCGCGCATGGAGCGTCCCGTGCGGGTACGTCCGACGATCAAGTCGTGGGGGATGTCATCCATGAAGCGCGAGGGGAAGGTTTCTTCTGCCATGCCGCGTCCACCGCGTTGAATGGCTCTGAGAAGATAAAGGCGGTCTTTGGCGCGGGTGATGCCGACGTAAAAGAGGCGGCGTTCTTCTTCCATTTGTTCAACTTCGTCGAAGGAACGGCTGTGCGGAATGATGCCATCATCAAGACCGACGATGAAGACCGCGCCGTATTCAAGTCCCTTGGCAGCGTGGAGGGTGAGAAGGGTGGGGGCGTTGGCATCGGTAATCGTGTCCTGGTCGGCAATGAGCGCGACATTTTCAAGGAACTCGTCGAGCGTGCGCGTGGAATATTCGAGCGCGAGCCGTTTGAGTTCTTGCACGTTCTCCCAACGGTCGATGCTTTCTTCTGAGTCATCTTCGATGATGTATTCTTTGTAGTTAATGTCGTGAATGATGCGGTCAAAAAGTTCGGCGACGGTGGCGGTCTTCGTAAGCGCGTGCCAGTTGGCGAACATGCCGCCAAAGTCTGCGAGAGGGAGAGCAGCACGACCGGTGAAAGCTTTATAAAAAGTAGACTCCGCGCCGTGGGCAAGGTTGAGCAGAACGGCGCCTGCGTTGGTGTTGTTTTGGCGCGCGACCATGTGTAAAGTAGTGAGAGTCTTCTCGCCGATGCCGCGCGGCGGGACGTTGATGACGCGCCCAAGGGCGGCTTCGTCGGCGGGGTTGTGGGCGAGGCGCATGAAGGCGATCATGTCTTTGACTTCGCGGCGGCCGTAAAAGCGTTGTGCGCCGACGAGTTTATAAGGAAGACGCGCTTGCAAAAAGGCTTCTTCAATTAAACGGGACATGGCGTTGGTGCGGTACATCACCGCGCAGTCCTTTGGCTCAAAATCACCGGAGGCGACGAGTTGAGCAATGGTGTCGACTACAAATGAAGCCTCACCGTAATCATCACGCGCTTCATAGAAGAAAATTTTCTCGCCCGCGCCACGGTCACTGAACAAGCGTTTCTTTCTCCGGTTGCTGGCGCGGTCGATCACGCCCATGGCTACATCAAGGATGTTTTGATGCGAGCGGTAATTCTGTTCTAAGAGAATCACTTGCGCATCAGGAAAATCTTGTTCGAATCTTCTTATGTTTCGATAGTCTGCCCCGCGCCAACCATACACCGATTGATCGGGGTCACCCACGCAAAATATATTTCTGTGATGTGAAGCGAGATGTTTTATGAGTGCATACTGAGCGAGGTTGGTATCTTGAAACTCGTCCACGAGCACATGGCGAAAACGCCGGGCGTATTTATCGCGCACGGTCGGGTTATTTTCCAGCAGTTGCGCGGTGTAAACCAGAATGTCGTCAAAGTCCACGGCGTTGCTGGCGATGAGTCGCTTTTGATATTCGGTGTACACGCGCTTTACCACTTCATCGCGGTAGGTGTTGGTGGGGAAGTCGTCCGGCAAAATCAGTTCGTTCTTGGCGCGCGAAATCGAAGCATGCACGCTTTGAGCGCGATACAACTTCTCGTTCAAATTCAATTCGCGGATGATGGCTTTGACCAGGCTTTGCTGGTCGTCTGAATCGAAAATAACAAAGTTCGATTCAATGGGCAGGTGTTCGGCTTCGCGGCGCAAAATCCGCGCACAGATCGAGTGGAAGGTTCCGAGCATGATTCCATCTGTCGCCTGTTCGTTCAACATGGATTTGACGCGCGCGTCCATTTCTTTGGCGGCTTTGTTGGTGAAGGTGACGGCGAGGATCTGCCACGGGCGGACGCCTTCGTTGGCAATAAGATAAGCGATGCGTTGAGTTAATACGCGCGTCTTACCGGACCCGGGGCCTGCTACGACCAAAACGGGCCCATCTGCCGCTGTGACCGCGTTGCGCTGCTGTGGGTTGAGTTTATTGATGAAATCCAGGTTCATGGTGGGGACATTATAAATGCTAAGGCGAGGACAATTATCCTCGCCTTGGAAAATGGAAAGCAGGGCAGGCTAAGTGCCCAGATATGGGTATGCAGCCTGCCGTTTTGATTGATGGATTTGTCACGCTAAAAGCGTGACAAATCCTACACTACGCCTTCAATTCAGAAGTGCAATTCGGGCAGCGGGTGGCTTTGATGGAAATGGCGGTGAAGCAATGCGGGCATTCCTTGGTAGTAGGGTCTGCGGGGGCGGGTGCTTTCTTCAAGTTTTGGGCAGCTTTGACGATGATGAAGATGACGGAGGCGATGATAAGGAAGTCCACAATGGATTGCAGGAACAAGCCCCACATAATTTCCGCTCCGCCAATTGTAGATTTCCACTCGCTGAAGTTAATTCCGCCCATGAGGGAGCCGACAAGCGGCATGAGGATGTCACCGACGAGGGATGCGACGATCTTGCCAAACGCGCCGCCGATGATAACGCCGACTGCCATGTCGAGCACGTTGCCGCGCATGACGAATTCCTTGAATTCCTTTAACATGATGAAGCCTCCTTGATGCTATGGGATGGCTCGAATTTTATGGCAGGGGAGGTGGGTTGTCAAACAAATGTGCTGGTTAGTGATGCTTTGGAGTGGCGACAGGCCGAATGGGGTGAGGCAGGTTACGGGTCCGTGGGAGGCGGGAGAGTCATAGGTATGTCACAAAATTGATGTCCTTTTGTCAACGGATCCCTAAAAACAGTTCTCCAGTAGGGTTGTTTTTCTTTTCCTAAGGGTGGTTTAAGTATAAAATGTGACTAAACAGCCTGACTCTATAATGCCCCCGTTGACTAGCCTAAAGAATTAGGTATAATTCGATTTGCTTCTTTGTTAAATTTGTAACAGCCTCTTAGACATAGATAGAAGGAGGTGATGCGGTAAGAAACTAAACGTAACGTGTGTTTGTGTTGTGTCTGTACGATAAACCCAAAAATTTTCTTCTTGGAGGAGAAAACAAATGTTACGAAACCGATTGTTTGCTTTGCTTGGTTTGCTGGTTGTCGTTAGCATGGTCCTCGCGGCCTGCGGCGCTCCTGCTACCACCGAAGAAACGGCTCCTGCTACTGAAGCGGGCGCCCCTGCTACTGAAGCTCCCACTGCGGAACCCACCGCACCTCCTACAACTCGCCATGGCGGTTGGTTGGATGAGATTGCCTACTCGTCTGTGACGGCTGATTCTGCTGTGACGCAGATCACCGCTGGCGCGATTGATATCTATACCCGTAGTTTGGCTTCAGACCGCGTCCAGGAAATCAAGGACGCCGGCGTCTGCTATGCCCAGTCCTATGGTGGTTACTACGATATGCTGTTTAACCCGGCTGTCTTCACCGATGCCACCAAGCTCAACCCGTTCAGCAACCGCAAGATCCGCGAAGCAATGAACTGGGCTCTTGACCGCAACTACATCAACCAGGAAGTCTACGGCGGCGGTTCCCTGCCCAAGTTCCTACCCCTCGCCACTCAGTTGGTTGATTACACCGGTGTGATCGAAACCGCCCGCGGTCTCGAAACCTACTACGCCTACAATCTCGATCAGGCCAAGGCTGTCGTTGACGCCGAAATGCCTGCGATGGGCGCGGAACTCGTGGATGGCAAGTGGAACTTCAATGGTGAACCGCTTGTGCTCGCTTTCCTCATCCGCAACGATGGTGATGGCACCCGCTTGAAGATCGGCGATTACTTCTCCGATCAGCTCGAAAAACTTGGCTTCGCTGTTGATCGCCAATACCGCAAATCCTCCGAAGCTTCCCCGATCTGGATCGGTTCCGATCCCAAGGAAGGTCAGTGGCATATTTACACCGCTGGCTGGATTTCCTCTGGTCTCGACCGCGATGAGAAGGAAACCTTCCAGGAAATGTACCTGCCCTCCAGCGCGCAGGGTATTCCGCTATTCATCGATAATGCAGTTGATCCCGCCTTCTTGGAAGCCGGTGATGCTCTTGCGAATGGCGCATTCTCCACCCTTGAGGAACGCCGCGCTCTGATGGAGCAGGCTCTCCCGCTCGCTTTGCAGGACTCCCTCCAGGTCTGGTATGTTGACCAACAGGTCTATGCTCCTTATCAGTGTAACGTTGAAGTGACCTACGATCTTGGTTCCGGTATCGAAGCTGCTCAGATGCCCAACTACAACATCCGCTTCAAGGATGCAGAAGGTGGCCAGTTGAAGGTCGGTACCAACGATCTGTTCACCGATCCGTGGAACCCCGTCAACGGCTCCAACTGGGTGTGGGACGGTTTCGTCCAGAAGGCAACCCAGAGCGGTTCTTTGATGGCTGACCCCTACACTGGTTTGTACTGGCCCCTCCGCGCTGAAAGCGCCGAAGTGACCGTTCAGACCGGCCTGCCCGTCGGCACCAACACCGACTGGGTGACCCTCAACACCGCTGACGCTGTCACCGTTCCCGCCGATGCGTGGGTTGACTGGGATGCTGCCACACAGACCTTCGTCCCCGCTGGCGACGGTTTAACCGCTAAAGCCAAGGTCGTCATGACCTACCCGGCTGACCTCTATGAAGTTACCAAGTGGCACGATGGTTCCAACCTCTCCGCTGGCGACTTTGTCATGCGCATAATCATGGCGTTCGATCAAGCCAAGGCTGAAAGCGCCATCTTCGATGAAGATGCTGTGCCGAATTTCGAAGCCTTCAAGAGCACCTTTAAGGGCGTCAAGATCGTCTCGACCGACCCGCTCGTGATCGAAACCTACACCGACAACTTCTTTTCTGATGCTGAACTGATCGCCTACCTCGGTGATTGGTGGCCTCAATACGGTTTTGGTGAAGCCTCCTGGGCTGCCATTGCCATGGGTAATGCGGCTGAAGCTGCCGGCCTGACCGCTTACGGTACCGGTAAGGCTGACCGCAATGCCGTTGAATGGACCAACTACATTGGTGGACCTAGCCTCGAAGCGTTGAGCGGCCAGTTGGATACATTAGTTGCCGACTCCACCGTTCCGTACGCTGCCACCCTCGGCACATATGTGACTGCTGAAGAAGCTGCCACCCGCTACGCCAACCTCCAGGCCTTCTATGCTGCCAGTGGCCACTTCTGGAGCGCCACGGGTCCGTACTGGCTCGCTTCGGTTGACCTCAACGCCAAGTCCGCTTTGGTGAAGAACAACGCCGACTTCCCCGATCTCTCAGACCGCTGGGCTGCTTGGAGCAATCCTCCTCTGGCTGACGCCGTGATGGATGGTCCTGCCCAGGTTAAGATCGGTGAAGACACCGTCTTCACCCTGACGGTGACCAACAAGGCTGGCGATGCCTATCCTTCCGCCGATGTCAAGCAGGTCAAGTTCCTGGTCTACAATGACAAGGGCGAGACCATCTACGTCGGTGAAGGCGAAGCTGGAGCCGGTGATGGCGAATACACCCTCACCATCCCTGCGGATGTTCAACTGCAGGCTGGCGCTGGCAAGATCGAAGCTGCCGTTGTGCTTTACCCGGCTGCCATTCCGGCCTTTGCCTCGCTCGAGTTTGTTGCCGCTCCATAAAGTTTGAAATTGAAAGTGCTAGGGGCAAGGGAAACCTTGCCCCTAGCGTTACTTATAAGCGGTGTGTTCTCCAAGCAAGCAGGGTGGTTCTTATGACGATTTCTTCGTCAATCTGATCCATGAGAAATCTCCGTTTTATAATTTTGGTTTTTATATTTGATGGCATTATTAGCAAGATGATTATTTTGTAATGCAAGACCGCAACGCCCAAGCCCCATCCTTTTTTACTTGTGCGTTAGTCTTAAAATTGAAATGAAGTGAGGTGCGATATGGCTACCGAAACAATTACAGCCACGACCGGACAGGCTAAGAAGGAATCATTTGCTAATACGACATTTGGGCGTGTCTTAAAATATGCCCTGGTGCGATTAGTGACTCTTAGTGTCACGGTGATCATCGGTATTTATTTGACGATCTTGATTGCGAATATGGGTGGTTATGTAGATACCATTATGCGGAACGAGATCCGTGATAATACGACACAATCCATTCTTGCCAACCCGGCTTTCCGTCAATTATCCTCTGAGGCGCGCGAAAAGTTGATTCAGGAAAAGATCGCGAGTGAGGAGCG
>JACPVC010000045.1 GCA_016191955.1 Chloroflexota bacterium
GAACCGAACTCGCGTTCGAGTTGTTCGACAAATGCAAGCGCTTCAGGTGTCAGTACTTCCTGAAATTCAGGAGTGGTCTTTCCGAGAACGTCCATGGGGAGCCTCCGGCGAAGAACAGCGGTTGATGTCGAGAGTATATGGGTGGCAGTATCAGGGCAGTTACAAATGCTCATCCCCCGATTTAAATTCGATTTCATTCAGTGTTCGCACAATGACTCATTTGCGCTCTATGTCCGCACGGGGATGAACCCCCGTGCTATATCTACAAAGCCGGCTGAAGCCGGCTAGTCCGCTTAAGCGGACTTTGTAAAAATAGCCCGGACGTTAACGTCCGGGCGGGTAATGCAGTGATTACATAAACTTTTCGCGCAGTTCACGTTTGAGTATCTTGCCCGCCGCAGAGATAGGCAAGGCATCCAAAAAGGCAACCGACTTTGGCACTTTGTATTTCGCCAGCCGCTCGGTCATGAACTGGAGGATTTCTTCCTCGCTGACAGTTTGATTTGGCTTCAACACCACACACGCTTTCCCCACCTCGCCCCACTTCGGGTCGGGCAGTCCGATTACAGCACACATATGAATGGCAGAATGTTGATATAAGACTTTCTCGATCTCAGCCGGGTAAACGTTTTCACCGCCGCTAATGAACATATCTTTCTTGCGGTCGACGATATAGAAGTAGCCTTCTTCATCATATTGAGCCACATCGCCGGTGTGGAAATATCCACGCTCATCGACGGCAGCTTGTGTGGCTTCTGGATTATTGAAGTAGCCGGAGCTATACGATGGACCTTTGAGCACCAACTCCCCCGCCTCATTCGGACCGAGGAACTGATTCTGCTCATCGACGATTTTTGCGTCGACGAAGAAGTTTGGTCGCCCAATCGAACCAGCTTTGCGGATAGCATCTTCTGGGGCGAGCGCGAAAATGCCGGGACCGAACTCGGTCATGCCGAATCCCTGTTTGAAGCGGATGCCTTTCTCTTTGGTGTACTTCTCCACCAGCGGCACGGGCAGCGGCGCTCCGCCCGAAGTGCAAAACCGCAAAGACGAGAGATCAACTGAATCCCAATTGGGTGCAGTCGTCAGCATCTGGTACATGGTCGGTACAGCGGCGAAAATCGTGACCTTCTCGCGCTCCAGCAGATTCAAAACCTGCGCCGGGTCAAAGGCGCGGATCAAAATCGTCGTCCCGCCGAAGATGACCTGCGGCAGGGTGTAGACGAACAGTCCGCCCGTGTGGAACATCGGGAAGACGTTGAGATACACGTCGTTATGCGTCACATCATGGATGACGGTGTTGAGCGTGTTCCACGCGATCATGCGGTGCGAGACTTGCGCGGCTTTGGGGAGTCCCGTCGTGCCGCCGGTGAAGATCAAGGCGGCGATGTCTTCTGCTTCGAGGCTAGGGCAAGTGACCTCAGAGGATTGAGAGGATTGGAGAATTGTTTCGAAATGCAGAGAGGAGGGGAGTCCGTCGCCGTCGAGATGTAAGATTGGTAATTGGTAATTGGTAATTAGGTTGGCAACACCTTCTTTGAAGTCATCGGAGAAGACGAGAATTTTTGGGTTGGTGTAGTTGAAAATTTCGAGCAGTTCCTGCCAGTGCAAACGCCAGTTGAGCGCGGTGTGGACTGCGCCAAGTTTGGAGCAGGCAAAGAAGAGATCAAGGTGTTCATACCCGTCTTTTGCTAAGATGGCTACGCGATCCCCCTTGGCGACGCCTTGAGACTTCAACCAGTTGGCAAGTTTGTTCGCGCGGCGATTCGCATCGCGGTAGGTCAAGCGCCATTCCGGAGATTTGCCCGCGTCAATGAAGGCGAGTTTGTCGGAAGAGTACAGTTCACGTCGAGCAAGATAATCGCCAATATACATAGAACCTCCAGTGGAAAGTGGGAAGTTAAAAGTGGTAAGTACTATTTGGATAATCGGCTTGCCAGCGTTCGGGTCATTTTTTGAAGTTCTAATAGATCCGCCTGAAGGCTTGTTGAAATCTCTTCAGACAAAAAGCCCAAATCCTGCGAAATGAGTATCTGGGTTTCAAGTTCTGCAATCGAACCTAATGCAATAAACAAAAACTGACGAAACTCGCCGCTGTGCTGACGAGCCTGCCCTTCCGCGATATTTGAAGGAACAGACACAGCAGCACGGCGTATTTGATTCGTCAACCCATAGCGTTCCGAATCTGGAAAACGAGCAGTTTCCAGATAAATCTTTTTGACTAGCGCGATTCCTTTTTGCCAAATCAATAAATCACGATAACTCTTTATCTCGCTCATTTCCCATCTCCTTTTCCTTCCTTCTTACCACTTATCACTTACCACTTATCACTTTGTCCATCGCCAAACCGAAGATGCCATCGTAATCCCGCCGCCGCTGGCGCAGAAGAGGATCACATCGCCGGGCTTGGGTCCCTTGCCCTGTTCGATGGAGTCGTCCAGCGCCATCACCACGCAGGGAGAGCCAGTGTAACCCCACTTGTCCATGACCCAGTGTGCTTTTTCGATGGGCTGTTTGAGCAGGTCCATCATGAATTCGATGGTGCGGAGATTTAACTGGGTGAAGTAGTAGCGGTTCACGTCATCGAATTTCAGCCCGGCTTTGTCGAGTGCGCCTTGCATCAGCTTGGGCCAGTATTCGGTGTTGAAGGTCTTGGGGAATTTCTTGACGAACTCCACTTTGGGTCCGCCGAACTGCGCCATGTTTTCCGGCGTGCAGGGACGGTACGTGCCGCCCGTGTAAATGCCGAGCGCATCGTGGAAGGAACCAACTGCCAGCAGATTTGAGCCGAGAAAGCCTTGTTCTTCGCCAACACCCAAGACCACTGCGCCTGCTCCGTCGGCGAAGAGGTTGGCAGTTTTCTTATCTGTGAAATCGAGGAAGCGACTCATGCCATATCCACCTGCGACGAGGATGTACTTCATCGAGGGTTCGGTCATTAGATAGCGCGCGCCTTGGTCGAGGGCGGTCACCCAGCCCGCACACGCGGAGTTGACATCGTAGCACCCAGCCTTGTCCGCACCGAGTTTGTTCTGCACAACGATGGAAGTACTGGGCGAAAGATAGTCGGGTGTGTCGGTCGAGACGATGATGAGGTCAAGGTCCGCGGCGGTGATGCCGGCACGCTGCATGGCTTTTTTCGAGGCTTCGACGATCAGGTCAGAAGTCACCTGGTCGGGAGCCATCCAACGGCGCTCTTTGATGCCCACGTTGGCAAGCAGCCAGTCGCTGGTGGATTCGCCCATGAGCGCGTCCACTTCGGCATTGGTGACGACTCGATCAGGGACATAACTACCCGTGCTGAGAATTTGTACGTTGCGCATGATACCTTCCGTGTTTGGGGATTAGTAATTGGTAATTAGAGATTAGAGATTGGGGATTGGGGAGAGGCTGGTGGTTCCAAGTCATTGAGGTGGACAAAGCGGTGCATGAACTCCATTGCCTCACGCCACTCGTTGAAGTTGATCTCCTCAGCCGTTTGAATGTGGCGGATCGTGCCATGATACGCCGTCGGCTGGACAGGCGTTTCGTCCAACACGAAGCGGATGATGAAGGAGGAGATCAATGACGTAGGCTTGGCATCCATCGCGTACACGATAGCAGAGCGAGGTAACAAGCGGGTTACAAAGGCAGTGAACAGTTGAGGTTACGCGGTAGGGGCGACCCGTCAAAATCTCAAATAATCTTGGGGCGACCCTCCCTTGGCGCAACAAAGTCTTGTAAGGTTTGGACGGGTCGCCCTTATGAATTCAGTGAATAGTGTAACGTGAGTAAGCAGAAACCCCGAAAGGGTGATATAGAAAGAAAAAACCGCGAGATAAATCTCGCGGTACCGGGCTACGAACGGATCAGATTTTTATACAGGTCCTGGGTTTCTTGCGAAGGGGAAACATCCAATTCATCTTTCAAGGTTTGTTGACAGCGCTGGTAGGTGCGGGCAAGTTGACCACGATCACCCAACGCGTTGTAGGCTTGCATCAGGTGACGGTAGGCGCGCTCCCAGCAATTATCACGGGCAAGAATGCGCTGACTGAGGTCTATGGCTTCATTGAATCTATTGTTTCCAAGATACAACTCGCATAACTTATCGGCAGCTTCGAGGAAGAGACTCGCGAGGCGTTCGCGCTCCTCGGCAGCCCACGGCTCATACAACGAGTCGGGCAGGTAATCGCCGCGATATAACGTCACCGCCTCTTCAAGCTGTGCCATCGACTTGGCAGTAGGTCTGAGTCCATCACGGGTGAGACGGGCAAAATGGTCAGAATCCAGCCAGAAGTCCGCGTGGAGGCGCAGGGTGTAGGTCGTGCCATCGCGCACGATGAAAGCAGAGTCGCTGCCCGCGTCACGATCCGGTTCCAATACTTGATAGAGTGTGTTCAACGTAATTTTGAAATTGCGCTGCGCAGTGGCAGGGTCGGCTTCGGGCCAGAGATGTTCGCAAATCTGGTCACGGTCGAGCGGAGACTTGCGATATGTGAACAGGAGTTGGAAAAGTTGGCGGGACTTTTCACGCCGCCAGCCATTCGACGGAATGACTTCGCTTCCTCGCTTAACCTGAAAGTTGCCCAGCGTTTCAATAGTGAGTCTAAACCCAGGGTGGACTCTGACTTCACGCAAGCCAAGCGTATCGAGCAGGCGGTCAACGTAACCACTCTCCCAACCTTGCTGGCGCGCATGCAGCAACAGCGGCACGAACATACGCTCATCGGCAGGACCCAGCAACGTGGTGCGGGTGAACAAAAAGGAATATCCGTTTTGCTGACAGACCGCGAGCACGTCCGGCAATATCTGCGCGACGAAATCAAGTTTCTTTTGTCTGAAGTGCCCATACGCGAGCCACAAGCGCACCGCACTGCGACCAAACGAGTCACTGCATTCTTCGAAGCCGCGCACGGCGCGATTCAACCAAACTTCTGCGGCTTCGTAACGAGCGGCTTGCATCAGGCTGGCGCCCATCGAAAGGCGCGTGAGCGAGGCGATCCATTCATCGCCGGCTTCGGCGGCAATATCGATGGCTTCCTGTGCATGACGTTGCGCACGCTGCAAGTCGCCGCGATAGCCATAGGCGCGGCACAAGCCCCAATTGGCTTCCACTGAAAGGCGCGGCACTTCGAGAGTCTTGCCAATCGAGATGGTCGTCTCAAACGCAGACGTTGCCTTTGCAAGATTATCTTCATCGACAGATTGCGTGAGGTTGAACGCATGCCCCTGCCGCATGTGACCGACCGCCGTAACAAACGGGGATTTTAACTTATCGCCGCGTTGCGTCCCTTCGAGAGCAGTTTGATAGGCGTTGTCGCTCAAACCCATGAATGAATAAATGAGGGATAGCAATAACTTCGTCTCACGATGCGCGCGCGGGGTTTGGACGGGTTCACGGTTCTCGGCTTCGGCGAGTTCTTCCAGTCCCCTTCTGGCTTCTTCGAGGCGACCGGTGCGCAAGAGAACGCGGAACCATAGCTGGTCGTTCGATGGACCTTCGGCGCGCAAATCTTCGGCACGGTGGCGAAGTCGTTCCGCCTCTTCGACGTGACCAGAGTTGAGCTTGTTTTCTGCAAGCAACTCAAACAACCGGACCTGCGCCTCGCGGTCTTCAAAGCCGTCGCTCAGGCGGATGGCTTCTTCGAGAAGTTTTTCCGCTTGCGATGGGTTGACCGTATCAAGATAGACGCGGGCTTGTCCACGCAGGGCGCGGGCAATGCCGTCTTGCTGTCCGCGTTGGCGCCAGGTGACTTCGGCTTGCTTGTACCAGCCTTGGGCTTCGTCGAAGCGGCTGTGCATGCGTGCCAGTTCGCCGAGGGTGAACATCAACGTGGGATGTTGGTGCAGCGAAAGGCTGGGGAGTGCGTCAATGTAACTCGCAAGCGTATCCAGCCGTCCCGTAGAAAGAAGCGTGGCGGCGTAGGTATCGAGCAGGTCTGCCACGTCATCCCAGGCTTTCGCTTCGACGAGATGATAGATGGCATCCTCCGGGTTTTTATGGGAGATGAAATATTGCGCGGCGTCTCGATGCCATTGGGTGCGGGTCTCGGCGGGCGATTGCTGGCGCAGGAAGTTATGAAAGATGTGGTGATAACGAAGCGAGCCTGCGGCGGTCTCTGCCACAAAAAGATCCTGGCGGCGCAGATACGCCAGCATGGACGCTGAGCCGCCCGCAGGGTACAGCGCATCACACACTTCAGGATTCAAATCGCGCAGGATGGCAGTGACGAGCAGGAACTCGCGCACGTCGGCTGGCTGACGTTCGAAGACTTCATGAGCAAGCATATCGAAGAGGGTCTCAAGCGAGTCAGCTTGCCAGCGCAACGGGAATTCAAGCGTCAGCGGCGATTGCGAACGGATGCTCTGCCAGATCAGTTGCAGACCGATTGCCCAGCCTTCGGTGTATTCAAGCAGAGAGTCAAGTTCTTCGCTGGCGAGTTCAAGCCCGTAATGTGTGCCAAACAATGAAGCAATCTCGTTCTTCGTGAAGGTGATTGTGGATTGGTCGAGGATGAGCGCTTCCCCCTTTGCACGCCAACGAGTGAGCGTGGGCAACGTAATCGTAGGGCGACCCGCCAACAAGATATGGAAGTTAACAGGAGCAAGCCCAATGAGTCGGTCAAGGATGTGGGGAAGCTCGCCGCTTTCGGTCAACAAATGCGCATCGTCGAGGATGAGCAGCGTGGGCGGGATCGATGAATCGGCGAGGGCGTTGATAACCTGGTCGAGAATGCCGCGCCACGGCAGCGGTCCTTGCGCGCCATCCCATGTTTCCAAAAATGCGGTGGGCAGGTTGGCGGCGTTGGGCAGGGCATTTTGCAAGGCATGACACAATTGAAGCAGGAAGACCAGCGGGTCGTTATCTTCATCATTGGCTTGATACCAGAGGGTGGGTTGATGTTCCGCGGCAAGTTCGGCAAGCGCCGTACTTTTGCCATAGCCTGCTTCTGCCTGCAAGATGGTGAGGCGATATTCCAGCGCTTGCTTGAGCGTCTCGTTCACACGCGGACGTGTCAACGTGCGCGAGCTGCGCGGCGGGGGAATCAACTTTGTGCGGAGGATGCGGGAAAGGGACATGCGGGACAACGATTATCCGTTCAATTTGATCAGTTTTGTTTTCATCGCCGCGAGCACCGCCTGCGCCCGGTTCGGCTGATGAAGTTTTTCAAGAATGCTCTTGGCGTGGCTGCGGATGGTCTCTTCGCTCACGTTGAGTTGAACAGCGATTTGCTTGTAGGTGTTCGGGGTCGCCATCCATTCGAGAACTTCCAACTCACGGTGGGTCAATGAAACGGCGTGAGGCTGCTGCGGCTTCATACGCTCCAAAACTTTTTTCATCACATCAGGATGAAGGTACGCTTCGCCATGCACCACGGCATGAATGGCGCGCACCAACTCGACAGGCTCGATGTTCTTCAGCACATAACCTTCGATGCCCGCCGCGACCAGGTCTAATACGCGGTCATCCACTTCGGTACCGGTCAACATCATGATCTTGATGAGCGGATTCGACTTCCGCAGCGTGAGCGCCATCTCCTGCCCATCCATCTCCGGCATGACCAAGTCTACGAGGACGATATCCGGGGTTAGACTCCGCGCCGCTTCCAAGCCGACTCGTCCATTCTCCGCCTCGCCTACGACCTCGAGGTCTGGTTCCAGACGAAGCACCATCGCCAACCCTTTGCGGACTACGGCGTGGTCGTCCACGATCAAGATGCGAATCGGGTCAGCCATCTGTGCCCTCGACAGCGTCCATTACGTGCCATACTTCCATTTCTCCTTTGCCTTTCACGTTCACGGTCCCATATGAATGACAAACGAATTGGTCTTTTATAAGTTCATACGTTGCGCGCGTGATCTGAATGACACCCCCATAGCCGTGACTCTCCATGCGGCTGGCGATGTTCACCGCATCGCCCCATAGATCGTAGATGAATTTCTTGCGACCAATTACCCCCGCCAAAACGGGACCCGAGTTGATGCCGATCCGAAAATCCACAGGGCGGCTGGCATTGAATGTATGACGATGGATGAATTCACGCATTTCCAACGCGAGCTGAACGAGCGATTGGGCATGGTCCATTCGTTTGCGCGGCACACCCGCTGCCACCATGTAGCAATCGCCCACCGTTTTAATCTTCTCAAGATCGTATTTTTCAACCAAACCGTCGAAGTGCGTGAAAACTTCGTTCAGCAGTTCCACCATTGCGACAGGGCTCATCTCCGCAGACATCGGCGTAAAGTTCACCATATCCGCGAACAGGATGCTGGCTTCGTCGTAATGGTCGGCGATGGTACGGTTCTCATATTTTAAAATCTGCGCGATCTCCTTTGGCAGTACATTCAACAATAGTGCCTCCGCTTTCTCCTGAAAGATGTTCTTTTGCCCGACAAAATGCGAGACCAGAACAAATACAAAAGTAGATACACCGCCGAGGTTCATCACGAAGAAGACGGTAATCAAAGTAGTCGAGAGGTTGTTCACTAAACGCACATGCGGCTGAATGATGCCGCTCAAGGCGATTACACCCAGGTATGCGAGAAACCATCGCGGCGCATTGCGCGGTTCGTCAAATAATAATGCTCCCAATGGACAAATGAATGCCCACAGGATTACCGCGCTCGAATTGATAAATCCGCCCAAGGCGATCATAAGAAAAAACGGGAGCAACAAAATAAGCAGCAACTGGCTAAAGCGGAAGAAACGATACCTCCGCGTAAATGCAAATATGACGACACTTAATGCAGAAAAGACCGAATAACCGAAGGGAATACTGCCAGCCAGGACCTCGCCGAAAATCATATACGTCACTCCCCATAGCGCGCCGGCAAAGATGAACATCAGCGTGCCGAGCATCAACAGGTTTCTCTGCAAACGCATATCTTCAGTTTCGTCGGGGGTTGCACCAATGCGGCTAATAAAACCAAGAGTACGAGGTAAAAGATTCATGTTCATACCAACAAATTTAGAAGTGTTTATGTCCGGTAACCGGCAGATAGATCATGACGCGTGTGCCCATATTCGGCTTGCTGATGATCTCGCAATCGCCGCCCATGGCACGGGCGCGTTCTTGAATACCATGTAGACCGAAATGTTCGCGGTTCTGGCTGCGCGACAAGGCAACAGACGGGTCGAAACCTTTGCCCTGGTCGGAGATGTCTAAATAGACTTCTTGCTCGGCTATGGTCAGACACAGACGGGCAGATTGCGCGCCCGAATGCCGCGCCGAATTCGCCAATGCCTCCTGCGCCATGCGGTAAATGGTGCGCCGCAAACCGGAGGACAATGAATTGAAGTCACCGTGGTGGTTGAAAATGATACTGAACGATTGTGGGCGGCAACAACTGCTGACATAATTCGTCAGGTCTGCCATGAAGAGTTCAATGGTGAGGGCGGAGGGCCACAGGTCAAAGATCGAGCGGCGGACTTCGTCGTGGGCAGAGTTGGCAAGGGAACGCAGTTCGATCAGTTCGTTGCGCACATCGTCCGCTTTTTGCGGGAGCATGGTGATGCAGGCGTCGAGGGAGTAAACGATGCCGAAGAGCGATTGCGCCACCGTATCGTGGATGTCGCGGGCAATGCGGTTCCGCTCGGTTTCGACGGCGAGTCGTCGGGCGCGGTCAATGCACAGGATGGTCGTACCAAGCGCGAGCGCGGCTTGATTCGCGACCGTCATCAGCGTCGATTCACGCTCCTTTGTGAATCCAGATTCCTCGACGAGCAAAATGCCGACGGGGTGTTCCCTCAAATAAAGAGGCGCAATGAACCATTTGTATTGGGTCAGCCAGCCGTTGAGTTGAGAATCTTGAATCAGAATCTGATGGTCTGAAACGAAGTTGTTCCGGTTGAGCAATGCCTTGACGACTTCGCCGTTTTCAGATTTCAACGGAAGCGGATTCGCCTGTGGAAAATTTTCCTGCGAAGGGTACACCAGCCAGCCGCCCAGTTCTTCGCGCGCCGGGTCCACGAGGGCGACCACCGCCTTTGAAAAACCAAGCTCGGTGGTGACGGCGCCGAGCACACGCTCTTGAACGGAGATGAGGTCGGGCGCAGCTTGCAATAACACCGTCAGGTCGTGGATGATCTCGAGCTGACGATGCGCAGCGGAAAGATTTTCTTTTGCCTGATTGACCGATTTGAGCAGCGATGATGGATAAGCAAACAGGAACGGCAGAAGCCACACCCCTGCAAGTTGCGTCGTCAGAACAACAACGTCTGAGAAACCCTGAGAGGCATACCAGCATGCAAAAAGATATAACGGCGTGAATACCGCCGAGACAACCAACGCGCCGCGCAATTGAAAGAAAAACGCGCCAGCCAATAACGGGCTGAGCGCGTACAGGTAATATGGGCTGTGCGAACCGCCGCTGACTGCCAGAATGCCCGCCGAAAATAGTAGGTCAACAAACAAAAGGGCGGGGAATTTTTCCACCAAGCCATTAATGGTCTGATGAAACATGGAAACCACCCCATTGGCAAATGCAGCCACCAACAACACCAACAGCGATGGAAGGAACAGGGACTCGTTGGAGAAAATTGTCAACAAAGCAGGGATCAGGGATGCCCAGCGAAATACGACCAAAAAAGCAAATACACGATTATCTTGAAAAAGAGATGTGATTTTCTTCAACATGACGGTCAAATGGGATTATATCCGAATTAGCCGGGTGAAATCAGGAAAGCGCATCGGATAAAGTCTATATAGTTTATGGTTTCTCGAAGCCCTAAAAGTTGTACAATGATTTTATAAGTCCAAACCGCTTCTCCCCCGCGCGGGGGAGAGAAAATCCCATGCGTGCGGGATGGTCAACTTGCATTCAAATCAGTATTATATCCACGCCCAAAGGAGTTCATTATGACAGATGTGATCAAAGAAGACCAAGTGTTGGATTGCTCTGGAATGCTTTGTCCCATGCCGGTGGTCAAGGCATCCAAAGCGATCAAAGAATTACAGTCGGGGCAAATATTGAAAATGATCGCCACCGACCCGGGCGCTCCGCCAGATATGGAAGCTTGGAGTCGCCAAACCGGCAACGAAATGCTGCGCTCGATGACCGATAACGGCAAGTTCATTTTCTATTTGAAGAAGAAATAATCAATGCATTGGAAACGAGGTAGATATGTCAAAATCTGACCCGAATGCTCCAAAACGACTCGCCCTGATCGCGAGCAAGGGAACACTCGACTGGGCGTATCCCCCATTCATTCTCGCCAGCGCGGCTGGTGCGATGGGCTGGGAGGTAGGCATTTTCTTTACCTTTTACGGACTCACGCTTCTTAAACCGGACCTCACGGCTGCTGTCTCTCCATTGGGCAACCCTGCCATGCCGATGAAGATGCCCTTCGGTCCCGAAGGCTTTCAGAACATCAACTGGCCCATGCCCAATCTACTCATGGCGAATGTGCCGGGTTTTGAATCTCTTGCCACCACTTTGATGAAACAGACCTTCAAGAACAAAGGCGTTGCCTCCGTCGAAGAGTTGCGCGAATCCTGCCTTGAGTTGGATGTGCGCCTGATCGGCTGCCAGATGACGATGGATGTCTTTGGCTTCAAACGCGAAGATTTCATCAAGGAAGCCGAGATCGGCGGCGCTGCCACCTTCCTGGAATACGCGGCAGACGCGGATGTGCAGTTGTTCATCTAATCAAAGTCACTTGTAGGTCACGCTTTGGGCGTGGCTTATATTAGACGTTATCGGTAATTAGAAAAAAACGTCCCGAAGGTTGTTATTCGGCATTAAATTTACTCGCTCAAACCTTCGGGACGGTGGCATATAAGTTATTTCCGATAACGTCTATTAATTAAGGAGCAAAGCATGGATAAACTTTCAATTCAGACAGAGGCAAAAGGCGGGGCAACGATTGTGACTGTAAGTGGCAGAGTCGACTCGGAGACAGCGCCTATGTTGGACGCAGAGTTGACAAAAGCAGCAGACGGGAGTTCCAAGCTTGTTCTTGATCTAAAGGGTGTGGACTACATGTCCTCGGCGGGGATTCGCGCTGTGGTGAAAGCGTCGCAGGCAGTAGAACAAAAAGGAGGCGGGGTTAAGTTAGCTTCGGTGCCTGAATCCGTCCAGTCTCTTTTATATACAGTCGGTTTGAATCAAAAAATCGGCGCCTACGCAAGCACCGACGAAGCAGTAGCAAGTTTTTAAATAAAGAGAGGGCAGTATGAGCGTTTGGAAGACGAACGACCCGGATACCAAGAAGATCCTGTATGTTCAGACTCACGGGGAAAAAGACCC
>JACPVC010000071.1 GCA_016191955.1 Chloroflexota bacterium
CTTTTTTGCCGCGAATTTCGCGAATTCGCACTGATTTTAAAACCAATTCGCGAAAATTCGCGTAATCCGCGGCTGAAGCTCTTGTTTCTTTGGCTTGGAACGGCGATCCCTTTCCGTCGTGGCTTTACTCAGCATGACATGTCTCAATGTTAGGCAAGTAAGGCTACCTAGAATAATGCATTTGCCCCCTTAACCTAACAGGAGATTATTCGCTGCCGCCTTCATACTTGAACGAAACCTTGAGCTTGGCGCGGTAGGCGGTGATCTTTCCTTCGTCGATGACCATATCCAGTTCGACGACTTCGGCGACCCGCAACTCGCGCAGGGACTTGGCGGCACGTTCCACTGCCACCGCCGCGGCTTTCTCCCATGATTCCGTGCTGGTGCCGACTAACTCGATGATCTTATAAACACTGTCTGCCATGGTTGATCTCCTTTTGTGATTTGATTATCGCTATGAACACTATACAACATTTCCAAACGCTACACAATCACTTTGTGGACCATGGACGATGGACCATAGACCGTGGTCTTTATACGGAATTCCCTTCCACTGCGTTCCTCACATCCTTCAAAACCCCATCGGGATCACATTTCACCAACTCATCGAACAACCTCAGCACGGACTTGACCACCCCCGTGTGTGGCGCAATCTTTCGCGCCTTCCTAAATGTTTCGATGGCTTGTTGATCGTAGGGGCGGGGTCTCCCCGCCCTGTGTCATTGGTGGGCGCATCATTGGGCGCGGGGACCGCGCCCCTAGCCTTTAAAATAACCGAAAACGGCTTTCGTTTTGAAACAATGATGCCCTTATGTTTGGGAGTCTTATTGGCAATTCGAAGAAAATCTTTCGCGTTGTACGAAAAAATAGATCGCCCCTGCTCGCTTGCTTTTTGCAGTTGCTCATCGTCGCTCGCTCTTTTCGTTATCCATTCATTGGGCGTGCGCGTAACGTCGTGCCCATTTGAAATTAAAGCCTTAAAAAGGGCATTTCTTGAAGCATCTTCATCGAGATGAAGTTTTGGTTTTGACATTTTTCCTCGCCTTGGATCGTTTCATTTCTTTTTTATGCTGCTCTTCCAAATCCTCCTCTTCCTGAAGGTCTGCGTCAATCTCGGCTTTATGCGCCGCGTAAAAAGCTTGCGCTTCTTGAACTTGTTTCATATCAAGGTCGTAATTTTTAGCAACCGATTTTGGAGTTTCACCAAACTTTATCCACGATACAATAGCTTTCACATGGATTGCCGTTCCGCGGATCACGGGTCTCCAATCTCCCGAACCGCCTCGCCGATACGTGATAAGCGGAAACTTTGGATCGTCCAAGTCATTGCGTAGCGAAGCGACCTTTTCCGAGACAGACCACATAATAAATTGATTGAGTGAGATGCCCTGCTTTTTGGCGAGCGCTTCGGCTTCCTGTTTCAGGTCAACGGGTAAATTGAGGGGATAGCGTGTCATTTCGGCAATTTCCTTTCATTTTGCACTGTATCACATACGGCATCATATACGATGTCTCTTTTTATACCAAAAATCTCCCGATTCCGCCAGCCAAATCACCAATCGTCAATCGTAAATCTGAAATCGTCAATTGCCCTACCATTTCTCCCAATGCACCACATCCTCGAACTTGACTCGTCCACCTTTCTTTGGCGGCGCGGATAACTTCGTTTCTTCCAACGGATATCCAAACGACAGCGCGATGCGCAAATGCCATTCGGCGGGGAAGCCTAAAATTCCGCGCGCCTTCTCTGCTTCATAGATCGAAGCAGGCACGGAGCCGACACCCAACTCCCAGGCTGCCAATTGCATGAATGCCGCCGCCTGACCCGCGTCGAACATGATCTGAAATTTACCTTCGGGGTCTGGCGTGAGAATCGCAATACCCAACGCCGCGCCAGCGAGATGCGAGGCCCATTCGCCGCAGGTCGAGAGTCCCTTCAAAATGGATTTATCTCGTATGGCAATGAATTGCCACGTCTGATTATTCTTCGACGACTGCGACCGTCGCCCCGCATTCAAAATGGCGTAAACCACGTCATCGGGCAGGGGCTTATCCTGAAACTTCCGCACCGCACGCTTCAATCGAATCGCATCCGACACATTCATCACACACCTCAACTGGTTAACTCCGGTGGTCGAGTAGTGACGCCGTTCGTTGGCGCCACGTATCGAGACCACCACGTTAATGGAAAGATTGAAATTTATTGGTGGTCTCGATACGTCTTCGGCTATCACCTCAGACTACTCGACCACCGAACTATTCATAAAAGTATACATTCCCTCCCCCCAATTGTGTGAATTTTGTAATGGCTTGCCCGTTTTGTAAGAACGCGTCAAATTCTCTCATCTTTATCTAAAACAATCCCCTTATAGTGGAATAACAGGTCGCGTACACTCTCCGCTTTATCGATAAGGATTCTGTGCATGAGCGATTCGACAAAAACAACCATAGAGCGATTCGAGGATGGGATGAAGAACATCGCTTCACTTCTGCGGCGGGGCTTGCCTTTTGCTTCGGGAGTTTTTGCCGCCCTTTTGGCTTTTCTTCTCTATCACTACGTCATTGTCCAACCCAACCTGCTCGGCGCAGACGATGTCAATGCGTCTGTCGCTTCGGCGCTGGCGTCTGCCACTCCGCCGCCGGCGTATTCGGCGCAGGTCTATCAAATCATCGAGCCGTCGCTGGTTTTGATTCGGACGGAGGAACATCATCAGGACGCTGAATCAGGTTTCGGTTTGGGAAGCGGCGTGATCGTCGATTCCTTCGGTGACATTCTCACAAGCCTGCACGTCATCAAAGGCGCAGACCAGATCACCATCACCTTTGCCGATGGCACAGAATCCGAAGCGCAGATCATCACAGAGATGCCCGAGCTGGACCTGGCTGTGGTTCAGGCGTTGGATACGCCGATGGTGATCGTCCCTGCGGTGCTGGGTAACCCAAATGCGATGCGGGTGGGGGATGAGGCGTTCGTGGTGGGCAACCCATTTGGTTTATACAGTTCGATGAGTTCCGGTGTGATCTCTGGCTTCGACCGCACGTTCAGCGTACCGAATAGCAATATCGTAATTCCCGGCATGATCCAATTCGACGCGGCGGCGAACCCCGGCAACTCAGGCGGACCGTTGTTGAATCGGCAGGGGCATGTGATTGGGATTGTCACCGGGTTGATCAACCCCACCGACCAAAACTTTTTTGTAGGCATCGGCTTTGCCGTTCCCATCAACATGGCTGTTGGCGGGATGGGTTCGCCGCCGGATTAATTTCCCCATCCCCTGCCCTTCCCCCATTCCGGGGAAGGGAGATTTCCCCTCTCCCGAATGGGAGAGGGGTTAGGGGAGAGGGTTTCTAAAAGGAGACCAACCATGGAACAAACAAATCGCGAGAACAAACTTCCGATGGAACGTGTGCTGTATGAAGTGAAGAAAATTATCGTTGGGCAAGACCATTTGCTCGAACGGCTGATCGTGGCATTGCTCGCACGCGGACACATCCTTGTGGAGGGCGTGCCCGGTCTGGCGAAGACGATGGCGATTAAGACTCTGGCAGATTCCATTGGCGGTGAATTCAAACGCATTCAATTCACCCCAGACCTTGTCCCCGCAGATTTGATCGGCACGCGCATCTACAACCAGAAGACGGGCGACTTCAATACCTCGCTCGGACCGGTCTTCACCAACTTGCTGCTTGCCGACGAGATCAACCGCGCACCTGCCAAAGTGCAAAGCGCATTGCTCGAAGTGATGCAGGAGCGTCAAGTGACCATCGGGCGCGAGACCTTCAAAGTGCCGAATCCGTTTTTGGTGTTGGCGACGCAAAACCCAATCGAAACCGAAGGGACGTATGCCCTGCCCGAAGCGCAAGTGGACCGTTTCATGCTCAAGGTGTTGGTGGGCTATCCCACTTCAACTGAAGAGTTCGTCATCGTCGAACGTATGACGGGCGCAGTTCAAGCCGTGCAAAAAGTACTCAATACCGATGACTTGCTTGAGCTGCAAAAGAAAGTGGACCAAGTCTATGTGGACCCATCCTTGATCGAATATGCGGTCAAGGTGGTAAGTGCCACACGCGACCCGGAATTGGTGGGCTTGGCTGACCTCGACCATTACATCACCTTCGGCGCCAGCCCGCGTGCCTCCATCAATTTGATTCTGACTGCCAAGGCGTTAGCCTTCGTGCGCGGGCGAACCTACGTCCTGCCGCAGGATGTGCTCGATATGTCGTTGGATGTCATCCGTCATCGCTTGGTGCTTTCGTATGAAGCGCTTTCGGATGAAGTGACCAGCGACGAAATTTTGAACAAGATCCTCGACCGTATCCCCGTCCCCGTGGTGCCATTGAATGAACACTTCAACGTCCGCGCGAACTCCTGAGCGCATCCTGCACCGGCTGGACTGGCAGGTCATTCGCCGCCTGGACGGATATTTGCAGGGCGATTACCGCAGTCTCTTCCGCGGCTTCGGCGTGGACTTTGCCGACTTGCGCGAGTACCAGCCGGGAGACGACATCCGCTATATTGACTGGAACGTCAGCGCGCGCATGGACACGCCCTACGTCCGCGAATATATGGAAGACCGTGAGATCATCGCGTGGTTTTTGCTCGACCTGAGTCCGTCTGTGGATTTTGGCACGCTTGATACACAGAAGCGCACGGTGCTAGTCGATTTTGTGGGCGTGCTCTCGCGCTTGCTCACGCGTCACGGTAACCGCGTCGGGGCGATGATGTTTGGGAGCGGCATCCAGCATACGGTCCCGGCAAGAGGCGGGCGGATGCATGTCCTGCGTCTCATCCATGATTTGCTCAAGCAGCCGCATCTATCGCGCGTGCCGATGACCGATCTGTCCGCTTTGATAAAGGGTGCGTTGAACAGCATCAAGAAACGTTCGCTGGTTTTTGTGGTTTCCGATTTCATCAGCGTGCCGGGCTGGGAACGTTCGCTGCGGTTGCTCAGTCAGCGGCATGAAGTCATCGCGATCCGTTTGTGGGATAGGCGCGAGATGACGCTGCCCGATGTGGGGCATGTGGTGCTGGAAGATATGGAAACAGGTGAGCAGTTGTACGTGGATACGCATGACAAGAAATTTCGCCAGCGATTCTTTGAAGCGGCGCGTAAACGCGAGGAGGCGTTGGCAGATACGTTCAAGCGCGCGGGCGTGGATGTGCTGCAACTTTCCACTGAAGCCGATTTGATCCATGCCATTGCGAGCTTTGTCATGCTGCGCCGTCAGCGTCGAAGGTGACGGGACTCGATGACGTTCATTTGGGCTTCCCTGCTTTGGTCGTTGATGTTGATCCCGCTGCTGGTCATGTTGTATTTGCGTATGCAAAGACGGCGACGGGAGATCGCGCTTCGTTACGGAAGTTTGGGCTTGGTGCAGCAAACGACAGGACGCGGCGTCGGAATGCGGCGGCACGTCCCTGCGATTCTATTTTTAGTAGGGTTGACGGTTCTTTTCATTGCGTTGGCTCGTCCGCAAATGGTGATCGGTTTGCCGAAGGTGGAGGGCATTGTCATCCTCGCCTTTGATATTTCCGGCAGCATGGCGGCGGAAGACTTTAAACCGAATCGTTTGGAAGCCGCCAAAGCGGTTGCCATTGATTTTGTCGAGCGGCAGCCATCCACGGTGAAGATTGGCGTGGTGGCGTTCAGCGAAGGCGGTATCTCGGTGCAGATTCCCTCACAGGATAAAGCCGCCATTATCGAAGCGATCAAGCGCTTGACTCCCCAGCGCGGCACATCCCTTGCGAATGGAATTGTCGCCGCCTTGAACACCCTCGCCAACGTGAATGGACAAGCTCCCATTGTTGGCATCGATGGCGGTGAGTTGCCTTCGCCTACAACAAATGAATCTGTCCCATTGGACACATCCGCTTCGATCATCTTGTTGTCAGATGGCGGGAACAACATGAATCCCGACCCGATGACAGCCGCTTTATATGCCGCTCAACGCGGTGTGCGCATCCATACCATTGCGATAGGCAGCCCCGAAGGCACGCTGTTGACCGTCAATGGATTCACCGTGTTCACCAGGGTGGACGAAGCCGCCTTGAAACAGATCTCCGAAATTACGCAGGGAACTTATTTCAATGCGCAGAACGAAGACGACCTGCGTGACGTGTATGAAAGTATCGAACCGCGTTTTAAAGTGGAGCAGGAAGAAACAGAAGTTACCGCCGTCTTCGCGGGAGTCAGTATTTTGATTCTGCTGGTCGGCGGTGTCTTGTCTCTGCTGTGGTTTAGCCGTGTGCCGTAACCCTCACCCTAGCCCTCTCCCATTCGGGAGAGGGGACGACTACTCCCTTCCCAGCTTGTAGGGGAAGGGCAGGGGATGGGGTCCGGATGGGTTCGGCACTGGAGGATGTAATGGAATTTGTTTGGTCGCAACTCCTTTATCTATTTGGGTTGATCCCGCTCTTCATCCTTGCCTACATCTTGATCCTCCGCCGCCGGAAGCCATACGCGGTGCAATATTCAAGTCTATCTTTGATCCGGGCTGCTTTGCCGAAACAATCCCAATGGAAGCGCCATTTCCCATTCGCTTTATTTTTGCTGGCGATGTCCAGCTTGATTATGGCGATGGCGCGACCCATTTCCACGGTCACGCTGCCAGCCGACAATGCCACGATCATCCTCACCATCGATGTATCCCGCAGCATGTGTTCCACCGACATTCCCCCGAACCGGCTTGAGGCAGCCAAAGAGGCGGCACTTCAGTTCATCTATGCACAAGATGCGGATACCCAGGTCGGTATCGTCGTTTTTGCGGGCTTTGCCGCCATCGCCCAGCCGCCGACCACAGACCGCAATTTGTTGATCGCCACCATTAACAACATCACCACGGCTCGTCGCACTGCCATTGGCGATGGCATTCTTATGTCGATTGATGCCATCTCCGAAATTGACGACTCGGTTATCAGCCCGTATGCCAATGTGCCGTCTGTGCCGCTGCCGGAAGGTGAGTTCGTGCCTGCCATCGTAGTCCTCCTTACCGATGGTGTCACCACGACCGGCATCGACCCGCTTATCGCCGCTCAAATGGCAAAGGACCGCGGTGTGCGCGTTTACACCATCGGTTTTGGTACCGCCAATAACACAGCGCCGATGAATTGCAGTCCATACACATCTCAATTTGAAGAACCGTTCGGCAGTCCGCCTTTTGGTGGAGGGGGGAGCGGTAATTTCCGCCGCGAGATCGACGAAGAGACGCTCAAGCAAATCGCTGCCATGACGGGCGGCACCTATCATCTGGCAGAGAGCTCCGCCGAATTGCAGGGCGTCTTCGACAGCCTGCCCACACAGCTTTTCAATGTCACAGAAACCACCGAGATCAGCGTCATCTTCGCGGCGATTGCGGCATTTTTCGTGGTGTTTGCCATTGTGCTTTCGATCATGTGGAATCCGTTGATGTAATCAATGCCACAGAAAATCTAACTTTAATAAGCCACCTTACGCGATTCTTACTTTCTTGCGCTCCTCGTCGTTCACTCGTCGCTCCGCTCTGGGCGGCTGCCGCGCTGAGCTTGCCGAAGTGTCGAAGCGCAGATGCGTGAGGTGAATTAATAAGGCTGTCCCGTATCTGATGGGATTGAAGATCAAAGCCATAAGTTCTTTGCCGCGAATTTACCCTTCGGGCACGATGTCACGAATTTTCGCGGATTGGAAAAAGAATTCGCGCCAATTGGCGTAATTCGCGGCTAGGGTTTTGACGTTTCCCGTTAATTACGGTAGAGCCATTAATAATTAATGTCATGCTGAGTAGGGCCACAGCGAAAGCATCGCAGTTCCAAGTGTAAGAAACAATCGGGCATACAATAAGTTACATGGACAGACAGTGAGACCGCCGCCGCACTGGTGCGAAAGAGCCCGATGCTGAGTATGGTTCC
>JACPVC010000036.1 GCA_016191955.1 Chloroflexota bacterium
GGGTCATTCAGTAAGACGAAGGCACACTGAACAGGAAACTATAGAAATTTGGATGGAATACATGGAACCCAAATCGCCTAAATTATCGCCGGAGATGCTTGTTCCTCGTTTGGGGGAATACCTCGTCCAAAAAGGGTTGATTAACGAGGCAGATCTTCAGCGCGCGTTGAGCCACCAGCAGGATATCGCTTACAAGGGTGGGCAATCCTTGTTGTTGGGTCAGGCGTTGATCGAACTCAACCTGTTGGATAAGGAAACGCTCGACCAGGTCATCACCGAATTAATCATCCAATTGCGTTCTGCCTTGCAATCGGCGAACCGCAACCTTGAGCAGCGCGTCCGCGAGCGCACAGCGGACTTAAACGAAGCGTTGAACCGCCTTTCCGAACTCAGCCAGATGAAGGCAAACTTCGTTTCCAACATCTCGCATGAATTGCGCACGCCGCTGACGCATATCAAAGGATACATTGAGTTGATGGTTTCCTCATCGCTCGGACCGATCACAGATGAACAGCGCCATGCCCTGACAGTGAGCCAACGCGCCACCGGCAAACTTGAAGACATGATCGAAGACCTGATCATGTTCTCGCTGGCTTCCCGCGGCGAAATGAGCATGAAATTGGAAAGCGTGGACATCCGCCGGGTTGCCTCTTTGCTGGTGAAGACCGCCACGCGCAAGGCGGAAGATCGCGGTGTAAGGCTGGAGATCGTCGCGCCGGATACGATCCCATTCGTACAGGCAGACGGCGAGAAGATCAGTTGGGTGGTGACACAACTCCTCGATAACGGGATCAAATTCACCCCGTCGGGTGGAAGCGTGACGGTCACACTCGAAGAGGAGGGCAAAAATCTCATCCAATTAAGTGTGCGGGATACGGGGGTTGGAATTCCGCAAGACCGCATGAAGGAAATCTTTGAGCCATTCCATCAACTGGACGGTTCGTCCACGCGGCGCTATGGCGGGACGGGGCTTGGTTTGTCGCTGGTGCGCCAGATTATCGAAGCGCATGGTTCTCTTCTCGATGTGAAGTCAACGGAAGGCAAAGGCACAACCTTCAAATTCCCTCTGCTCGCCATGCGAGATTAGTTATGGACAAGGATACACTCTCCGACCTTCATCGCATTTTCCAGGACGTGCAATCGAAGCCGGATTGGAAATCCGCGTTGGATGCGTTGTTCCTCTCCATGCGCGGGTCTTTTGTTTTCGACAATGTCGCCGTTTATCTCAGCGACCGCCAAACACGGGGCTTGGATGTGGTGTATGCCCGTGCGATGGGGCGCGGTAAAACTGCCGAGGCGGATGCTGCCTGGGGGGAGAGCGTTGCGAACGATGTCATTTCCAATGAACACATGGTAATCCACGGTCCTGATAAAGGCTCAATTCGCACGGACCGCATGACCCAGACCTATTTACTGGGCATCCCGTTGTATGTGGGCGAGAAATTGCGGGGTGCGCTTTTGTTTGTGCGCTTTGGCGGACCGGAATATTCCGACATGCACATCCATGTGGCGTCGTTGCAGGGGATTTGGGCGGCGGCGTTGATCGAGCGCAGGGAGTTGCAGGAAGCGCGCACCGAGTTGGATTCGGTCCAGCGCCAGATGCGTTTGCAGGACGATTTTGTTTCCACCATTTCGCATGAGTTGCGAACTCCGCTTGGTTTTATCAAAGGCTACAGCACCAGCCTGTTGCGGCAGGATACACAATGGGATGAATCCACCCAGCGCGAATTCCTTTCCATCATCGACGAAGAGACCGACCGCCTCGCAAAATTGATCGAAGATATGCTCGAGTCGGCGCGGCTTCAAAGTAAGACCATTCACTTTAAATTTTCTCCGATCCGGCTCGATGCCCTTATCCGTGATGTGGCGGCGCGGGTCAAGACCCATCATCCCAACCTGGAGATCGAAATGAAATTGGATGTCCTACCGCCTGTTCTTGGGGATGGTGTGCGGCTTTCACAAGTCTTCGAAAATCTTTTTAGTAATGCTATTAAATATGCACCCGGGTCGAAGCTCATGGTGGGCGGCAGGCAGGTGGGGAAGAAGGTCCAGTTATCCTTTGCCGACAAAGGCGAAGGCATTCCTGAAGAATTCATCCCATTTCTTTTCGAACGTTTCTATCGTGTGCCCGGTGAAAGAACTGTGACGGGAACAGGGTTGGGGCTTTATATTTGCAAGCAAATTGTTATGGCACATCATGGTAATATTTGGGTAGAGTCAGTGTTGGATCACGGTACTACGTTTTTTATCGAATTACCCGCCGACCCAGCGCTTTGACCCGAGTGTAATCAGGCCCTCAAGGAGACATTATGGCAAAGCGTATTCTGATCGTGGATGACGAACCCCGCTATCTGCGCCTGTTGGAGGCAAACCTTCGTACTGAAGGATATGAAGTGGTCACTGCGCAGGATGGGATGCAGGCACTGGATGTATTTTCATCGAACCCGATCGACCTGGTACTGATGGATGTGATGATGCCGCGTCTGGACGGGTTTGGTGCGACCCAGCGTTTGCGTGAATTCACCAATGTACCCATCGTGATCTTGACGGCGCGTGGCGAGGAACAGGACCGTGTACGTGGTCTCGACCTCGGAGCGGATGATTACCTCATCAAGCCGTTTTCCGCCACCGAATTGCTGGCGCGTGTGCGAGCCGTACTGCGCCGTGCTCATAGCCCTACCGATGCAGGGCAGGTGCGGTTCTTTACCCATGACGACCTGAAGATCGATTTTGCGCGTGCCGAAGTCTGGCGCGGAGAGGAACCGGTTTCACTCTCTGCCACGGAATATAGGCTTTTGCTTCAATTTGCGCACAACGTTGGCAAGATCCTCACGTCGGAGGAATTGTTGACGAGCGTTTGGGGGGTCGAATACAAGAATGATAAGGAAATTTTATGGGTGAGCATTGCCCGTCTCCGCCAGAAATTGGAGAAAGATGCTCACACACCCAAGCACATCGTCACACGCTCTGGGTTGGGGTACCTGATGCCCCCCAATGAATCGTAATACTTGCGCATGACAACGGGCATGCGCGAAGGAACAAGCCATGCCTCAAAAGAAAATTCTGATCGTTGACTCAGATGCCGCAAGCCGAAATTTTATAGCTCGAAAGCTGCAGGAACTCGATTATGAGGCATTGCAGGCTGGGTCTGGTAAGGAAGGATTGATCTTTACCTGGCGCGACCACCCCGACCTGGTGATCGTGGACCCCGCTCCCTCTGATATCAAGGGGGAGGAAATTGCCTCCAAGTTACGCAACGATCCACGCACAGCCCTTCTGCCACTTGTGGCGTTAAGCAGCGACCATAACCCGGCACGTATCAAATTCTGCCATGAGGCGGGGTTCAACGACTATATTACCAAGTCTGGCAACGCGGTTTCCATGTTGAGCGATGCGGTCAGCCGCTTGTTGGGAGTTACCCAGGAGGCGATGAAACAGGGTGGGTTGATGATCGTGTTCTTGAGCGCCAAGGGTGGCACGGGGACTTCTTCCATCTGCGCGAATATCGCTGTCAATATCGCGAAAAACCAGCCTGAAGTGCGGGTTGCTGTGGCAGACCTGGTGTTTCCCGTGGGTTCGATTGCGCCCATTGTCGGGTATCAAGGGAAGGAAAATATCGTCACCATCGCAGACCGTTCCCCGCTGGAGACCGATACCGAATTTTTCCAAACGAAATTGCCGCAGATCGAGTATTGGAATTTCAACCTGCTGGCAGGCTCACCAGACCCTGAGTTGAGCAACCTGCTGAATGTCGGGAGAATTTGGGATATTGTTTCCGGGTTGAAAGCTTCCTATGATTATGTCCTGGTGGATATTGGCCGTTCGCTTTCGAAGATCACCCTGCCATTGATACAACATGCCGACCTGGTGGCATTGCTCATCAGCACCGATGTCAGCACGGTCTCGTTGACCAAGATCATAGTTGATTACTTGAAGGCTAAAGGGGTCAACCCCGACCAGATATACACCATCCTAAATCGCCATGCCGGTTTGGAGGGACTCAGCAAACGGGAAGCAGAGACCATGCTGGGCATCGAAGTCAATACTGCAATCCCCTACCTCGGCACAAATTTCGGTTTTGCAAATAGCCAACACCGTCCTTTTACGTTAAAATTCCCTAACGATACCGCCTCGATCATCTTTCATGATTCTGCCAGGGACATGGTAGACCTCGCGCACAAGATACGCAGCCAGTGACCCTTCCCTTGCAGATGGAGGAATACCATGTCCATCGAATATGACGAAAAAGGGAAGTACTACACCAATGTCATCCAGAAAGTGCCTGTGCCAGCCATGGTTCAGACCACCACCAACCTGGTCCGCGGATTGATCCATGTGCGCCAGGATGAACGGCTCAAGGATGAATTGGAAGGCAGTGAACGGTTCATCGCGGTGACCGATGCCAGCGTCATCGACGCGGATGGAAAGGTCATCTATACCAGCGCTTTCATTGCCTTGCAAAAAGACCAGATCGTCTGGGTCATGCCCTTGAATGAAGAACTCAAAAGGGAAGCTGGGCAATGAATGCGCAACAACCAGGCGCTCCCCAGAGATTAACAGGGCAGGATTTAGTTCGCCTGAAAAAATATCTGGCTGAAAACCTTCTGCGCGCATTGGAAACGGAAGGGGTGGAGGCGTCCCAGCGTCCCGCATTTATTCAGCAGAATATCGGGCGTGTTTTTGAAACGACCCAGCTCAAATTTCCCGAAGATCTAAAAAAGGATATTTTCAAGCAAGTCCTCAATGACCTGCTTGGGTTTGGACCCATCCAGCCCTTGCTGGATGACCCGGATGTCTCCGAGATCATGGTCAACGGACCCAAGAAAATATTTATTGAGAAAAAGGGACAGTTAACCAAAAGCGAAATCACCTTCGACGATGACGACCATGTGGTGCGTATCATTGACCGCATCATCATGCCTTTGGGGCGCCGCGTGGATTTCGACACCCCGACCGTTGATGCCCGCCTGCCAGACGGTTCCCGCGTCAACGCCGTAGTGCGCCCGGTCTCGATTGACGGACCTTCCATCACCATTCGCAAATTTCGCAAGGATAAACTCAAGGTCGAAGACCTAATCAACTTCGGTTCCATCACCAAACAGATGGCAGATTTTTTGGAAGCCTGCGTGAAGGCGCGCTTCAACATCGTCATCTCCGGCGGGACCGGTTCCGGCAAGACTACGCTGTTGAACGTTGTCTCTGGCTTTATCCCCGAGTCTGAACGTATTATCACGATTGAAGACGCCGCCGAACTTCAGTTACAGCAGGATCATGTCATGCGCATGGAAACAAAGCCTGCCAATGTCGATGGCATGCATGCGGTCACCATCCGCGAATTGGTGAAAAATTCCCTGCGTATGCGTCCTGACCGCATTGTGGTGGGTGAGGTGCGCGGCGGCGAAGCACTCGATATGCTCCAGGCAATGAATACGGGTCACGACGGCTCGTTGACGACGGTCCACTCCAACAGTCCGCGTGATGCGATCTCCCGTCTCGAAACCCTCGTGCTGATGGCAGGCATGGATTTGCCCCTCAAAGTGGTACGCACCCAGATTTCCTCTGCGATTGATCTGATCGTCCAGCAGACGCGCCTTAGGGATGGAAAACGCAAAGTCACTGCCATCACAGAGGTTGCCGGTATGGAAGGCGACGTGGTTGTTCTCAGCGACATCTTCAAGTTCAATCAAACCAGCGTTACACAAGACGGTCAAGTTCTGGGCGAGTTACAGCCCACAGGTATTCGCCCCAACTTTACTCCGCGGTTGATCGCCGCGGGGTTCAACTTGAGCGCCGACGTGTTCATGGCGAAATCCCAATTACCTGCATCAAGACGTTGAAACACTCTGCTATAATAGGCATTCAACATGATGAGGTAACATGACCAACGCCCAAATTACCATTCGCGAAAAGAAACTTGGCTTGTTAATTAGAGATGCCCGCATGGCAGAACGCCGCAGCATCAAGGAATGCGCCGATGCAATTGGCGTCAAACCCGGCGTGTTCCGCGCCTATGAAGAAGGACGCCGCGCCCCATCCCTGCCTGAGTTGGAAGCCCTTGTATTTTTTCTAAAAATCCCCATCTCTCAATTCTGGGGAAATGAAACCGTTTCAGATGCCCCCGAGCCTCTAACGCCTGAAGATATCACCAGGCTGATTGCCTTGCGCCATCGCATGATCGGTGCGTTGATCCGCCAGGAACGCACCACGGCGAATATGTCCATTCGCCATCTTTCGTCTGAGACCGGCATTTCCCAATCCCGGTTAAAGTCGTATGAACTTGGCGAACGGACCGTTTCGGTGCCGGAGCTTGAAAGCATCCTCGCCGTAATGGGCAGCCGCATCGAGAACTTCTTCGATCAAAGCGGACCCGTGGGCGAGTGGATGACCGCGCAGCTTGCCATGCAAAAATTCATGAACCTGCCCAAGGATTTTCAGGAATTTGTCTGCCAGCCGGTCAACCGCCCATACCTTGAACTCGCCATGAAGCTCAGCAGCATGTCGCGCGATAAGCTCCGCTCGGTTGCGGAAGGTCTGCTCGATATTACACTCTAACATCACACGCCGCAGCCATGTCACTTGAACCCCACCAGCTTGACACCAAAGGCAAGCAAGCCTTTGCAAATAAAAAGTTCGATGAAGCCGCCGAATACTTTCGCCAGGCGGCGGAGGGTTATACCTTGGGGCGCGCGGGCTTGTCTGCCGCTGAATCGAAAAACAACCTGAGCGTTTCCCTTCTGCAAGCGGGGAAGGCTCAAGAAGCCCTTGAAGCCGCACTCGATACCGATAAAGTCTTTGCTGAAGCCAGTGATGTGAAACGCCAGGCGATGGCAATTGGGAATCAAGCTGCGGCGCTCGAAGGGCTTCATCGTTATGATGAAGCCATCGAAAAATATGAACTCTCTGCCGAATTGTTCGGCAGTGTGAACGAAGGCGACTTGCGGGCAATGGTCATGAAATCTGCCGCGGCGCTCAAGTTGAAAACCGGTAAGATCACCGAGTCTGCATTCAAGATGATGGGGTCCATCGACGTCAAAGATACCCCGACTTTCTTCGAACGCATCATGAAATTCTTCCTCCGATTCATCAAATGATCAATCTTCGCCTGCATATCCGGCGCGCCATGGCGCAGGATCATCGCCAAATCTCCAATCTTATTTTTCAAGAATCAAATACGCACCGCCATCTCGACTGGCGCACAGCCCTCGAATGGATCGGCGCTCAAAATTTTTGGGTGCTGGAAGATTCCGGGACCGTAGTCGCCGCGCTGGCATGCCCGGAGGACCCGCCAGACGTGGCATGGATACGTCTCTTTTCATATCACGCGCATCTTTCGGGACCTGAAGCCTGGTCTGCCCTGTGGAGCTTTGCCCAGGCTGATATTCTCTCTGCCAACCCCAACGCCCAAACGGCTTCCATCGTCATGAAGCAGTGGTTTCAATCTCTGCTCCTGGAAAGCGGATTTGAATCACGGCTGAACATCGTCCTGTTGGAGCTCAAAAGCGAAGGCTACATCCCGGTTCGCATCAATGACAACATTCGCATTCGCCCAATGCAGGACTCTGATTTTAGTGAAGTTGAGCAGGTAGACCGCGATGCGTTCGGCGCATTCTGGCATAACACCTATGATTCGCTTCAACGCGCGCGCGGGCAGTCCTTTTATTCCTCCGTCGCTGAAGATCAGAGCGGCGTGATCGGGTATCAGATCAGTACGGGCAACCCGTTTGGGGCACACCTCGCAAGGCTCGGGGTCCGCCCTGAGGCGCAAGGCAGGGGAGTGGGCTCCGCTTTGGTGCATGACCTGATCCAACGAGCCGGGGGGCTTCAATCCGGCAGGCTTTCGGTCAACACACAAGACGATAATTTTGCTTCGCTGCGCCTGTATGAAAAACTTGGCTTTACACGCACGGGAGAGTATTATCCCGTTTTTGTTCATTCGATGGGAGCGAAATAATGGCAGCCGCCCGACTCTCCTCGCGTTTCATGAGCCGCTTTGTCGAAACGCTTTCTATGGAGATCGGATCCGACACCTATCATGCCGTTTTATCCAATTCCAGTCTGTCGCGCGATTGGCGGAAGCCGGAATTTTTTCTGGCGTTCGACGGCTCACAGGCGGCGGAGGCATACGCCAGATTGCAATCTGCCTTGCGGACGTATTATGGGCGCGGTGCGCGCGGCATCCTTTTGCGCATCGGAGCCAAACTTTGGGAACCGACCCTGAACGACGCTTCATTCATCTCAAAGGCGCAAACC
>JACPVC010000037.1 GCA_016191955.1 Chloroflexota bacterium
ATAGAACCTCCTTGATGGAGGTTTTACACCACTGGCAACCTCAACGTCAATTTCGTTTGCCATACGATGCCCATACGCCCACTCGACGATGTTCTCATATATATAATTTGTTATTAAAGGAAAATGCGTGGAATAGCTGGTCGGAAATAACAAAAAGCCCAAAATGTTCCAGGGCTTCTTTGTTACCCATTTACTATTCAGGGTAACCGTAATTGCCTAACACTTTAATATGTCATGCTGAGTAAAGCCACGGCGGAAAGGGATCGCCGTTCCAAGCCAAAGAAACAAGAGCTTCAGCCGCGGATTACGCGAATTTTCGCGAATTGGTTTTAAAATCAGCGCGAATTCGCGAAATTCGCGGCAAAAAAGGGTTTGAAAATCCTTGTTTCTTAGTAGCGAAGCGACACATGCACCGCAGTGCGGTGAGCATCTCTACGATTGTCCCAGAGACCCTTCGCTGTCGCTCAGGGTGACATTTTCGGGAGCGAAAAAGCAAAATCGCGTAAGGTGAATTACTAACTTACCAACTTACCAATTTACTGATCTACCAATTACAAACTCACTTTGGCGAGAAAAGAATATCTTCCACGGGCGTCTTCATTTGAATCTGCCTGCCGGAGAACTTCATCAGGTCTGCCAGCGACTTCTTCTTCGTGCCATCCCACAGAACGAGATTGTCGCGCTGCTTCATCATGTATTCCTGCAATTTTCCGAAATCGGAGTAATTGTTGAAGAAACCTACCAAACGCCGGAAGAGTTTGGGAACCAGCAGAATATCCTCTTCAAGCGTGCGAATATCCAGCAGAGTGAAATCGGAGGTTTTATCTATCGACCAAATTCCACGCTTGGTCTTGCGAGCACGCGAGACGACAGCACGGAATTTTTCTGCGAAGGCGCGATCTGTGGTGGTGTAAAAGGTGGGGTAGACCAACCCCTCGCGCGCGAGTTGGAAATTGAGCGAGTCTTCGATGGGCAGCGCGCTGGAGTCCATGATAGCGCCGTCGGTGAGGTTGACGTTTTTGGGGAAGACATAGCTCACGGGGCGTCCGAAGCGGTCTACATCCGCAGAGGCGATGAAGCCTGCCTTGCCGTCGTCTGCCTCCACAACCTGGGTTACGCCCAGGCTGTAGATTAAGTTCTTGATATTGAGCATTTCCAGCAGGGATTCGAGCGCTGCGAGCGCGAATGGACGTGGCTGGTGAAAGCCCTCGTAATGCGTCTCCAACGCATCGATGGATTCGACGCGCAGTTGTTTCTTCTTTGTGGCTTTATCTATTTCAGTTGCCCATTGGAAGAAATCCCAATTCTCCTGCTTATTTGCCTGAAAGCGGATCGAGTCGCCGTCGGGTTGAAAGCCTTTGACGTGGAACGTGCCAGCGATCACTTTGTATTGGGTCATGGTCCTCTCCTTGTTGATATATTCATTATAGGAATTTTTCGGCTGAATGCAACAAACCGCATTAAAATATGGGTCATGCCAACCGTAAAATTCCCACCTTTGATGAAATTCTACGTGGATAACCAAAGCGAATTCCCCATAACCGGCGCGACCATTGCCGAGTTGCTGGAGAATGTCCTTCTGCGATACCCCACGCTCAAGCCACACCTGTTCGATGCAAAGGGCGACTTGCGCCGTCATTTCAATATTTTTGTAAACGGCATCCATATGCGGGATTTGAACGGGATGGAAACCGCGTTGAAGGAAGAGGATAAGGTTATCCTGATGGCGTCGGCAGCGGGGGGATAATATTTCGCTCGATGCTCTGTTGGGGCTTAGCCCCCACCGGAGCTATTTTTTAGATTTCCAGATTGGGGGTGTCTAGATATTGACAAAATCGGTAAGATTCATAGAATAGGCGCAATCTAGGAATTAACAAACTATGAAACTTTTCGATTATTGCTTGTGTCTTGGGCGGGGCTCGTAGCCACCGCCTGAGCAGAATTTTCCGCAGTCAACGGACTAGACTCAGACGGTTGAGCGACCCCCGCGTGCATCCAATTTGCAACGTGTGTGGCGTTTGTTCGCCGTCTTTTTGTTTATCCGTTGACTGTTTTTATTTTAATTTCTGTCATTGTGAGGAGGGTGCTCCTCGCAATGACGAATGAGAGAAGACATGACCTTACTAGACTTTCGACTAACCGAATCAAATACCATTCCATTGGACAGCCTTGCCTATCATGTAGGGGATACGCCGCTCCTCCCGCTTCTGCGCGTGACCCGGGGCTTGTCTCCACGAGTGAAAGTTTTTGCCAAAGCTGAATGGTTCAACCCCGGCGGCTCGGTCAAGGACCGACCCGCATTGAACATCATCCAAAACGCCATCATCAACGGAAGCTTGAACGGTGGCAAACGTCTGTTGGATTCAACATCCGGCAATATGGGCATTTCGTATGCAACGTTCGGCGCGGCGTTGGGAATCCCTGTCACATTGGCGGTGCCTGCCAGCGCAAGTTCGGAGCGTTTCTCCATTCTCAAAGCCTTGGGCGCGGAGTTGGTGTTGACCGACCCGCTCGAAGGCTCGGATGGCGCGATCCTCAAGGCGCGTGAATTAGCGGAGGAATACCCGGATAAATATTGGTATGCCAACCAATATAATAACGATGCCAACTGGCAGGCACATTACGTCAGCACGGGTCCGGAGATCTTGCAACAGACCAACGGTCAAGTAACGCATTTCGTGGCAGGGCTTGGCACTTCGGGCACGTTCACGGGCACAAGCCGCTATTTGCTCGAACAGATACCGGATATCCAGACCATCGCTTTTCAGCCCGATGCGCCCTTCCACGGTTTGGAAGGACTCAAGCACATGCCTAGTGCGATCAAGCC
>JACPVC010000076.1 GCA_016191955.1 Chloroflexota bacterium
CAAAGCCGAAAACAATCTATAAACCCTGCAGATAAAATCTCTTGTATCGAGAAATTGAAGACCCTGTTCCCCTGTAAATATATCATCCACTTTAGCCAGTTTGGCATAATTTCAGTTCGAGCCTGTTCACCAGGGGCAATTGCATTAAAGTCGCCAGCGATCAAGATATGTTCGTTTTGGATACGCCGAATATATCGCAGAACATACTTCGCTTCCAAAAACCTCCAAAGTTCAAATGCCACACCTAATATAGCCATCGGGTGTACACCGATCAGCCTTACGTGCTGGTCTGGTCTCCATTCGATTTCAGCATCAATGAAATTGCGCCAAATGGGAGGAAAGGAATGTTTGCTGATAAATGAACGAACCGGCAACTTGCTTAACAGTGCTACTTTTCGTTTTGCATTCCCTTCTCCAAGGTAATATTTCATCCCCAATGAGTTCGCCAAGAATTTCAATATCTCATCAGAATAAACTTCCTGAAGAACAAGAACATCAGGCTGAACAGCTTGAATCACTTTCAATATATAAGCCTCGCGGTTTTCTCCACCGTCGAGGATATTGTAGGTCATCAAGTGCAGCGACATTAACGGTTTATCCCTGATTCAAACTTCTCGCCTTTGTTACCAAGTCAGGCAATGTTTTCAGGAACGCATCGACATGTTCCGGCGTTGTCCCTGCGCCGAGGGTGATACGCAGGGAACCCAGCGCCCAATCACGGGAATAACCGAGGGCAGTGACCACTTCACTGGGTTCGGGGTTGCCTGTCTTACAGGCAGAGCCGGAGGAGCAGGCGAAGCCCGCCGCGTCGAGCAATTGCAGGAGAAGATTGCCATCGACATCTTTAAAGACAAAGGAGGCATGGTTTGGCAAACGCTGTTCAGGGTGACCCGTGAGGCGCGAATCAGAAATCGTTTCGAGGATGGCACCGATAATATGGTCACGCATTGGTTTGACGTGCGCAATGCGCGCTTCGCGTTCTTCAGCAGCAAGATGCAATGCCTCAGCAAAGCCAACGATATACGGCACATTATGCGTCCCAGCTCGCAGGCTGGACTCCTGACTCCCGCCAGTGAGATGTGGCACGAGATTCGTCCCCTTGCGGACGTACAACGCCCCCACGCCTTTCGGTCCATAGAACTTGTGCCCGCCAAGCGACATCAAATCAATGCCCAGCTTATTGACGTTCACATCGAGATACGCCGCCGCTTGCACGGCATCGGTGTGGAAGAGAATGTTGTTTGCCTTCGCCACTTCCGCCAAGTCTGCGATGGGGTTGATCGTGCCGATCTCGTTATTGGCGTACATGACCGACGCCATCGTCGTATTATTGCAAACCGCCTTTGCCAATGACTCGACCGTCACTGCGCCGTGCTCGTTCACATCCAGCCATTCGAGCAGGAAACCGTATTCCTGTTCAAGTTGAATCGCCGTTTTGCTTACGGCGGGATGTTCGGTCTTGGCGGTCAGGATCCACTTGCTCGCATCTTTGTGGGCCATCATCGCGCCGCGTAGGGCGAGATTATCCGCTTCGGAGCCGCCGGAGGTGAAGATAATTTCGTCAGGTTGGCAGCCCAAAACGGAGGCGGTCTTTTCGCGGGCTTCATCCACTGCCGCTTCGGCTTTTTGCCCAAAGCGATGAATGGACGAGGGGTTTCCGAACGCCTCACGGAAATACGGCATCATCTTGGCGAGCACGCGTTCGTCTACGGGGGTGGTGGCGGCATAATCAAGGCATATCATGGTTGGGATTATAGCATCCACAAAGGGGTGCGTCGCACCAATCGGGGGAGAGAATCTCCTTAATGATAGGACTTATGCAAAACCCCAAGAACAAGCCGCGAATTTCGCGAATTCACGCGAATTGTTTAAAAATTTGTGGCAATTCGCGTAATTCGCGGCAAAAGATTTTGAACTGCGTAAGTCCTAAATGAGATGAATCCTATCTGTTGCCTTGTCTCATTAAGTCTGGTGCGACGCACACTACGCCCGCGTGAGAATGATAAAATCATCCCATGCGCACTCACGGACTGAGAATCACGGGCGGACTCCTCGGAACTGCCGCCATTTTTTTGATGGTCTTTGCAAATCAACTAGGGCTGGAAAGTTTTCCGACATGGGGCATACGCCGCTCCGCAATTCTGCTCATCGGTATTGTTCTACTGACTATTTCTCTCTTCTATCGTGAAGATAATTTCATCGGTAGATCTCTCCATTCTGCAGATGGGCGGTTTTATATCGCTCTCCTTGCCCTGAATGCAGGCATTTTCTTCATCTATGTTTGGTTCGCCACTACCGGGTTGTTAAAATCCCTGCCCAACGAGACGAATTACTTCGACCTGCAAGCAAACGCCTTCGCCAAAGGTCAACTCGAACTGGACGTTCAACCCGACCCTGCCTTATTGGCGTTCAAAGACGAAAGCCTTTACGAACCAGGGAATCGCACCGGCATTCCCGTTTTATGGGATGCCACACTTTACAACGGAAAATATTATCTCTATTGGGGTCCTGCGCCCGCGCTCGTGCTATCCGCCATCAAGCCATTTTACAAACCGGATGTCGGTGACAAACTGCTTGCGTTGCTCTTTCTCACCGGCACGCTTTTCTTTCTCAACCTAACCATCCTCGATTTGCGGCGAAGATATTTCCCCGAGGTTCCGCGTTGGGCAGTGCTTGCGGCGGTTGCCTTTGCCGGATTGGTCAACCCGATGGTGTATGTGCTTGTGGAAGGACGCATCTACGAAGCCGCTATCGTCGCTGCGCAATTTTTTTTGGTGGGCGGTTTCTACTTCCTCCTGCCCGCCTTCGATCAGCCGACGTATCCGCGCTTGGCGCTTGCTGGAACCTTCTTTATCTTTTCCATCGGCTCGCGCACCACGATTCTCCCTGCCATTGGGTTACTCTCGGTGCTCATTCTGATTTGGGCGTTTCAGACTCAACGTCTGCGCATGATTCCCATCCTGCTTGCGTTTGCAATTCCCATCGCCATTGGCGGAGCAGCATACGCCGCATACAACTACGCGCGCTTCGATTCAGTAACCGAGTTCGGTTATCGCTATCAACTCACCAGCTACAACCTATATCAAAAGATGGATGAAACCTTCGCCATCGAATACATCCCACCCAATTTATACAAGACCCTCTTCAACCCGCTCGAACGGCGCGATGCCTTTCCGCACATCTTTCCCACCCGTTGGGCAGGTCCAGATTGGCTGACGAATTACAAACCCAAAATGTATCTAACCTTCACGGAAAACATCACGGGCTTATTCGTTGGCAGTCCATTCATGCTGCTGGCTTTGCTGGCGTTCGTCAAACCGCGGCGCGACCTGCGTTGGATCATTGCATCCGTCACGCTCGCGTTTCTCGCCACCTTCATCACACTGCAAGCCTTCTTCTTCGTTGCCATGCGCTATATGCTCGACGCCGTTCCGACTCTTGTCTTGCTCGTGGTCATCGGCTTCTGGCACGGCTTCGAACTCTTCAAAAACAAAAAAATCTTTATCGCCGCCTCAACCCTCCTTTTGATGTACACCCTCATCCTCAGCCTGCTCCTCTCATTATCCGGCAATCTCGAATCGTTTCGGATTCTAAATCCAGAACTTATCCAACGTATGACGTGGACATTCAATGGCTTTATCAAATGAGAGTGCGACGCGCCGCCTCGAACGAAGACTTGGGTTTGATTCTGTTTTCTCAAGCTTGATTCTCGCCCGAACCCTTTTGTTGTACAATGACCTGACAGGAGATTTCCATGAGCCGCTTTCTCGATTTTCTCAACACCGCCGATCTAAAAACACTGACGCAAGTCCCTGGTATTAACCGCCAATTGGCGGGGAACCTCATCGCCGCGCGTCCGTTCGATATGCCGGAAGATTGTTTGAAAGTAAAAGGCATGGGCAAAACCATGCTCGGCAAGTTGGAGCTTTTTGCTGAGGCGCAGGGAAATGTCTCAGAAAACAGCGCCCTGGTCCCGGTCGAGGAAGAGGCGATGCCCGTGGAGAAGATTCAGCTTGCGCAGGATTCGCCCAAAGAGCAGGACTCCTTCTTCAGGCGTTTAGGGCGGGCATTTGTCGCATTCTTGAAAGCGTTGCTTCGTTTAATCATGCTTGCCATTTTATTCCTGGCAATTGGAGCGATGTTCTATTACGGGCTGCCATACCTTCAAAAGACACTCATTGCCCCGGTGGAAGAGAATACCGCGCAGATTCAAAAATTGGAATCGGAGATCGCCACACTGCAAGCTCAACTCGACGAAATGAATTCGCACCTCACCGCCCTTGAAGGTTCGGTGGAAGCGCACACCGCTTCGATTGAGAATCTGGAAGAGATGCAAGCTGCACTCGAAACGCAATTGCAGGAAAACAACGACGCCGTTCTGCTTGAGTTGAAGCATGAAGTGATGTTCACCCGCGCTTTGGATATTCTTGCGCGCGCAAGGCTGTATTTGGCGCAAAGCAATTTTGGGCTGGCAAAAACAGATGTACAAACCGCGCGTGACCTGCTTGTGGAATTGCAAGCTGAAAAAGGTGATTATGTTTTAGCGAAAGCAATCGAACGGCTCAACCTGGCGCTCGGCAACCTGCCGGAGTTCCCCGTTGTGGCTTCGGGCGATCTGGAAATCGCGTGGCAAATTTTGGTATCGGGCAATGCGCCCGCATCCACGGCGACTGCTACGTCTACACCAACGCTCGTCCCCTCGTCCACGCTCACCCCTCCCACTGTGGATGCGACCTCTTCTCCCACACCTTTTGCTTCGCCATTGCCAACATCCACCCCGTAATGGGCTGGTACGATAACAGTGAGGTTGAGCTATCCTTCTCTGTTATTTACACCTGTGACGGGTATAATCCCGCAAGTTATTATTCTTTGAGGAGATGACTCATGGCACATAAGATAAAATTCGGCACAGACGGCTGGCGCGGCGTCATTGCCGAGGATTACACCTTCGATAACCTGCGCCGCTGTGCGCAGGGCTTTGCATCGTATATGCTCTCACAGGGAAAAAAGGGAGGGTGGATCGTGGTTGGGCACGACAAACGCTTCCACTCGGAGAATTTCGCTGCCGCCGTAGCAGAAGTGTTGGCGGGCAACGGCTTGAAGGTTTACCTGACCGATGGCGCAACTCCTACACCGGTTATCGCTTATGCCGTGGTAGATAAGAAAGCGGCAGGCGCGGTCAACATCACTGCCAGCCACAACCCGCCTACCGATAACGGCTTCAAAGTCCGCAACGAGACGGGTGGCGCTATCGACCCGGAAGGGTTGAAACAAATCGAAGCGGGCATCCCAGACAACGTCCAGGATGTGAAGCGCAAGGATTACAAAGAAGCCGAAGCTGCTGGCGAGATCGTCAAGTTCGATGCGGCGACTCCGTACATCGAGCATCTCACCCGCGACGGCTTGATCGATTTACAGCCCATCAAGGACGCCGGTCTGACCGTGGTGGTAGATGCCATGTGGGGCAACGGCGCGGGCTGGTTCACCCGTCTGCTTGGCGGTGGCAAGACCAAGATCATTGAAATCCATAACGAGCGCAATCCAGCCTTCCCTGAGATGAAGCGCCCGGAACCCATCCGCCCGAATATAGACGTAGGTCTGAAGGCGACCGTGACCAACAAAGCTGATGTGCTGCTCATCACGGATGGCGATGCGGATCGCTGCGGCATCGGCGACGAGAATGGCGAGTTCATCAACCAGTTGCGCGTGTATGCCCTGCTCGCTTACTACCTGCTCGAAGTGCGCGGCGAACGCGGTGACATCGTCAAGACGCTTTCCACCACCAACATGCTCAACAAACTTGGCGAGATTTACGGCGTACCCGTCCATGAGACGGGCGTGGGTTTCAAGTATGTTGCCCCGAAGATGACCGAGACCAACGCCCTCATCGGTGGTGAAGAAAGCGGTGGCTATGCCTTCCGTGGAAACGTCCCCGAACGCGATGGCATTTTGGCTGGCTTGTACATGCTCGATTTCATGGTGAGGACCGGCAAGAAACCGACTGCGTTATTGAAGGACCTGTTCACAAAGGTCGGCGGCGAATATTTCTACGACCGCGTGGATAGTCCCTTCAGCGGCGATGCCGATGCCCGCAAGAAGATCATCATGGACAATAATCCCAAGACCCTCGGCGGCTTGAAAGTGACCGAGCTTATCACAGTGGATGGCTTCCAATTCAAGCTCGAAGATGGCGGCTGGATGCTGATCCGCTTCTCGGGCACGGAACCGATCCTGCGCGTATATTGCGAAACGAGACACGTGGACAAGGTCCAGGCGATCTTACAGGATGGGTTGAAGGTGGCGGGGATTAAGTAACGAGCGACAAGCGGATAAGAAACGAGGCGTAGTGCGACATAAATGTCGCACTACTTTTATTTAGCTGCCCTGCGTTTTGGAATGAGCAACAAACCAAACAAGATGGGAAATATTGCCGCGCTGCTACATAACGGATTTGTGGCAGCGGGTTCAGGCGCTTCTGTCGGCGTGGATCGGGCTTGGGGTGTTGAAGCAGGCTCGAGCGTGGAACGAGGCGGTGTCTCGGTGGCGAATCCGCCATAGGGTGTGGGCGGAATCGGAGTGGCAGTCAAGCCGAGCAGGATATAACTCCCATCGTCATTTGGTTGAACTGCCTCTGGGACCGCGTAACTGATCTCATCCAGAAGGTCCTTTGCCTGTTGAAGGTTTGGGTCTAATTCCAAGGCAGTTTGAAGATTCAACAGGGCTGTCGGTAAAATTCCTTCGGTGTCGGTCTTGCTGTATAAATAGACATCAAAATAATAATTGGACCATAAGAGATCGGCATAGCCGTAACGCCAAAGCGGATCGTTTGGTAGCAGAGCAAGACATTTTTCATAGGCGCTGCGGCTCAGTTCGCGCATTTCCTGCCCGGCAGAATCTGCGCGAAGGTTGCCATGTGACATTGTAATGATTTCTTTGTAGGCTTTGCCCAACCTGCCCCAGGCTTCGCCGTCGTTCGGGTTGCGCGCGGCATTCTCAGTTTCGGTCAATACTTTTTTCCAGACAGAGGGAGCCACGACCACAAATTGAAGGTTATTCTCAAAAGTAGGTTCCAAATCAGTGAACTTCCAGTGGACTTCATTGCCGCTAAACACGCCGCCCGGGGTGGCGTCGCCATAGCCTTCCACGCCTTCGACCCAGACGTTTTTCTCGTTCGCTTCGTACGGCAAGCGCAGAATGACCTCGGCGCTGCCGATGGTTCCGTTCCAGCCTGCGCCGGTTTCGAGAATGTATTTGAAAACTTCGTAAGGATAGTAACCAAAGCCTTCAACGGTATACACAACTTCGATAATCACATCTTGATTCGGAGGGAAGGTCACTTCGAAGATAGACCAGGGAATCTCATCGCGTTCCTGATAGAAAGACGTGTTGTTCAAAAACGGCTGGACTTCACGCCGAGTGGGCACAGTCTTGCCATTCACTTTCACTGCAATAGACTCGATCTCAGGGAAGCCGCCAAAGCCATCGGAATTGCCGTTGAAAAATGAAAGTGGGAAGCGGACATTCATCTTCTCTTCGGCAGTGCCGAGGTTACGCATGGTGAATACTGCTTCTGTCTTTGCAACTGCCCCATTTTCATCCGCAGGGTCTTGCGATACGGTCAACGTTACGGTCTCTGCCACCATCCGTACCTGCGTGGACTCGACGCCGGGGTTCAGGTTCGAGCCAGGGACGGTTTCGGGCGGGGCAACGTCCGCGTGGGCAGCATGGGGAATTGCAAAAGAGAGAATTAGGAGAATTGTCAGAAAGAATGTTTGTCTCTTCATTATGGTTTCCTCGGGTTTTTTATTACTATACAATTTTTAGGAGCGTTGGTCAACTCGGGCAATGGTACTAACCAAAAGCGGTATAATTTAATTCATAGAATATATCTTCAAATGGGATGACAACAAAGCCAGCATTAATCTGGCAAAGCATAAAGTCAGTTTTGAAGAAGGCAAAACAATATTCTATGATCCATTCATCCTGACCTTTCCCGATGAATTACACTCCGAAAATGAAGAGCGGCTAATAAGCATAGGTATATCCATCAATCAAAAACTCCTGCTCGTGGTTCACCTGGAAAAAGAAATAATAATTGAAGGTACTCTAATCCGTATCATCAGTTGCCGCAAAGCAACAACAACTGAAAGAAGATTATATGAAGAAGGCGCATAAAATCGACCCCAAAGATTATGACGATGGGATGCTCCCTGAATATGATTTCAAGGGTAAAAAGGGCATGCGTGGAAAATATTATATTGGGCCAAATCAGGCGCATACTGTTCATATCCATCATGAGGATGGTTCAGTAACAATAAAGCATTTTGATTCTCTCCAAAAAGTAATTACGCTTGATCCTGATGTGTCTGTCTATTTTCCCGACTCTGAAAGTGTAAACAACGCCTTGCGGGTTTTGATTACGCTCATTCCCCAAAAGCAGATCGGCGAAACGAAAACAACTTATAAAACCAGAAAGAAATCGAGGAAGAAGACCGCCGCCCGAAAATAGGCGGCGGTTTTATCGAAGCCATGCAACTTACCGACACTCACTGTCACCTCTATTGGAAGAAGTTCGACGAAGACCGCGAAGCCGTCATTCAACGCGCCATTGATGTGGGTGTGAAGCATATGCTTGTTCCCGGCACGACCATCGAGACCAGCAAAGAAGCCATCGAACTTGCCGAAAAGTATGAGCAGGTCTACGCTGCTGTCGGCGTCCACCCCACCGATGCGGAAACGCTTTCCGAAAAAAATATTGACATACTTTTCAATCTCGCCGAACACGAAAAAATAGCAGCCATCGGCGAGGTTGGGTTGGATTATTACTGGGTCAAAGAACCGGAGAAGCAAAAGCACCAGAGAGGCGTACTCAGTTCCCAGGTCCAGATCGCAGAGGCGCTGAACAAGCCGATGGTCATCCACCTGCGTGAAGCAAACGACGCTACGATGGGTCCCGTCTTCGATGACCTGTTCAGCCTGCTTGAACCCTGGTTCGATAAATGGATTCATCTCAATCATCCTCTCGGCTTGAAACCCGGCGTATTGCACTCCTTCAATGGAGATTTAAGCCTCGCCACCAAAGCCGTGGAACTCGGCTTTTACATCGGCGTCACGGGTCCCGTCACCTACCCGAAAAATGAAACGCACCGTAAAATGATAAAAAACCTGCCATTGAACCGGCTGCTGATCGAAACCGATGCACCCTTTCTTGCCCCCGTGCCGTTTCGTGGCAAACGGAACGAACCTGCCTTTGTTCATCACATTGCTGATAAAATAGCAGAAATCCATTCCAAAAGCCCTGCGGAGATCGCCGAAATTACCACCGCCAATGCGGCACGGCTCTTTGCATGGGGAGATTGACTTGAACGCCGTAACTTTTCTATCACCCGTAACAGAAGAAATCAAACTTGTTGAAGAACGGATGCGCTCACAAGCGGATGAGCACCATCCCGACCTGCGCGCTGCGCTGGAGCATTTGCTCGCGGCAGGAGGAAAGCGCGTCCGCCCTACCCTGAGCCTGCTCGTTGGAAACATGCTTGGTGCGCCGCTGGAAAAACTCGTCAACCTTGGCGCGGCTGTGGAATTGCTTCATACCGCCACATTAGTACATGACGATTTGATCGACGGCTCTTTACTCCGCCGCGGCACGCCCACGCTGAACGCACGCTGGTCGCCGCCTGCCACTGTCTTGACAGGCGACTTCCTCTTCGCGCGTGCCGCCAAACTCGCCGCCGATACCGACCATCTGCCGCTAATGAAATTGTTCTCTGAAACGCTGGCGACCATCGTCAACGGCGAGCTGACGCAAATGTTCATCTCGCACGGGCTTATCAACCGCGAGAACTACTACAAACGCATTTACGCCAAGACCGCGTCCTTGTTTGAAATGACCTCCCGCGCCGCGGCGATGGTCAGCCCTGCCGGTGAAGAGACCATCGAATCCATGCGCGACTTCGGCTACCAAATCGGCATGGCATTCCAGATCGTGGACGACATCCTCGACTTCAACGGTGACCAGAACGCAGTCGGTAAGCCGCTCGGCTCAGACCTACTGAATGGCTTAGTCACCCTCCCAGCCATTTACTTCGCCGAGATCAACCCCAACGACGTGGACGTTCTGTCCCTGCCCCAGGGCGGTTGGACTAACAACGAGAACATGACCCGCCTCGTGGAGAAGATCCGCTCAAGCAGTTGCACCAAGAAAGCCATGGTCGAGGCCGAACAACACGTAGACCGCGCCCTCGCCAGACTCGAAGTCTTTGAACCCTGTGCCGAACGTGATGCATTGGAAAATTTAGCAAAATATATTGTTGATAGAAAAGTTTAATGTCATTCTGAGCCGCGATAGCGGCGAAGAATCTCTACGATAGTCTAAGAGACCCTTCGCTATCGCTCAGGGTGACAACCCCACAACCCCATGACTAATCCAAGAAAACCCTTTCGCTTTAATGTCGGCTTCATCATTCATGAAGAAGTCGGCTATAACCACGACTTTCCGTTCGACCTGGAAAAGGTCACTCTTGAAGGCGAGCTTGAACTGCGCAACCTGCAGGGCAACGTCAACGTCGGCAAGACTCCACAGGGGTTGATCGCCCAGGGCAATTTCAGCGCCGAGACCACCGTCACCTGCGCGCGCTGTCTGACAGACTTCGTGCAGGAACTCGACTGGGAATTTACCGAGATGTATGCCTTCGACCAGCGCTCTGTCACTGAATCTGGTCTGCTCCTGCCCGAAGACGCCCACCTCGACGTGGAAGAACTCCTGCGTGAATACGCCATTTTGGAAATTCCCATTAACCCGATCTGCAAGCCCGATTGCCAGGGTCTGTGCTTCGAATGCGGACAAAACCTAAACGAGAAGGACTGCGGTCACCGCCCCGAAGAACTCGATTCGCCCTTTGCGAAGTTGAAAGATTTGCTGAAATAGCGATCTGATATGAAAGTGGGATCGAACAACCCCATCAGGATTTTTGGAATTGTTATCACATTAGCTATACTTGCCGCACTTTTTCAGTGGCGTGCGGTTCAAAATTCCAATACACAGAATTATTATCGTTCCAACTTCTTCGTCTTCTGGCTTTCTGGAAAATTACTTCTCGAAGGCAATAGCCCATACAATGCTGCTCATTGGGCAGAAGGGCACGACACATATGGGTCCGTTACGCCAAGAGAGCCAACCTTTCTCTATCCTCTTCCACTAGCCGTATTTCTAACTCCTTTGGGACTGTTATCGGTCGGTCAGGGATATTTCATCTGGCAATGGATTAGTCAACTCGCAATTGCGGCAGTTGTATACTTTTTACTCAAACGTTGGAGTTCCACCATACATGACCGCCTGCTTGTGCCAGTCATGATTTTCTTGACATTCTTTGGTCCCCTCTATCTGACACTGCAAATTGGCGCACTCGGTCCATTGACCTTGCTTTTTATCTTCGGCGCGCTCTACTTCCTGGACAAAGACCGCCTCTTCCTCGCCGGAATTTTACTCTCACTTACCATGCTTAAACCTTCACAGGGGGTCACAATCCTTGCCCTGCTTGGATTAGTCTTCTTGGTAAGGCGTCAATGGAATGCCGTCTTTGGTATCGTCACGGGCGGACTCCTGCTATTGTTAATTGGTCTCGCCGTGGACCCAAACTGGGTATCCGTCTTTGAACAAAGCAGTCAAGCTGCCTTTGACCGCAGGTTGGGTGTACAGTCCAATGTCTGGAGTTTCTCCTATCTCGCCTGCAACGGCAATTCGACCTGTTCCACCGCCCTTGGCACGGCCGGAATGTTATTTCTATTGGGAATTTGCGCCTACTACCTCTGGCAAAACCACCTGAAAATGACGAATTGGCAGATACTTAACCTCATCCTCCCGTTTGCATTCATCTCGACTCTATACTTATGGGCATACGACCAGATCCTCTATGTGCTGCCTATCGTATGGATCATTGGGACGATGGTCGAAAAAAACAGAAGTTATGTATTCGCGATCCTCTTCCTCATTCTGCTCGACCTCGTTTCTATTTTTGCGCTCGCCCAACAGGCGCTGACCGAAAAGGACTTGTGGAGCCTCGGCACGACGATCTTGGTGCTGGTCTTCCTCTTTATCGCTCAGCGTATGAAACAGAAACCCGCTATTGACAAAGCGCCCGCGCCTGCCTAAAATACCCTTCATGAAATACACTTCCACTTTCCCAATGGTGCCAATGACCATGGCCATGCACAGCATAATGCAAATGGAGATGTCCCCCTGCGCCAAGTGGAAAGCACGTTAGACCGTCGTATCTAAAAAACGGGCTGTCCATTTCGCGGACAGCCTTTTTGTTTGGAAGAGCACATTAACCGCAAAGACCGCCAAGACCGCCAAGAAAAACTAAGATTTTCTTCGCGTTCTTTGCGTACTTAGCGGTAAATCGAACGGAGTAACCTCATGACCGAAACTATTTTAGTAGCAGTAGCCTGGCCCTACGCCAATGCTGAAATCCATGTAGGCAATATCACGGGTTCACACCTGCCCGGTGACATTTTCGCTCGCTACCACCGCCTGAAAGGCGACAAGGTGCTAATGATTACCGGCACCGACTCGCACGGCACGCCTGTCACCATGAGCGCGGACAAACTCGGTAAGCCCGTCGAGGAAGTATATAAGTCCTTCCATGTGGGTTTCATCGAGTTGTTCCAGCAGATCGGCATCAGCTACGACCTGTACACCACCACTCATAGCGACAACCACTTCAAGGTCTCGCAGGCGATGTTCCTCGCCTTGCAGAAGAACGGTTATCTCTTCCGCGAGTTTAGCAAACAGTGGTATTCCCCCAGCGCAGGCAAGTTCCTGCCCGACCGCTATGTGGAAGGGACTTGTTATATCTGCGGCTTCGAAGGTGCGCGCTCTGACCAATGCGATAATTGCGGCAACGTGCTCGAACCGGAAAAGCTGAAAAATCCGCGCGCGAAGACGGGTGATGGTGCGCTCGAGCTGCGCGATACCGAGCATTTCTATCTCGACCTCTCCAAGCTCGAACCCGAAGTGAAGAAGTTCCTGCAATCGCGTTCGGAACATATGAGAGATACTGTCTTGGGCGAATCGCTGCGCAAGATCGAAAGCGAAGGGCTGAAACCGCGCTCCATTACCCGCGACCTCGATTGGGGCATTCCCGTCCCTGTGGATGAGCCGCAATGGAAAACCAAGGTGCTCTACGTTTGGTTTGAAGCCGTTATCGGCTATCTCTCCGCTCCGATTGAGTGGGCGCAGTTGTCGGGTAATAAAGAGGCGTGGCGCGATTGGTGGATCAACCCCGAAGCGAAGCAATTCCATTTCATCGGCAAAGACAACATCTTCTTCCACACGTCGCAGTGGCCCGCCGAATTGATGGGCGCGGGCAGCGCGTTCATGGAGTTCTTCGCAGGTGAACAGAATGCGCCGCTCATCCTGCCGTATGATGTGCCTGCCAATCAGTTCATGAATCTCGAAGGGCAGAAGATCAGCGGCTCGCGTAACTGGGCGGTTTGGGGACGCGACGCCCTGACCCGCTACGACCCGGATGCTATTCGTTATTACTTGACGGTCAACATGCCAGAGGCTAAGGATAGCGATTGGGACTGGGCGGATTTCGTAGCGCGCAACAACAACGAACTCGTGGCAACATGGGGCAACCTCGCGAACCGCGTGCTTTCTTTCTGCTATAAGCATTGGGAAGGCGTTGTACCAAATGTGGATGTAACCACGCTTCGCGACTCCGACTTGGGCTTGCTCGCCACTATCGAAGCTGGATTCAACACTGTGGGCGCGGAACTCGACGCCGTGCGCCTGCGCTCAGCATTAAGCGAGACGATGAAACTCGCCACTGCCGTCAACCAATACCTCGACGTGAACGCGCCTTGGTCCGCTGTGAAAACGGACAAGGACGGCGCCGCCAAGACCATCTACACCGCCCTGAAAGCCATCGACTCGCTGAAGGTCATGTTCGCACCGTTCATCCCCTTCACCTCCGAACGCCTGCACGGATTCTTCGGCTACGAGACTCCGCTCTTCGGCGAGCAATACACCGAAGATGTGACTGACGCCATCGGCACACACAAGGTGCTGCACTATCGCGTAGGACAAATTGGCAATTTGTCCTACTGGAGACCAAGCGACCTGAAACCGGGACAGAAGTTGAATCAGCCCGGTCCGTTGTTCAAGAAGTTGGAGGTCGATGTGATCGAGGCGGAACGCGGAAGATTGGGAAAATAACCTTCATGCTATAATCTTTTTAGAGGTGCAACATGACACTCGTAACATATGAAGGCGTCGTCCAAAAAGGCAGTATCCTTTTGAAAGAAGGGGTGCAGTTGCCTGAAAATGCCAAAGTATATGTAGTCGTTACAGAAGAGGTGATCCCGGTAACGATTGACGGTACGAAACCCATCCAAATCCTGTCACCCCATTTCGCCACGCGCGAAGATGCGGCCCGATTCGATGTGACCGTCACCGAGGAAAAGCCTAATGAATGAGTACGACTCTGAAAATTTCAATCCGCCCGCGCCAGTTGCCTATGTGACTCTTCGAAATCCGGCAACTGGCGCTGTTTTAACCGATGTGCCCATGTTAATCGACACAGGTGCAGACACTACTCTCGTGCCCACTTATGCAGTCGAAAGGCTTGGAATTAACCCGGAAGAAAATAGGAGTGTTGAGGTTCAAGGTTTTAGCGGCGACACAAACTTATTGAAGGTCGCCAAACTTGATTTGCTTGTCCTCAATAAGACATTCAAAGGGGAGTATTTGTTGATCGACCGTCCTATTGGCATTTTAGGAAGAAACATCCTCAATAAACTTCGAATTTTGTTTGATGGTCCGCGCGGGGAGTGGAACGAGCAAAAATAATTAGAAACCCAGCGACTTGAAGCCAGGACAAAAGTTGAATCGTCTGGATCTGTTGTTCAAGAGGTTGGAGGGCGTTATTTTTTTCTATCCTGATATCGTTTATAGACTCTCTTCCAGGTTTCGGTGGGGGTTTCGGGTTTTGCCTTCTTGTGCTCGGGCTTGCTAAGATGGAAGGCAAAATCTTCGAGCAGGGCAGAGATGTTTTCTTTGGGTTTATCCAACACCAAGGGACGCCCAAGATTGATGGCTTCCAAAACGGTATCGGCAACATGGGGGATGGAGGCGACAAAACTCATTCCCATCGCAGATTCGATCTTCTCCTTCGAAAGACTGGAACGCGGGAAAGGCGCATTTAGAATCGGTTTGATCTTTTCCTGAGAGTAGGTCAGTTTTGTATAGGCATCGAGCGCGGCAGACGTTGCGCGCACAGAAGCCATATCGGGTGTGCTGACCAGCAGGATGGCATCCGCCGCATCCAATGCGCTCAATGAGAACACACTGAAATCATGCGGAAGGTCCATGACGATATATTGGTAATGTTCCTTGAGGATGGAGATAGCTCCCGAAAGAGTGTCTCCGCTTAGGTATTCTCCTTCATCCGGGAACGTGGGCGCTGCAATGAACGTCAGACCGCTCTCATGGGTGGAAATAATGCTGCTCAAAGACTCCATATCCAATTCGCCGGTTTTAAAGCGGGCAATATCAGCCCAGGTGCGGCGCAGGTTGTTATTCAGCATGAGCGCCACCTGCCCGGCGGTCATCGTCAGGTCGAGCAGGATCGTATTGGTCCACAGGTTGGAGAGGGAAAGCCCCAAATTAACGGCAAGGGTGGAACAGCCGGTTCCGCCGCGCAGGCTGTGAACTGCAATCGTACGTGCCAACTGTGATGAATCCTTCTCAGCTACAGGTGGGACCATTTCAGCGCGGCGAACCAGAGACGAAACCCTGGCAGCAAGTTCCGCAGGCTCGAATGGCTTGCTTAGGTAATCGTCTGCGCCCACTTCAAAAGCACGGAGTTTGTCCTGCAAACCGGATTGGGCGGTCAGCACAAGGATGGGGACCTTGCTGAACTGCGGGTCGCGGCGAAGCTGGTGGGTTACTTCATAGCCGCTCATGTCTGGCATGACCACATCGGTAATGATGATATCGGGCTTAAGGGTGCGGGCGCGCGCAATGCCGCTTGTGCCGTCTTCGGCAGCGGTGATCTGGCAGTTCAGGGGTTCAAGCGCCTTGCTGACAAGCTGATGATTGATCGGCTCGTCGTCGATGACTAGAATGCGTACCATAACGGTGCTCCTTGAAGGTTAGGTATTATTTGCGAGGAACTCACCCACACGGGCCGCTTCCACCTCAAGCATTTCGATCAAAGCTGAAGCGCCGGTAAGTTTTTCACGCTTGCAAAGTTGTTCGAGATGACTGGCAAGTTCGGCGAGGAAGAGTGCGTCGAAGTTCAGGGCAACTCCCTTAAGAGTGTGGGAATGCCTGTAAAGCCTGTTGATATCGTCTTCGTCGAACGCAGAGCGGATCTCGCGCATGCGGTCGGGCAGGTGGTTTCGAAAGTCCGTACACATTTCGAGCATGAAATCCTTGTCACCATCGAAACGGGTAAGGGCACTGGTTAAGTTGACGGGAATTTCCGGCGGGGTGCCCAGCTCGGGCGGCAGAGCAGGCTCCTCTACGGGGGATGAGGCGGGCGCAGCTTCCTCCCCGAACAGTCCCTCATCCAGGTCCTCCAAAAGGAATTTGGGTTCTTCAATAGGTGTCGGCTTTTCTTCTTCAGGTTCTGCGGTTGTGGATGTGAGCCAGCGTTCCAGGACGTTATAGAGGATGCGCGATTCGATGGGCTTGGTAATGTAATCGTCCATTCCTGCGTCGATGCATTTCTCACGGTCGCCTTTCATGGCATGGGCGGTCATTGCAATGATGGGAATGTGACGGTCATGGGCGGTTTCCCATTCGCGGATGCGCTGCGTAGCTTCGAAGCCGTCCATATCCGGCATTTGCACGTCCATTAGTATGGCGTTGTAACGGGATGATGTTGCCTGATCCAGAGCTTGCTGACCGTTATCGACGACATCCACCGAATAGCCGTTCTTTTGCAGCATGGCGACTGCAATTTTTTGGTTGATGGCGTTATCTTCTGCGAGGAGGATGCGCCTATCGCTGGCGCGTTTTTCGGAGATCACATGGCGGGTGACGATGCCTGCGCCTTTCTCCTCTCTGCGGTTGAGGACGGCGAGCAGGGCTTCATAAAGCATTTGCTGTTTGACCGGTTTGAGCAAATATCCGGAACAACCAAGCGCTTCAAGCCGGACGGCATCACCACGTTTGCCCATCGAAGTGAGGATGACGATCTTTACTTCTTTCACCAACGGGTCGCTTTTGATGGCGCGGGCAGTCTGTTCACCGTCCATGCCGGGCATTTGCATATCGAGCAGCACTACATGATAAGGGTCACCAGCTCGCATGGCTTGATGCAGCATTTCGAGTCCGCGCGCGCCGCTGGCGGCAGAGTCGATGTGGCAGCCGAAACCTTCGACCATCTTCGAGAGGACGTAGCGATTGGTCTGGTTATCGTCCACGCTGAGGATTCGGGCAGTGTTCAGGTTTATTTGGTCGCCTTCCTCCGGGTTGAGCGCTTCCATGACGGGAATCGCAGATACTTTCGGAAACGCTGCCTCAAACCAGAAGTTACTGCCAACGCCCGGCTCACTTATCAAGCCTATCTCACCGTGCATGGCTTCTATCAACTGTCTGGAAATGGCAAGTCCCAGTCCGGTGCCGCCATACTTCCTTGTGGTGGTGCCATCAGCTTGGATGAAGCGCTCGAAAACGGCTCCCTGCCGTTCGTGAGGGATGCCAATGCCGGTATCCTGCACGGAGAAGTGGATTCTGGCGTGGGTCTCGGTCTCATTCACCAACTCGGCGCGGATGACGATCTCTCCTTGATGCGTGAATTTGATGGCATTCCCAACCAGGTTGATGAGGATCTGGCGAAGACGCCCCGCATCCCCTCGCAGGATGTGGGTAATATCCGGGTGGACCAGGCAGACCAGTTCCAATCCTTTATCCTGTGCGCGTTTTGCCAGGGTATAGCCAACGTCTTCGATGGTGTTGCGGAGGTTGAAGTCGATATCTTCGAGTTCGAGTTTCCCGGCTTCGATCTTCGAGAAATCCAAAATGTCATTGAGCAGGGAGAGGAGCGCTTCGGCGCTTTTGAGTGAGGTATGAAGGTAATCTTGCTGTTCAATGGTAAGCTGCGTATCGAGAGCCAATTCCAACATGCCGATGACCCCGTTCATTGGGGTGCGAATCTCATGGCTCATGTTGGCAAGGAATTCGCTCTTGGAGCGGTTGGCTTGTTCCGCTTCCTGCTGGGCGCGGACGATGGCGGATATGTCGTGATAAATGGCAAGCGCGCCGATACGTTCGCCTTCCACAATAACGGGCACGCCGAAGATTTCAACGTCCACCAACGTCCCATCGCGACGGCGGCGTTTGCTGATGACATGCACCGTACCCTGCATCACCTGCCGGGTATATTGCTCGGCTTCAGTGCGCAAATCCTCGGTTGTAATTAGCGTATCCAGCAACATACCCATGACTTCGCTGTTTTTATATCCGTATAATTTTTCAAAGGCGGGGTTGCAAGAGATGATTTTTTCGTCATTGTCCAGGACCACGATCGCCACGGGGCTGTTCGAGATCAGGGTCTCATAAAATTGTTTTTGCCGCTTGATCTCCAATTCGCTTAATTTGTACTGGGTAATATCGCGCCCAATCCCCACCAGCCCGACAACTTCATCACGGGAATCTCGCACAGGCACTTTGGATGTCATCACCCAGGCAGGGTTACCTTCTTTATCCAGCCCTTGTTCTTCTTGATTCAAAACCGGCTTTTTCGAATCCAGAACAACCCTATCGTCTGCCCAGAATTTTTCTGCCAGGTCACGCGGATAGAGATCGAAATCGGTCTTCCCGATCAATTCACGCTCGTTGCGGACGCCTGAAGCGTGCGCATCCGCAATATTTGCCAGGATCTTCCTTCCTTCAACATCTTTCACATAAATACGGTCTGGGAGGTTATCGATCAGGGAACGGAGAAGGTTCCTCTCAATAATGAGTTTCTCCTCCGCGTCCTTGCGGTCTGTGATGTCTTGCAGGATGACCAGACGAAGAGGGTCCGCTCCTTTCACTTCCACTGGAAATGAAAAGGCGTCATATAAGCGGTTCATCCATTTAAATTCCGCCTGAGTCAGGTTTAAAACATCCAGGTGTTCGCCGCTTAGAATTTCGTCAAGTGGTTTACCGATGATTTTATAAAATGGGATGTTGAGCTTATCGATCACGGCATGGTTGCAGCGATGGACGACGGCGTTGGAATCCAGAACGAAAATCAGATCGGAGAAACTATCGAAAATAACCTCCCATTCGATCTTTGCCCTGGTCACCAGCGCGGCAAGGCTTTGCTGCCAGCCGATCAAACCTGCCATGACTCCCAGGATAATAGGAGCAAGGTCCACCAGAATAATCATAGGATCGGCTCGATGAAGATAGGAGTAGGACCACCAGGTAAACGGGAGACGCTGTCTTTGAAATTCAAGCAGGACACCCGCAATTAGAATAATAAACCCCGCAACGGCACCCACAAAGCCATAGAAATACATTGTGCGATTTTTATACCAAATCATATCCGGCATCTCCATCATATAAAGGTAGTTGCCAAATCTTTGAATTAGTATAGCATGGTTAAAGTTGTGAATTTCTTACAGTTACGAAGTTTTTTTTAAGGTAGGGAATTCCCCCATTCCCTTCACACGCTATTTTTCATGCAAGCTGTCTCGATCATTCACCATCAGCACACTATCGCGTAGGACAAGATAGTATCTTGTCCTACTGGAAACCCAGTGAATTGAAGCCGGGACAGAAGTTGAATCAGCCAGGTCCGCTGTTCAAGAAATTGGAAGTTGATGTGATCGAGACGGAACGTGGGAGATTGGGAAGTAAAACAACTCGGATGTCTTATGGCATCCGAGTTGTTTTACTTTGGTTTTTTACAACTAGCCGTATGTATTAATAGCTCGGAATGGCTATCATTTTGATACACGCGACCTTTTGGTTTATTTACCAGCTTATTATTCTTAAAATCCTGGTGTAAATCACCATCACCAGAACACAAGGTACGTGCGCCGCTAACACGAGCTAATGCCACTACGTGAACATCATTGGAACAGCAAATTCTCATCTGCAAAACTATCTGCTCTTCCCTGTCAACTTCTTCGTCATTTATTTGAAAAGCTTTTCCTGAACGCTTCAGCTCTAATATTGAGCGCCTTGCTGCCTCAACAACAAATAACTCTTTGGCAAGTCTGCCTCCATAAACCAATGCGCCGTCCCTAAGTAGCCACCTAACGACTGGGACGCTATCTTTGTCTTTTGGAGTCTTAAATATTTTTGAAGCGAAGTTTGCGTCAACAATAATGCACATATTTATTCCCCTAAAAGCATGCGACGTTCTTCTTCAAGGAAAAATTTTCTGTAATTATTTGGCACATTTATCAAATCACCGTGTTTATCAAGTTCAATTTCGCTAACGGAAACAACCCCATTTCTTCTTTCAAAGTACAAAACTGACACGTCGTCAGCGGTTATATACTTGCCATCCCTGATATCCATTTTTATTCGATCGAACAGATAATCGCTATGTGTTTCAATTATGAATATGTTCTTTTTTATTTTTGCAATCGAACTCAAGAAACTTCCAAGTTCTGCTTGTGCCTTCGGATGGAGATGAACTTCAGGCTGCTGCAACAAAAACGTAGAATTTTCCGATGCCTGTAATGTATCAACCAATATTGGTAATATTTGGCTCACTCCATACCCAACGTAAGCAAGATTAAAATGAGGACCGGCTAACTTAATGGTAACCTGAAAAGGATCGCCTTGTTTCTGTCCCATTTTTCGGACTTCAACATCATCAAAAAGACCTGACTCCCTCCCAAATTCATTTAACGAATCTCGAAGTCTTTTCCACGCCTTTTCATCAGTAGACGATATTTTAGCAAGCAAAGTAGGTATATGCGCCCCTTCTGGTGTTGGGATATCCTTAAAAGGATCATATGTTACAGATGGGCGCGTTCGAATTGGCGCAATTGCATATGGTCTTTCACCGAGTGAGTAGGAAATCATAAAACCTAACTCATTAATATAAGATAATTCTTCATCTGTAGGTTTATTAACAGCGACATCCGTAGGTTTCTTTTCTCGAAACGAAAACCGCAAATAAGTAAATAATTCTGCTACACCAAACGAAAACGGAAAGCCAAGCAATCCATCTAGTTTATATCTCCCAGAAGGTGTCACGAGATTCACATTACTCTTATTATCTTTTCCAAAAGACAAAGTGATTTTATATTTGCCAGATACTAATTTCCATTCAGCCAACTTTGGCTTTCCACCTACCGGGATAAAAGAACCTCTTACATTAACGTTTACTAGTTCCTTTTTCCCATTTCGGGTTAATTCCAAATCCGCACTCATACCAATAGCAAACTCTTTTGCCCTCCCAGCTTTTCCACCTCGATAAGTAGCAATTTGGTCAAAGGAGCCAAAAATAAAAGGTTCTTCATTAAAATCAAAACTTTGCTTTCCTTGAAATAAATCCCAGGCTATCCTTGTTGAAGCCAAAAACGTAGATTTCCCCGAACTATTCTCTCCAATTAATAATGTTATAGGTTTGATAGAAAAAGTGTGTTCTTTAGAAAAGCAACGCACATTCTTTATGGTCACATTATACATATATATTCTCCTTAATCTTTTACTTAAGACTCTGTTCAATTATCATTTTTAATACCACCTTCAATCTTGACTCTGGATGAGTTTGCGAGGTTCGGTCATGATATGAAATGTCCCTTGCTATGGGTGCGTCGCACCAAACTTAATGGGATTCGTCTCAGGGTGGATTCTATCCGGTTAATGAGATTTGTCTACGGGTCTGGTGCGACGCACTCTTGCGCCAACCAACTCAGTCCCAAAACAGATAATGTCTCAATTCCTTTTGGGTCTTTTCAGGTGGGATGTAGTTCAGCACAAAGTCTTCGTAATTTTCAGCAGAGCCGAAATTGGTTATTACGAATTCGCGGTCAATCAGCGTTCCGTTGCGCTTGCCGACGAATTCGGCGTAGTTGGAATAGACCCATTGCTCCGGCTTGACCACAATACCCGCCTCCAGCGGATTTCGATGAATGTACCGACAGAGTTGAAACAGGTATGGGCTTTTGTCTACATGAATGGCTTTGTAGGGACCTTCAAACAAGGTTCCTGAAAGTTTATATTTCGCATTGAACGCCTTGGTGTAAATATTGAAGACCGCCTGCATAAATTCGCTGATCTCAATGTCACCGTCCTGTCGAAAAAGAAAATGATAATGATTGCTCATCAAACAATAGGCAATGATGGTGATTGCGCACCGCTTTGCCTCCTTTTTGATGTGCTTCAACAAAAACTTGAAGTCTGCGTCGTTGCGGAAGATATTTTCATGATGGACGCCGCGGTTATAAATGTGATAATACTGATTTGGAAGGAATAGGATTTTTCTTCGCGCCATAATTTTTACCCACAAGGGTGCGTTGCATATCTGAAATTCAGCCTACTCGTGGATTGTACTCGTTAATAAGGAAAATTTCACCCGCAAGCAAGTGCGTCGCACCAGACGGGTAAGCCTTTTCTGATTAATGAGGAGAGTCTTCGGGTGAGATGAATCTCATTAAGTCTGGTGCGACGCACCCCACATCCCAGGAACTCTATTTCAACTCCGTTTTCAGACATCCCCTCTCCAATTTCCGCTGTATAATTCATACATGGCAGACTGGATCGGGCAGACCATCGGCAAAGTCCGCATTGATAAGTACCTGGCGCGCGGGGGAATGGCAGAAGTCTTTTCAGGTACTCACCTCACCCTCGACCGCCCCGTGGCGGTAAAAGTCATGCACAGCTACGTCGAGAGCGACCACGACCTGCTCGAACGCTTCCAGCGCGAGGCGAAGGCAGTGGCTGCGCTGCGGCATCCCAACATCGTTCAAGTCTACGATTTCGACACGTATGAAGGTCATCCCTACCTTGTGATGGAATATCTCAAAGGTCCATCGCTGGCAAGCTGCCTGCGCGACCTGCACAAAGATGGCGCGAGATTATCGCTTTCTCAAGTGGCGCAATTACTTAAGTCACTGGCGGCGGGCATAGACTATGCCCATTCACAGGGCATCATCCACCGCGACATCAAACCCGCCAACATCATCCTCAACAACAAGAGCGGCAACTATTCCATCGATCAACTCCCGCCGGATACCGAATGCATCATCACCGACTTCGGCTTGGTGCGCATCGCCAACTCGACCACACACACTGCATCAGGTGTGGTGAGCGGAACGCCCGCTTACATGTCACCGGAACAGGCACAAGGCAACGCCGTAGACAGCCGCTCCGACACCTACTCACTCGGCATCGTATTGTATGAAATGCTCGCGGGGCGTCTGCCTTTCGACGGCGACTCCACATTGGGCGTCATCCTCAAACACATCTCCGAACCACCCCCGCCCATAGACGATGTCTCACCCGAAATCCAGTCTGTCGTCAACAGAGCGCTCGAAAAACTTCCTGAAAACCGTTATCAATCTGCGCGCGAACTTTTGATGGATTTTTACAACGCTGTGGGCATGCATGCCGAAGCAGAGACTTTGTACTCCCTCCGCTTCCGGACTCCGCCGCCAACTGCCACGATTAGCAAGATGCCTTCTCCCAACCCGAATCGATTCCTTTGGATCGGTGCCGGGATATTGGCATGTGTTTGTTTAGGTGTCATAACGACTGGAGTTCTCGGGCTATCCCTTTACTCACTTTTGCCCGGCACATCCACCACACAGACGACATCTGAAGAAGCGACACCTAATGGCGACACCACCCACTCAACAGGGACGGCCGAACCGGGTGTCACGCCGCAGCCAATCTCCTTTGGCGAATTCTTCGGCGCGTTGCGCTTCCAAGGCAACATGGACCAAGTCACAGTGACTGCCTCCCTCCCCGACCCGGCAGAAGGCAGCCAATACGAAGCCTGGCTCATCGACGATGGTGGCGAAGTGCTCATCAGCCTCGGGGTCTTGGAAAAGAATAGTTCCAGTCAATACACCCTGACCTATCTCGACCCCGACAGCCGCAACCTGTTGGACGGTTTCAACCGCATGGAGATCACGCTCGAAACCAATCCAGATGTCAGCCCGAATCCATCGGATACCATCCTGTATTCATCGGGCGTCCCCTCCGGCGCATTGACTCATGTCCGGCATTTGCTGGTCAGTTTTCCCAACAACCCAAACCAGACCCCTATGACCATTGGCTTGGTAGATACCAGCAAACTGGTATATGAAGCGGGGCAGGAGTTGGAGAAAGTCTTTGAAAACGGGGATCAAACCGCGATGAAAGTCCATGCAGAGACGATCATCAACCTCGTCGTCGGCAGGCAAAGCAGCGATTATAGGGATCGCGATGGGAATGGAAAGGTGAACGATCCCAGCGATGGGTTTGGTCTGCTCTTGAATGGCAGTCAGACAGGCTACATCGAAGGGACGATCACCCACTCCGATCTTGCCGCCGCGGCGGGAGATGCCACGGCGAATATCAAGCTGCATGGCGGGCATGTCGCTCTCAGCGCGAAAAATGTCGAGGGTTGGGCTGCCCAGCTTCGGGATGTCGCGAAGCGGATCGCCGAGTCCGATCAAGTCACCGAAGCGGATATCCGCCTTGCCGTCTCGCTGGCGAGTCAAATTTATGAAGGCGTCGATCTCGATGGGAATGAAAGTATAGACCCGGTCGAAGGCGAAGGCGGGGCGTTGACGGCGTATCAACATGCCGAATATATGGCAGATATGCAAATTCTCGAAGGAGCAAACTTGCTCCCGCCACCGGGAAATCCATAAAGCTGAAACGTCGTGCCCAAGGCGCGGCGTTTTTTATTAGACATGCTCCTGCCGCCGTCCCCGGCGGCGAGGACGCCGCCTTGAGCAGGCATTCATGGTGCGGCATTTTTTTATTATTCAAAGCAAAACCCCTGCTGGGGTAGGTTGTATCGTTTTTCCAAACGCTATATAAAGGATCGATACCCAAAAAGAGGAGAGATTCATGACCACCGTAACTGCTGAAACCTTTGTCCAAGCCCCTTTGAAATTTGCCTACCGAGCGTTTACAAACGCAACCTCCCTGCGCGAATGGCTGTGTGACGTTGCCACGGTCGCCCCGCACCCACACGGACGTATGTACCTGTGGTGGGCTGGTGATTTCTATTCCAGCGGGCATTATCTCGAATTGGAACAAAACAAATGTGTGAAGTTCCGCTGGTATTCGAGCATCGACCCTGCCCCTACCGAAGTGACAGTCACCTTCGTGGAGAAGGATGGCGGCGTGAAGGTCCGCATGGATCATGACGTGCCGGATGATAAATCGTGGTCGAAGTTGGCGGAGGGCTTCCGTGAAAATTGGGAAGACAGCCTGCGGAATTTGAAATCCGTTCTTGAAACAGGCATTGATCTGCGCATCGCCGAACGCCCAATGTTGGGCATTGTACCCGGTGACTTTACCGAGAAACAAGCGAAGCATCTTGGTATCCCCGTCCGTGAAGGGATGCGGCTCGATGACACGGTCGATGGCATGGGCGCTAAACGCGCTGGCTTGGAACGTGATGATGTGCTCGTAAGCATGGCAGGCAAACCGATCACCAACGATTTCACCAGTCTGCAAGTTGCGATTGCCGGTAAAAAGGGTGGTGATGTAATTGAAGTTGAATATTATCGCGGCGCAGAGAAGAAAAAGATCTCGATGGAATTAACCAGACGCCCCATGGCGGATGTGCCGTTCAATCCCGTTGAGTTGGCAAAGCAATCCCGCGCTTTGATGGAACCCGCCCTCGCCGAGATCGAAAAATGTTTCGAAGGCTTTAGCGACGCGCAAGCCATGAAGCGCCCCGAACCCAATGAATGGAGCGCATTGGAGGTGGTGGCGCATCTCATTCTAAACGAACGTTTCAACATCAACTTCCTTTCGAGTCTGATCGACGGCTATGAACCCGTGGCAGATGGCTTTGGCGGCAACATCAGCGAATCGGTGGCGGCGACGGTGAAAGCCAACCCGTCCATCAAGCTGATGATGGATGCCCTGCGCCGCAGCGTGGATGAAATTCTGCTTTATACAGAAATGATCCCCGCAGATTTTGTGGCGAACAAAGGCAGTTATTATCGCTTCGGCAGCGGGCTGCTCCAGCCGGGCTTCCACTTGAACGCGCACACCGATCAATTGCGCAAGGCGTTGGAAGCGGCGAAATAAAATAAATAGAAACGAGAAATGAGTAACGAGGTGGCAGTCACGATAGAAGTGACTGCCACTTCGTTTTTTGCGTACATTCGCGCAAGGCAGGTATCGAGGTTGTAGGAGAAATGGGTGACGCCGAAAACCGATTATAACTTTCACACAAGTGGATACAATGGAAACAAATGCGCCGCGTTCAACGTCTGTGCATAAAGGAGAAATCATGAAAACATTTCAACGACTCGTTATTTTATTGATGCTCATTTCCATTTTGCTCTCTGCCTGTGGTGAGACATCGACAGGCATGGCAGAATCCAGCCGGGCACGCGAGAAGAATCCGGCGGTGAATGATGCGGACTTGCAAACTCTGGTGGATGGCAACAATGCCTTCGCGTTGGACTTATATCAAACGCTTCGTTCTCAAGACGAGAATTTGATCCTCTCCCCGTTCAGCATTTCCCTCGCCCTAGCCATGACGTACGCCGGCGC
>JACPVC010000006.1 GCA_016191955.1 Chloroflexota bacterium
AAGGCAGTCTTGTAATCATTGTAGGCGTAACGGGTGGTTTCAACTGTAATGCCGGGGTTGGCTGCTTCGAAATCGGCAATCACCTTGTCCAATTGTGCTGCTTCCGCATCACTGTGAGTGTGCCAATATTGAATTGTGACTGGTTCAGCCGCAGTTAGTACTTCAGTAGCAGCGGGGGCTTCCGTGGACGCAGCTGCTTCCGTGGCAGGGGCGGATGCGGGGGTGGCCGCGGGTGCGCAAGCTGACAATACGGTGGCTGAAATGATGAGCACACTAATGGTTATCAATGCAAATCGATTGAGTTTCATTTCTCTTTATCTCCATTTGTTTTTTTGATTTTTGGATACACAGGTCTTGTATTCTTTAATATGGATGGGCGGTGCCTCCTACTTTGTTCGCTGAGTAAAATAACTCGGAGCAAAAAAATTATGCTGCTACGGTTTTTTTATGAATGGGCGACTCGAATAATTCGCGGAGTACCAGCCCTGCCGCTCCGCGCGCCCAGGCATCGTCACCCCAGGGGATGATTTCAACGACTTTCGGGTCAAACAATCCGGGCATTGTGTTTTGCTGGATGGATTCCTTCATTGGAATAAAAAGAAAATCACCTTCTCGTGTTCCTTCGCCGCTGATAATGATCTTCTTTGGATTAAACAAATTGATCAGATTTGCAACACCAATTCCAAGAATACGCCCCGCCTGGTTGAATATTTTTATGGCTGCGGAATTTCCGTTTTGCGCCAGTTGCAGCAGTTCATCAATGCTTTGAATTGATTTTGAAACCGATTCCTGCGCAGCCCGCACCAAACCGGGATCGCCCACATAAGCTTCCAAACAACCTTGTTTTCCGCAGGCGCATAGCGGGCCGTTTGGATCGATAGCGGTATGTCCTAGTTCACCCGCACCGCCATTCTGTCCGCGATAAAACTGACCATTGACAACAATTCCCAGGCCAACGCCGCGTCCGACCGTTACCGTCAGGAAATTATCCACGCCCTGCCCGGGACCGAACCATCTTTCGGTGAGCGTCAATGTATTCACATCGTTTTCGATATAAATGGGAACATTCAATTTACTTTGAAGCATTTGACGGAGGGGAACATTCTCCCATCCATAAATGGGTGATTGGCGCAGGATGCCTTCTTCTGCATCTACGATGCCCGCCACTCCAATGCCTACACCAAGGAGTTGTTTTTTGGAAATCTTTTGTTCGCGGATAAAGGAGGTGACCATTTTTGTAAGATCATCCACAACCTGATCTGGATTGTGTCCGGAGAGAATCATGGATGATTTTGCGATCACGGTGGCTTCCAGGTCGGTTAGCGCACAGACTGCATTGGTTTCTGTCAATTTTATACCGACCACATATCCGCCCTTGGGATTGATGACCAACAAAATGGGAGGGCGTCCGCCGCTGGAATCTCCTGCAGATTTTTCCAAAACCAGGTTTTGAGAGATTAGCTTGGCAGATATGGATGTTACAGTTGCCGGGCTAAGGCCCGTCCGCCGGGCAATATCGGCTCTTCCAATAGGACCATACGTCTTAATCGCATTCAAGACGTGTGAGCTATTGATTGCTCTGATAAGTTCGCGGTTACCGGTAGGGTGTGCCATGGCTAGACTAACTTTATTCACTGAATAAAGTTAGTCTAAGATTATATGCGCAACTTATACTTTGTCAAGTGTCTCTTTTTTGAAGGTGGTGTTTGGCGGGAACAAGATTTTGTGGCCTGAATTTATACCCGTATGCCAGATTTGTACCCTGCCGAGCAGATCCGATTGCGGTTGTGATGGGTAAACAGGGCGTGCTCTGTTTACCCATCACTCTTAAGTTCCTGCCTTTATGGGCAGTATGGGCTGAGTTTGTTCGCCTCATGCACCGCGTTGTACCAACTGTACTCTTCGTTGTCACTGAAGTAGTAGTAGGTTGCGCCATTGGGCATCATGGCGACGGTGATGCCGCCATAACCGGACATGAACGGGACCCAGAACGAGCATGAGTATTGCGGGAATTCGGACGGGGTCATATTCTTTGCCCAGAAGGCATTGTTGTATTTGAAGACGGGCGTGCCGGTGGTGTCGAGTCCGCGGTCGGTGGCGTCGTCTTGCATCGAGTCGGCGAGCATATCGGGCTGAAGGAGCTGCGTTCCGTTGGCAATGCCGTTGTCGTTGTTCAGGAATTTGGCGGTCTTGGCAATATCATCGCGCGTCCAGAACAGACCGTAGCCGCCGAAGGGGGAGCCGTACGTGGCGTTATCCGTGCGGATGGTGTTGACACCAGCGCTCAAGTTGATGGGGGCATAGACTTCGTTCTTCACCATGTTGAAGATGTCTGCGCCGGAGCCTTCCTGTGTTTGCAGGTAATTGTTCATGGCGCGTGCCACGATGAAGGTATCGGACGAGTGATAGTTCCAGAACGTGCCGGGGTTGACCTTGAAAGGGAAGTTCAAGGCGGCAGTCATTTTGTCGGTGTAGGGCTCGGCGAGGAAGAAGGTTTCCATGTAGGAGCCAGCTTCGTCGGATTCATAACCGGCGAGGCGGTAGTTGCCGGTTGCCATGTCGATGGTGTTGTTGAAGGTGACGTTGGTCCAGACGCCAATGCTGGATGTGGTTTCAGGCACATAATCTTTGACGAGCAGGTTGTACACACCGCTGCCGTATTTTTGACCGAGGCGCATTAACGCCGTGCTTGCAAATGCGGACTTTGCGGTGGAGTACGAAGGCGCGCGCAGATTTTCACAGAAGGCATACGTGCCATAACGCGTGGTGCAGCCCGAAACATAATTGACGCCGTTATACACCACACCGTAATAGGTCATATGCTGCGCAGTGATACCGCTGCCAAACATGTTGGTATCTATCCCGGAGGATGGGTAATCGGTGGCAAGATCAGCTATCGGCTTGGTGGGGAGGCGGTTGCCAACTTCCAGCGCATGATTCGCTTTGAGAGTCGCAGCGTTCGTCACGGCGTAGGGGGAATATGTGGCGGTCAGTTGTCCCCACATGTTGACCTTGTAATAGACACAAGTTTCCTGCGTGATCTGGTAGCGGACTTTGGACACGCCGCTATTGTTGAACAGGAAGGTCATCACACCGTTGTGCGTGCAGTTGGCATTGCGCTGAACGAGCGCGAAGGGGAAAGCGGCGCGTGAGTAGCCGTTGTCGCTGGTTTCCTTCCAGGCGCGCCCCGGACCGATGATGTAATTCCAGTAAGGATGCCCAGTGTAGATCAGACCCTGGGTGACGGGGATCAGATGACTGCCATTTTGAACGAACTCGAAACTGAACTCAGGCAGGTGTTTGCGCGGGTCGTCGCCTGCGCCGGTATAACGATAGGTATCTTTGACTTCGGAGAATCCGCCGCTGGTGGCTTCGTTGGTTAATTCGAGCCTGCCTTCAAAAACGTGATCGGGCATGGCGGCATTGGCAGGCAGCGCAAAGGCGCTGTCATCTACGGGAGCGGAACTGGAGTCGGTCATCAGATCGTTGTAGGTGAGCAGTGTGCGGGTGACGTTTCCATCGCCCGTCAGCGGGTCGCCGGGGACGGAGCCGCCCGGAGGCGGTGTGGGTGTTGGTCCCTGTGGGGTAGGCGTTGGGGTGTTAGTAGGCGGTGTGCCAGATGTGCCCGTGACGGTGATGTCTTCGGCGTAGCAATAATCCCCGGTGGTTGCGCCACTGCCGCGATAGCGGACTTGGAAATTGGCATTCTGGTTTGCACTGGCGATATTGTTACTGGTTCCATTGAAGAAGGTGGAGTTATCTTGCCCGTCATTCAATGTGCCGATGGCGGCCCAGCCGCTGCCGGTGTTGATTTCCACATAGCAGTGATCGGCACTTTCCAGTGAAGAGGCTGCCATATTCCAGGTGACAGAAATATCGGTGTAACCGACCGTGGAGATCGTGCTGGTGATGCTTGCTGGTCCGCGCAAGCGCGTGGAATTGGGCACGATGGATGGTGTGGCAACGCTATCCACGGCTCCGCTGGCGGTCCAACCGCTGTAGCCGCTGTTGAAATTGGTGGTGTAGATGATGGTGGCTTGCGCCCGCACCGCAGATCGTGAAGGCAAAAGCAAAGAGACGAACAGGAGCGTGACGATGCAGGCTCCGATCATGGACTTTTTCATTTTTTCTCCTTTGGTGATGGATGACGGCAAGTGAAAATGAAAACGCACAGCCCCTGACGACCTCCTTTATGGTTCGTTGTTGATGTGGTGGAACTTCAGTTTTCCCAACTGGTTGAAGCCTCCTTCCGTTAGCCCGTGATTTTCATAGATCGGGAATTTGTGTCCCGAATCGCGTAATTGTTTCAAGGTCTGCGCCAAGCCGAGCGTGCCATATTCGCGCGTGCGCGTGGTGTGATCGAGGTCGAGCATCTCGGTCATAAAAGTTTGATTGGTTCCCGCTTGCTGCAAAATCCGCCCATCCGGGTCGATGATGGTGGAGCGCCCGCCGCCCCATGCCCCGATGCCGTTGATGCTGACGAAATAACATTGATTGAACAACGCATTCGCGCGCGCCATCACCAATTCCAACTCTCTATCCGATGTTGGCGTGAGCGTCGGTTGAATAATGACCTCAGCACCCATCCATGCCAGCGTGCGCGAGACTTCGGGGAACCACATGTCGTAGCAAATGCACAGACCGAAGCGCCCCACATTCGGAATATCAAAAACACAAAATTGATCGCCCGGTGTTGTCCCGGCTTCGTAGGGCAGCCACGGAAACATCTTGCGGTACTTCGCCACGATCTCGCCGTCGGGTGAGATCACCACCGACGTGTTGTACATTTTGTCGTCCATCATTTCCCACATCGAGCCGGGCACGAGCCATTGTCTCGTCTTGCACGCCAATTCACACAGGCGGTCTGTTTGCGGTCCGGGGACGGGTCCGCTATTTTTCTTCCACCAGTTCACATCCACTGGCGTTTTGAATTGCACCAGCCCTGGCACCACCAGTTCATGATACACCACCATGTTGACCCACGGCATCTGTTTGTGGATGTTCAAGGCAACGTCCGCCATTTTCTCGAACGTCCCGTCCATATCCCATGCTTCAACGGACATTTGCACAGCGGCGATTCCAAATAAACGGCTCATGATTTTCTCCGATAATATGAGGTTGTCATTCTGAGCGAAGCGAAGAATCTCTGGCGTGCATTTCGAGACTCTTCGGTCGCAGAGAACGCTCCCTCAGAGTGACATTAAACAAAATGACAAGCGACTTGTCGCCCGCCTCGTACTTGACGTAGAACTGGTTCTGTTTCCTGACAGATCTCCTGCGCGATTGGGCATCTCGTATGGAATCTGCACCCCGATGGCGGGTTGACCGGACTGGGCACATTGCCTTCCAGCACCTTCAACTCGCGCTGTTCGCCAACCACAGGCATGGGGATTGCGCTAAACAACGCCTGCGTGTATGGGTGCAGCGGCTCGGTATAAATTTCTTCCGCCGAGCCCACTTCCACCAACTTGCCTAAATACATCACACCGATGCGGTCACTGATATGCTGTACTACGTTCAGGTCGTGCGAGATGAAGAGATAGGTCAGACCCAGTGACTTCTTAAGTTCATCCAGCAGGTTGATGATCTGCGCCTGCACCGAAACATCCAACGCGGACGTGGGTTCATCCAACACGATCAACTTCGGGTTCAACGCTAAAGCGCGCGCCACCGCCACACGCTGGCACTGCCCGCCAGACATTTCATGCGGGAAGCGGTCAAGGTGCTGGCTGCCTAACCCAACTTGTTCCAACAACTCGATCACTCGCGGATGGATCTCTTCCTTCGATAAAATATTGTGCGTCATCAACGGTTCGGCGATGATCTGCTCCACCTTCAAGCGCGGACTCAGCGACGAGAGCGGGTTCTGGAAGACGATCTGCATCTCGCGCCGGATGGGTTTCATATTCCGTTTATCGATGGCGGTGATGTCTTTGCCGTCAAAGAGGACCCTGCCGGAGGTCGGCTCGATCAGCCGCAGAATCATCCGCCCGAGCGTCGTCTTCCCGCAGCCGGATTCACCGACCAGCCCAAACGTCTCACCGGATGCGATGGCAAGGTCGACCCCATCCACGGCGTAGACGTGTTTGATGTCGCCCGAAAGCCAGCCGCCCGGCAATCGGAAATATTTTTTGAGGGAGTGGAGTTCGATAAGGTTAGTCATTATTGCACTAGGCGGCGTCCTCGCCGCCGGGGACGGCGGCTTGAGCGTTGGCGTGATCTATTAAAAAGCACGAGGCAAGATGTCCTTCACTTACGTTCAATAACTGGGGCGTTTCGATGCGACAGCGCTCGAATGCAAATTCACAGCGCGGCGCGAACGGACAGCCTGTCACTGCTCCAGGGTTGGACGGAACCGTGCCGGGAATCGCTTCCATGCGTTTGCCGCGCGAGCCGGGTTTGGGAATGGCGTTCATCAATCCGCGCGTGTAGGGATGCTGAGGGTTGTTGAAGATGTCATTCGTCGAGCCGATCTCTGCCACGCGCCCGGCATACAAAACGGCGAGTCGGTCACAGGTCTGCGCGACGACACCGAGGTTGTGGGTGATGAGAATAACGGAGAAGTCGAACTGTGTTTGTAATTCGCGCAGTAGGCGCAGAATCTGCGCTTGAATGGTGACATCCAATGCCGTGGTCGGTTCGTCTGCGATCAGCAGGCGCGGCTCGCAGGAGAGCGCCATCGCGATCATCACACGCTGTTGCTGCCCGCCCGAAAGCTGATGCGGATACGCCGCCAACATGCGTTTGACATCCGGCAGACCCACGGCGGTCAGCATTTGCGATGCGCGTTCATGAGCGGCTTTGCTATTCATGCCCTTGTGTTGACGAAGCACGCGCTCCATCTGTGAGCCGATGGTGAAGACCGGGTTGAGCGAGGAGGAAGGGTCCTGGAAGATCATGGCAATGTCGTTGCCGCGAATCGATTCCATTTCTTTATCAGGCACAGCCAGCAGGTTCTTATCCCAAAAAAATATTTCGCCGTTGACGATATGCGCCGAACGCGGGAGCAGACGCAGGATCGAAAGCCCGGTCACGGTCTTGCCGCAGCCCGTCTCACCGACTAAGCCGAAAATCTCGCGCGTGCGCACGTCGAAGGAAATTCCGTTCAACGCCTTGAGTGTGCCGCGTTCGGTCTTGAATTCAAGATTGAGATCGGTGACGGTAAGGAGAGTGTTCATAGAATGCTGTGGGACAAATTGAAATTTGTCCTACTTGTATTGCCTTGGGTCAAAGATATCGCGCAGGGTATCGCCCAATAAATTAAATGCCAGCACCACGATAAAAATTGCCATGCCGGGGAAGGTCGCGATCCACCACTGGTCAAGGATGTAATTTCTGCCGTCGCTGACCATCAAGCCCCAATCAGGGGCGGGCGGCTGGGTGCCAAGCCCGAGAAACGCGAGACCGCCCATCGCAAGGATGACTGTTCCCATATCCACCGTGGCTTGCACCAAAATGGGAGAGATCGTATTCGGCAAAATGTGACGGAAGATAATGACCGCCTCACTCACACCGACGGCTTGCGCGGCCTCTACAAAATATCGCTCGCGTAAACTGACCGCTACCCCGCGCGCGATGCGCGTGTACCAGGGCCACCACGAGACGACCAGCGCGATGGCGGCTTTATCCAGTCCGCGCCCAAGGGCGGATGCGATTGCCATTGCCAGTAATAATGAAGGAAAGGCAAGGAATAAGTCGGTGATGCGCATGATGACTTCATCCACCCAGCCGCCTTTGTAGCCAGCCAACGCTCCGAGCGGAGCGCCGATGATGACCGCGAACAAAACCACGCCCATCGGAATGACCAGCGCCGAACGCGCGCCCATAATGACGCGGCTCAAAATATCGCGCCCGAGTTTATCCGTGCCGAACCAATGCTCGGAGGAGGGAGACATCAAGGTGTGAGGAGCGTTCGTCTTGCCCTTGCCTTCTTCGGGAAACGGAGCGACTTGATCCGCAAAGATCGCCACCAGGAACACAAGCACGATGATGAGCGTGCTGATGAACGAAAGCGGATCGCGCAAAATAACAGACAGCACATGCCGCGCTGTGCGTTGATTAGCTGACTCGACGGGCGGCGAGATAAATCTCGCGATGCTGGTTTTCATCTCAGACTCACGCGCGGGTCAACCCAGGCTTGCAGCAGGTCAACGACGAGATTGATGAGGACGTAGCCCGTCGCGCCGAAAAGGGTCATGCCCATGATGGCGGGATAATCAAGGTTGAGCAATGAGCGAACGGTGAAAAGTCCCAGCCCGGGCCAATTGAATAAAACTTCGACGAAGAAAGTGCCCGTCAATGCGAAGGCGAAGGTCAAACCAATGACGGTCAGAGTTGGACTGATGGCATTCTTCAAGGCGTAAAAATAGATGATGAAATATTGACGGATGCCATATGCCTTCGCCGTGCGGATGTAATCCTGCTCCAACACTTCAAGCATGGCGGCGCGGGTCATGCGGGCGATCAAGCCAATGGGATACGCCGCCAAAGTGAGGGCGGGAAGGATCAGGTGTAGGAAAGCATCCTTGAGTGTGACCCAGTTCGAGGTTAAGAGTGAATCGAGCAGGATGAAGTTGGTAATCTCCGTCAGCGGATTCGAAAATCGCAGGTCGCTATCTACTCGTCCTGCCAATGGAAGAATGTCCAGGTTTCTGAAAAAGACAATTTGAAAAATAAGTCCAAGAAAAAAAGCGGGCATCGAAACGCCCACGATGGAGATCACGCGCACTCCCCAGTCAAACGGCTTGCCCTGCCAGCGCGCGCTGAGAACCCCCAACGGTACGCCGAATAAGATTGCGATGAACATGCCTGAAAAAAGCAACTCCATTGTGGCGGGGATGCGCCCCGCAAGTTCCTCGGTGATCGGGCGCTTGGTGGAAATGGAATTGCCCAGGTCGCCGCGCAAAAGTTCCTGCATGTAAACGGCATATTGAACGGGCAGTGGCTTATCGAGACCGAGCTGTTTGGTGACACGCTCAATATCCTCCTGCCTGGCTTTGGGTCCGATGTACAAAGCGGCCGGGTTGGATGGCACGACGCGCGCAATGAAGAACGTGATGATCGAGACACCGATCAAAACGAAAAGAGACGTGCCCAAACGGCGGAGGAGAAATTCGATTTTTTGCATGAAGATGGCATTCCGTAGGGGCGACCCGTCAGGGATTTATGAAACCTTTTCTCATAAAGGAAGGGTCGCCCTTGTTGGCGGAAATGTATTGCTGAAATTGGGCGACCCTCCACTGGCGCAACAAAGTGATGTATTGAGTGGACGGGTCGCCCCTACAATTTTATTATCCCTTAGTTCGCCGGGCGCAGGTTGTAGAACCAGTAGCGCACGTCGGGATAGTTCAGGTTGTACTGGAAGCCCGCAACTGTGTTCGGGACAACGAAAGCAACCATCGTGTCGAAGAGGAAGGCGGCAGGCGCCTGGTCCACGAGCAGGGTTTGCGCTTCGGTGTACTTGGCGGTGGAGGCAGCCAGGTCCGTGCCACTCAGCCCACCGGCTGCGTCCACGAGGGCGTTGTAGTCTGCGTTCATCCAGTAGGACAGGTTGAATTTGGTGGCGTTCAGGTTGCCGGGGTTTGCCGGGTTGCCATAGAACATGCTCCACATGTTATCCGCACCGGCATCCGAGTAGGTGGGCCAGTAGAGGAGGAGGAAGATGTCCTGCGCGTTAGCGGGGTCGGTCTTGGCAAGTTCCCATTGCTGGGTGAACTCAAGCGCTTCGATGGTAACGTCCACGCCGATCTGAGCGAAGGAGTCTTTGATCAACGGAGCGAAGGTCTCTTCGGTGGAGTTCTCAGAAGCATAGGTCAGTTTGAGGCTGAAACCGCCGCCTTCATGACCCGCTTCTGTGAGCAGCGCCTTGGCTTTTTCGATGTCGTAGGTGTATTGCGGAACATCTTCCGAGTACGGGAACACACCCGCAGGCACCGTACCGCGACTTTGCGTGCCGCGTCCGTTCGCGCCGATGGCTATGATGTCTTCGTAGGGAATCGCGTAAGACAGCGCCTGACGAACCTTCACATCATCCAATGGCGCTTTCAAGGTGTTGAAGAAAGCCGTATAGTTGAACAGCGCGGGTTCGAGGGATGTGAAGTAGTCGGGGTTTGAAGCGAAGGAGTCGAACGCATCCGCAGGGACGCTAGTGACGAGGTCCACTTCACCGCTTTCCAGCAATTGCTGGCGGGTGGTGGCTTCCGGCACGATGGTGACCAGCACCTTTTCGTATTGACCCGCTTCCCAACCGCCCCAATAATCTGCAAATTGGGTCAGGACAATTTCCTGGTCGGGCGTATAGGATTCGAGTGTATAAGGACCCGTGCCCGCATCCACGCCTGAAGTCCAGAAGTTCTCATCAGTTGCAGCGGCATCCAATGCCTTGGGGCTGATGATGTAAGCGGCGTATTCCGAGCCGAGGATCAATTCCAACGGCTGAGCCCATGCAAGCGTAAATTTCACGGTCAGGTCATCCACCACTTCCACGCTTGAAAGCGGGAGCCAGATGAAGGACGCTCCAGCGCTTTCCTTGGCAAGCATGATCGATTTCACAACGGCATCCGCGTTCATCGTCTCGCCGTCGTGGAACTTCACACCGGGGCGCAGTTTGAACGTCCACACCAAACCATCATCGCTCTTCGACCAGCTTTCAGCCAGCAGGGGCGAGAATTTCTCGGCGCTTCCGGGCGGGTTGACTCGCACCAGTTGCTCATACATGTTCGCCATGTAGGCAGCCTCGGTCGAGAAGGAAGCAATCGGATCCCAGGTTGTGATGTTCGCCGAGCTGGCGTACTTCAACACGATGGGTCCAGCCGCGGGGGCTTCGGTGGCTGCCGGGGCAGTGGCAGCTTCAGTTTCTGCGGGGGCTTGGGTTTCGGCAGGTGAGCCTCCGCCGCAGGCGCTCAACACCAACGAAAGCGCAACCAGCAAGGACAGGAACAAGGTTATTCGTTTCATTTCTTCTCCTCTATAGTCTTGGGTGATGCATGATGCTACCATGCCCAATTTGCAAAAAGTTTGCAAATTGGGATTTCTGAAGGCTATAATTCCAGCAGTCCAACGTCCATCTATGAAACCCTCCATCCTCCTCCGCACCAAATTCCTCGTCCCGCGCCCACGCCCCGAGTTTTTGCCACGCCCGCGCTTGATTCAATGGCTTGATTCCACAGCGGATAAACGCCTGACCTTGCTTTCCGCCCCGGCTGGATACGGCAAAACGACCCTGCTTGCCGACTTTATCAACGCCTCTTCCCTACCCTTTGCCTGGTACACCCTCGACGCGCAAGACTCCGACCCGACAGTTTTTCTCACCTACTTGATCGAATCCCTCAGGAGCATGAAACGCGCTCCCGAGTCTCTCACACGCGCCATCGGTCAGACCGCTCAATCCCTGCTCGACAGCGCCGAAGCGACCCTATCCCCCCAGCGCGTGTTGACCGTGCTGGTCAACGAACTCGCCGAACAGATCGAAGCTCCCTGGCTGATCGTGCTGGAAGATTATCATTACGTCACCAGCCCCGTCGTCCATCAACTGGTGGACTTCCTGCTCGAAAACACCCCCGAAAGTTTACGGCTCATCATCTCCACCCGCATGGACCCTCCGCTCGCGTTGGCTCGTCTGCGGGCACGCGGTCAACTGGCGGAACTGCGAGCTTCGTCCCTGCGCTTTCGCGAAGAAGAAGTATCGAATTGGATGCAAGCCAGCCTGCCCGATATATCCAGCGAGAACCTCAACTTGTTAAGCGAAAAGACTGAAGGCTGGGTGGCGGCGTTGCAAATTATCCGTTCGTCGTTGAGCGGCCGCGACGCGCAGGATGTCAACGCCATGCTGGCGGGCTTGAGCGGTTCCCAGCAATTCGTCTTCGACTACCTGGCAGAAGAAGTCTTCAAACGCCTGCCCGACGACCTGCAAGGATTTTTGTTACGCACCTCCATCCTTAACCAAATGGACGCATCCGCTTGCAATGCGGTGGCGGGTGTGAAGAACGCCCAGTCTATTTTGGAAGAGTTGGAGAAGCAGAACCTGTTCCTCTCCAGTTTGGATTCACAGAGACGCTGGTATCGCTATCATTATCTTTTCCGCGAATTCCTCGTCAGCCGCCTCGGGCGCGTCGAAACGGAATCAGTTGTCGGCGTAGAAAGAAGCGCGGGCGCGTACTACGAGTCGCAAGGCGAGTTGGAAGCGGCGCTGTCCCATTATCTCAAAGCGCAAGATTTTGACTCCGCCGCGCGAGTCATCTCCATCTTCGCCGCCGATTACGTCGAGCGCGGGCGCGTGGAAGTTTTGCACCGTTACCTGAGCGCCCTGCCCGCCGATGTGATGAAAGCCAACCCCGAATTATTTTTGCAGCACGGCAACACCCATTGGCGGCTGGGGCAAACCGGCGCGGCAATTGCGGCATTCGAAGATGCGCGTTCATCGTTTGCTGCGCAAAAAAATTCAAACGGGGTCTGCCGCGCTCTCACGCGCCTTGCCGAAGTCAACCGCGCGCAGGGCAACTACCGCCAGGCGGAGACGTTATCCACCGAAGCGTTATCTTTTGCAGATGAAAACCACGCCGCCCGCGCCGAAGCCTTGATGTCGCTGGCGAAGAGTGTGGGTTTTCTGACAGGCATGGATAAGGGACGTCAACTCGCGGAAGAAGCTGTGGATGAAGCGCGGCTGGCGGTGGCGCACATCAGCGCATTGGCGCGCGCGAACTTTTTGCAATCGCTTGGGCAAATCTGCTGGTGGCACGGCGACCCGCAAGCCACCGTGCGCTATTGTCAGGAAGCCCTGCAAATCGCGCCCGAAGAATTTTCACCCATCGGCGCGCAGGCATATATTTCGTTAGTCACGCCGTACTTGTATTGGCGCGAGTTCGATAAGGCGCTGCAATATGCCGAGCGCGGATTGCAAATCGCGCAGACGCTACATTTAAAAGAATTACTCCCAAGCGCATACACGGCGTTGGGCAATGCGCTTACACGGTTGGGCGAAACGGCGCGCGCCGAAGCCAGTTTGCGTCAGGGCATGGAAATCGGTCAACAGTTGGGCTTGGCTTCGTATGAGCAATTGATGGCAACGGGTTATCTCGCTTACAACCTGTGCGGACAGGGTCGCGTGGAAGAAGCCCGTCAACTTGCGGAAGGCGCATTGTGGTCATACACCGGAAGCGCCGATACCTATGAAGCCTATGTTTGCCGAAGCGTGCTGGCAGACGTGGCGTTGGAAAACCGTCAGCTCGACAAAGCCGAACGGTTATTCGGTGAATTGATCGAAGTCGGTGAACGCCGGCAATTCCGCATTCCACTGGCGATGGTCTATTTTGGTCTGGCATACATCCACCTCGAAACCAAACGCGCCGAAAGCGGCTTGGACTATGCCCGCAAGGCGCTGCGTTTGATCGAAGCCTCGCGCACATTCCAACTCTTTCTCGATCAGGGCGTGCGCTCGCAAGTGGTGAGCGAGGCCTTGATCCGCGCGGGGGAGAAGAGTCCCTTCCTTGAACGCGTCTTGGAAAATCTTCCCGAAAAGCCGGTTCAAGTTTCGTTGCAAGACCGGTATTCGATTCAGGTCCGATGCTTTGGGAATTTCCGCGTGCTGTTAAATGGAAATGAAGTTTCGCAGGAGCGCTGGGTCTCAGCCAAGGCGCGCGACCTGCTCGCATATTTCGTCACCATGCGTGGCGAGAAGATGCCAGCCGATAAAGCCTTCGATGCGATCTGGGGCGAAAAGGAACGGACGAGCCGCACTGCCTTTCACACCGCTCTCTCCCGCCTCCGCAACGCGCTCAAGGCTGGGGACGACAGCCCAAGATTTATCCTCGTCGAAGTCGGCGAATACTGGCTGGACTCCGCCCGCTTCAGTATCGATGTGGATGAGTTCAACACTGCCATGGCAAAAGCACGCTCCGCGACAAATACCGAGTCTGCTGCAGAGTGGTACGAACAAGCCGTGTCGTTGGTTCAGGGCGAATATTTACAGAACTTGTATTACGAATGGGTTTTCCCCGAACGGCGCAGACTGGCGCAAACCTACTTGAACGCTTTGCAGGAATTATCGGCGTATCACCTCTCCATTCAATCGCCCAGGCAGGCGGCTGCCTATGCCGAGAAGGCGATTGCGCTCGATGTTCTCAACGAGGAATTGTATTGTCTGTCCATGCGGTCATACGCGCAGGTCGGGGACCGCTCCAGCGTGGCAAGAATCTATGCTGAGTTACAGTCACACCTGCGGACAGAGTTGAACGCCAAACCCATGCCCGAAACTGTTAAACTCTATGGTGAGTTGATGAGTGGGAAATAGACAGACCATTTTCCTTCAATTCGGGGTTGGGACCATCGCAGTTGGACTTTATAAATTATACAGAAACAGGACAGGCGAATTGCCCATCCTGTTTCTGAAATGCCTTTATTGCCATGTACTAATGAAGGTCAATGGTTGAGGCAATTACACTAGGGCAAATCCACGCAGTTTCCAGTGTTTAGCTGAACAGAATGATTCGAGTTGGCTACCAGTGCGCACATTTGGGTTGCATTCGCCGGACGGGCGGCAAGGCTATATTGTGTGAAGGGTGGGTTGCCATAGGCGCCCCAAGTCAATTTCCAGGGACCTGATCCGGGAGAGCCTGCTTGTTCCGGTGGAACTGTGTTGAAAAATATATGCACATGCAATCCGTCGGTAAAATTGTGAACATCATAATCCACCGCGTAAAGATTTCCTTCAACTCTTATTGCGGTGATGACTACATAAGTACCTGAAGGAGTTGCCGTAGCCGGGATCAGTGTTTCGGTTGGAACTTCTGTCTCGAGCGGGGCTACGATCGCGAGTTGAGTATTGGTTGCGATCACAACAGGTATTTCTGTTGGGGCAACATTTCCAAAGAGCTGATTTGCCACGAAAATAGCTCCTCCAGCAAGGCAAATTAATCCAATACCCGCTACGGCGATGATCGGCAGCATCAACGAATTTTTCCGCTTCGGAGCAGGCGCCGCTGGCGGGGTCGAGTACATCGAACTTGGCGCTGAATTTTCGATCATCGTCCCGCGTGCAGGAACAATGGGTGTACTTTCCACATACGTCCCCGCATAGGGCTTTTCTATGGTTGTTCCGCGCGATGAATTCATTATGGTGGCATCTTCCATCATGGTGGCTAGAGGCGAAGATGTACCAGCGGAAAGTGTGTTTCGTAGGGCGGCTGCCATTTGTGCAGCGGTCTGATAGCGATCGTTCGGGTCCTTTGCAAGCGCTTTTTGGATGACTGCGACCAAAGCATCGGGCACATCAGGATTAAGCTTTTTGGGATTCGGTACCGGATCGTTTATGTGCATCATCATCAGAGTCATGGCTGATTCAGCTTCAAAGGGCGGGCGGCCGCTGACCATTTCAAACAAGGTTACACCCAGGGAGTAAATATCTGTACGCCGGTCGGGTTGTTCTCCCTTGATCTGTTCGGGTGACATATACATTGCGGTTCCGACAACCGCCCCGGTTGCCGTATGACGCGTGCCACCGACGATCTTGGCAATCCCAAAATCCATCAAAATTACCTGACCTGTGGTGGTAAGCATCAGGTTGGCTGGTTTAATATCACGGTGGATCATTCCACGTTGGTGGGCGTAATCAACTGCATCGCAAATACCAGCCATATATTCAGCGGCTTTTATGGGGGAGAGCTTTCTCCCGCCATCGTTGAGTCTTTTCAGATGATCCTGAATGGTTTCCCCTGGCACAAATTCCAAAATCATATAATAAAGGTCATCATCCCGATTGAAATCATAGACTTGAATGATCCCAGGGTGGCGCAATTGTGCCACTGCCGCAGCTTCCTCTTCGAAGCGCTGGACGAAATCAGGGTTGCTCGATAAATGGGAGTGGATGACCTTAATAGCCACAACTCGCTTCAGATTGGGATCATTGCCCTTATAGACTGCCGACATCCCTCCCTGACCCAACATTTCTTCGATAACATAGCGTTTGCTGATGGTCTTTCCAAATAAGTTGTTAGCCATTGCTTCTCCTAGAAGGTAAAAACATCGATACTCTTAAATGCCATTAATAATACTGAAATAAAACGATCAACTTCATATCCGACTTAGATCACCTATGGCGAATCTATTAAGAAGAGCCACGTGTTATCGAACTTGCAATTCGTAGTACGTCCCGATTCGCTTAACGCCACCATCGCCATAAAGCCCCGCTCGAAGACTGTTTCTGCTGAATTATAGGCTCTTTGACGCGCGGCATAATCTGCCTGAATTTGTTCGATAATAGCCTGGTGCTCAATTTTCTGTTGTTCATAAATTGCCATCGCCTGCGGATCTGACTGATTGGCAGGTTTATCCGGTTCGGGCGGGAGATTGGGTTGGGGTGGGGGAGCGCTTGGGTCAACTTCTCCGATTAAGGTATCGTTGGTATATACCCAAAAATGATTCCCACGCCCTACGATTGTCAGGCGATTGGTTGTGTCGTTTTCCCATCTGAAAGTTTTGTCTTTGTAGCGTGCATACATATCCCGACCGGTTACCACCTCGCCATCTGACATGGTGGCAAAAAGGAAATGCCCACTTGCCACACGAGTAATAATCGCCACATATTGATCCAAGGCATTTTCGTTCCCATCAGACCGCAGAACAAACCCACACCCTGAAGTGCTGCCAACCGTATTCCATGTAATATCCGAAGAGATGACAAAGTCTTGCGCCAGGGTCCCGATAAAATTATTGACATATTCAAAGTGGTGATAACCGGACGCATCCAGAGATACCGGCTGATGCACCCAGGCCATATTTCCCTCAGACGGATCGACCCCGTACTTGGGCAGTTCTGCCAGGATCGGAGCAAAGGCGGCCGCTGTGGCTGTTAGCGATTCAGAACTAGCGTCTCCTGCCGGCTGCGTGGGTTGTGACCCTTGCACTGCAGAGGCGGTACCGGTCCCGCGCACCTGAGCGCTAATCGCATCGAGAGTGGCTTGCTTCTCAGGACTGTTGCCGCCCACACCGCAGGCTAACGTGGTCAAAATTAACGCCAATAAGAGTAGTACAGGTCGAGATTTTTTCATTAGATCCTAAATCACATCTTTTCGTTTTTGAAGATATAGAATTGCACCAAACAATAGCATAACGATAAATAACTGCGCAGCCCATGTAAGGGTAATCTTGGCAAAATAAGCCACTTTATCGTTCTTGTCAACATAAGCGAAACCTGACCCATTGTAGAAGGTTCTGATGACACCTTCTGCGCCAAAACTTGCCACCTCTAATTGGGCTTTTGCTGACTGATAGGCAGCCAAATCCCTTGTGTATTGGTCGACCTGCTGCTTATACACTTCAACTTCGATTTCATACAACTTAAGCTTGGCAAAGAAATCCGCCATGGCGATATTGTCCGATTGGTCCTGGGGTTCCACCGGGCGGACCGGTTCTGGCGGCGGCGGTGTCGGTTCAACGGGCATGGGTTGGTCAACCAGGTCTATGTGGAATTTTCCCAAGCCCGGTTGATTGCAGGACTCTTTCTTGAGCGCGTTTACACCCAAACACTTGCAGTTATTCGCAAGCTTTTCCTCCAGCGTCATGGAATCACGGACATCTGGGGGGAGCGCCCAACAAATATCCGCCGCAACATCAGACCCGGTGCCCGAGATTGCGATTAACGATTCGAAAGCCCAGCGCGTTGAAAAAGGCGCACTGACAAAACTCGGGACCGGGATCAACGCACCAGCCAAAACGATTTGCGGCAGCATCAAAATAATGACGAGTAACGGGGCTGAACTTGCATTCGGTGCAAGCGCTGAAGCGAATAACCCAAGCATCATGCCCGCAAAAGTTGCCAGTGTCATGGTGATAAATACCTGGAAGAATTCAAGCACGCCTCCCGGCATTTTGAACGAGAAATAATGCATCACCGTGTACACTGCCGCCTGATAGAAAGCCAGCAAGGCTGCCACCCATATTTTCGAAACAACATAAGGCAGGATCTTAAGGTTGACCAGCCGTTCGCGTTTGTAAATATCCTGTTCCTTGACGATCTCACGCATTTGCGAAATTCCGCCGACCATAATGCCGTAGATGGTCATTAGGAAAAGGGTGATCATGACCTGAGACATATCCCCATCATAAAAATCAAAAATATTTCTTCCCATCACCAGGGAGAGGATTACATCCAGCAAACTCACTACCGGTGCAGTTGCCAGCATCAAACCCAGGGCAAAGCGGTCACGAGTTAATATTTTTATGTTGCGCGCGGAAAGGATGAGGAATTGCCGTAGCGATGAAACTTGTCTGGCATTCCCGGCTTTTTGCGGCAATCTTTCGGGCTGAGGTATGGTCATTGCCCTTTCTGGAGACGTCTTGCCAGCCAAAGGTTTTGAGACATATTCCACATGGGCTGAGCTTTCGCGATATCGTTTCGCCCACTCTGCAGGATTGCCCTTGCTTGGATCATCCAGGATGGCATAGATTTCATCGAACTCGATCTTGCCAGCCCTGCGGGCCCGTTCTGAACGATATTGATCAAAATAGGCCAGTGCTTCATCGGGAGGACCGAACCATGCCAGAAAACCGCCTCTTGCCAGGAAGATCACCTTATCTGCCAACATTACATTTTTCGTGGCATGGGTGATCAATATGATGGTTCGTCCCTGGTCTGCCAGACGCCGCATCAATTGCATAAGAGCTGTTTCTGTGCCAGGGTCCAGACCGGACGTGGGTTCATCAAGGAAGAACAGACCGGGCTTGGTCAACAATTCAACGCCAATGGACACGCGCTTTTGCTGTCCACCGCTTAGACCGCTGATCTGAACATCTTTGCGGTGTGTTAGATCCAGGTCTTCAAGGACTTCCATAACTCGCGTGTGCCGTTCTTCGGGTGACGTATCCGCAGGCATGCGCAATTGAGCGGCATAATCGAGCGCCTGATAGATTGTCAACTCCATGTGAATGATATCTTTTTGGGGTACAAACCCGATCTCATTGCGGATCGCATCGAAATGAGTATATACATCAATGTCGTTGACGTACACCTTCGAAGGAGGTGTTGCCGGGCGATAGCCCGCAACCGCATCCACGAATGTGGATTTTCCACCGCCGCTTTGCCCAACCACAACGATAAACTCTCTAGGATTAAATGAAGCGTAAATATTCTGAAGAATATTTAGATCCTTGCGAACCCACTTGTTCAACCCAATGACATCGACCCGAAGTCCGTTCCCGTCATCGTAACCAGCTAGTTGATCCTTGCCCATCACAAACCGATATTGCCCGATGCGAATGGAATCATTAGGTTTCAGCCACACCGATCCATCAATGCGTTCTCCATTCACATAGGTTCCGTTGGAACTGCGCAGGTCTTCCACGCGATAGCGCTGTCCTACTTTTTCGATCTGGGTATGGAATCGGGATACGTTGGGGGAGGGGATCACAACATCGTTGCCGGGGTCGCGCCCTATCTGAATGAGCGTCTTTTCGCCGAAGACGATATCCCGCTCCACTTGCTGCGACGCCTCACTCGGGGCATTGTACGTTATGGTAACCATAACGCCGGGGTCCATGCTGCCAATTCTTAGCATGTCGCCGTGACGCAGAACTCGTGAGCCCTCCTCGATAGGGCGCCCTTCAAATTGGACCGGATTTTTTGCTTCGGGTATCACAACCAACTTGTATCCCCCGCCATTGACCTGCTCGAGCCGTGCGTGCCGGCTTGATACGATCTGTGATGGGATGACAATATCATTGCTTTCAAGCCGACCAATTGAAAAACTCGAACGGGTTAAGGAATACGTTTGTGTGCTGCTCCCTGCAATGGTGACGATCAGTTGCCGGGGTTCTGCGCTCACCTGCGGTATGGGTGCTTCTCCAAGAATAGTTTGCATCACATGTGCAGGCTTGGCAGGACCGGAACGCCTCACGGTTTTATTCGATTCTTTAATACCCACTACAGTAAGATTGGATTCTTCTGTAACTGGTGCGTAATACACCAGATTGATGATTTGCCCCAACCGAATTTTGTCGCCTGATTTTAGTATGCGCTGCTGAACTAGTTTTTCCCCGTTGACGTACGTGCCATTACTGCTCCCCAGATCTTCCAGTATATAATTCTCGCCATCCAACAGCAGTCTGGCATGTCGGCGTGACACAGCGGAGGCAGGGATGGTGACATCCACACTGTCTTCACGACCAATGATGATCTCTGATTTTGTTAGTTCAAAGTCTTTGGAAGGTGTGCTGCTGTGATCATTGATAAGGCTTAATTTGAAACTGTTCGATTGGCTCAAGTGGGTATTCCTTTCTTACAGACTTTCAGCACAGTTTCGAAAATTATTGGGGCTAAATCCGATGTTGCGTGAGATTTAGTACAAAAATAAGACAACTCAGACAAGATTATACCTTTTTCTTAAAATGCATGTCAACCTACTAATGGGGGATTAGGAAAAGCCATCGAAATAATCGTGTTTGTTTACACTTGCTTTACTAAAAAAGACTGGCAGCCTTCTCGACCAGTTTGAAACATCCAGAATTATTTAAATTTGAACGTCGAAAAATTCGCCCTACTGATGGGCTATGTTATCTGGAACGATAAGTGTGTTACGCTTGGTTTTTATGATATAAATTTAAAAGCCTGTTTATTAATGGTGAAAATTTATGATGAGATCGTCTGCGCTTTCCCCTAATATATCTCACGAAAAAAACACACTGGTTCGTGTTCTACGGTGGCGGGCAGACTTGCACCCTGAGACACTGGCTTTCAGGTTTTTGCAGGATGATGAATCTGAAAACATCACCATTAACTTTGGAGAACTTGATCGCCGGGCGCGGGCTATTGGCGCGTGGCTTGAAAGTTTCAACGCAAAAGGGGAACGTGCGCTTCTGCTCTATCCGCCTGGTTTGGATTACATTGCCGCTTTCATGGGCTGTTTATATGCTGGCGTAACAGCCGTCCCTGCATATCCGCCTCGTCTTAACCGCCCCGTGCCGCGCATCCAATCCATCGTTGACGACTCGCATGCGTCCTTTGCGCTTACTACGACAACCATCCTCTCGAACATCGAAAAACGCTTCGAACATGCTCCAGACTTGAAAGCGCTTCATTGGTTAAACACCGAACAGGTACCGGCGGGGTTGGGAGCGGATTGGCGCGATCCCAATGTCTCGCCCGATACGCTGGCATTCCTTCAATATACATCCGGTTCCACCAGCCAACCAAAAGGGGTCATGCTCAGCCACGGCAACCTGATGCACAACCTCGAAGCCATCAGCCGCGGGTTCCATATTGACTCGACCGTGATGGGAATTTTCTGGCTGCCAAGTTATCACGACATGGGGTTGATCGGCGGAATCCTGGAGCCGATGTATTTGGGCGGGGCAACGACTTTGATGTCGCCGCCATCATTCTTGCAGCGTCCGGTGCGCTGGCTTGAAGCCATCACTCGTTATCGCGGCAATACATGCGGCGCGCCCAATTTCGCTTATGACCTATGTGTTGATAAAGTCACGCCTGAACAAAAGGAAACGCTGGATCTGAGTTCGTGGACTCTGGCGTTTTGCGGAGCCGAACCGATTCGACCTGAGACGTTGGAACGCTTCGCGCGCGCCTTTGCCGGGTGCGGCTTCCGAAAGGCTTCTTTCTACCCTTGTTATGGCATGGCAGAAAGTGCGTTGATCGTCTCCGGTGCGGACGGTCCGTCTGAACCGCGGACGTTTACGGTTGATCGTAAATCGCTGGAAAGCGACCTTGTGGTTCCTTCCTCAGCAAATGAAGAAGGTTCCGTGACCATGGTGAACTGTGGTCCACCGGTCATTGACCAGAAGATCATCATTGTTAACTCAACCACCTTGCTGCAATGTGAATCAAATCAAGTTGGCGAAATTTGGGTGGCTGGTCCGAGTGTGGCACAGGGATATTGGGGCTTGGAAGAGGAATCTCGCAGAACGTTTCAGGCATATGTGGCGGATACCGGCGAAGGTCCCTTTCTTCGCACGGGTGATCTTGGCTTCCTGCAAAACGGTGAACTCTTTGTCACAGGTCGTTTGAAAGACTTGATCATCATTCATGGCAGCAATCACTATCCCCAGGATATTGAACTGACAGTCGAGACTTGTCACCCTGCTTTGCAACCTGCTGGTGGGGCAGCGTTCTCCATCACGGGAGAGGGCAAAGAACAACTCGTCATCGTTCAAGAGGTCACACGCCAAAACAGACAGGCTGATATTAATGAAGTCGCCGGGGCAATTCGTCAGGCAGTGGCAGACAAGCATGACTTGCAGATCTTCGCCATCGTGTTGATCAAGCCGATGAGCATTCCCAAAACATCCAGTGGAAAGATACAACGCCGCGCTTGTAAAACAGCATTTCTAAATGGCGAGTTGGAAATTGTCGGTGAATGGCGGGCGAAGGCACCCTCATCCCCAGCCCTTCCCCCAAAGGGGGAAGGGAGTCGTTCCCCTCGCCCTTTGGGAGAGGGGCTAGGGGAAGTGCCCCGAAGGGGTATGAGGGCGGATGTCATTCAAGCCTGGCTGGTGACTCGCATTGCCTCCATCTTGGAAATGGACGCTACATCCATCGATCCTCGTCAGCCGTTTACATATTATGGTTTAGGTTCTGTTCAAGCCGTCAGCCTCACAGGAGACTTGGAAGATCTGCTAGGTCGCAAACTCGCACCCACTCTCGCGTGGGATTACCCAACCATCGAGTTATTGGCGAACCATCTTGCAAATGATTCTCAGCCTACAAAAACAATATCAGCACTCTCCTCAAGCCAACCTTCATCATTTACCAGAGAACCGATTGCCATTATTGGGATGAGTTGTCGCTTTCCTAAAGCGGCAAGTCTGGGTGCATTTTGGGATTTGCTCCGAAACGGAGTCGATGCCATCAGTGAGGTCCCTGTGGATCGTTGGAATGTGGATGCTTTTTATTCATCCGATTTTGCCACGCCTGGAAAAGTCACTTCTCGTTGGGGCGGGTTCCTTGAAAATGTGGATTTGTTTGATACGCATTTCTTTGGAATTTCTCCTCGTGAAGCAACGCGCATGGACCCACAACAACGCCTCTTACTTGAAGTGAGCTGGGAGGCGCTTGAGAATGCATTCATCCCACCTGCATCATTAGCGGGGACTCGCACAGGTGTATTTGTAGGCATCAGCAGCAATGATTATTCACGTTTGCAATTTGATGATGCCGAAAAAATTGACGCCTACGCGGGGACAGGTAACGCCCATAGCATTGCAGCAAATCGCCTGTCATATTTCTATGACTTGCGCGGACCCAGCATGGCAATTGATACCGCTTGTTCATCATCATTAGTGGCGGCGCATCTGGCGTGTCAAAGTCTCCAGAACGGCGAATCAGATTTGGGCGTGGTCGGGGGCGTGAACTTAATCCTCACTCCCGAATTGACCATCACGTTCTCCCAAGCGCGAATGCTCTCTCCTGATGGTCGTTGCAAAACATTCGATGCAAGCGCGGATGGATACGTGCGCGGCGAAGGCTGCGGGGTCATTATTTTGAAGCGCATGTCCGATGCGATCCGCGATGGCGATAACATTCTGGCGTTGATTCGCGGCTCGGCGGTGAATCAAGATGGACGCAGCAATGGCTTGACCGCCCCGAACGGGCTTGCTCAACAAGATGTCATTCGGCAGGCGTTGGCGAATGCACAGGTCGCGCCGCATCAGATCGGTTATGTGGAAGCGCATGGCACGGGCACGCCGCTCGGTGACCCGATTGAGATGTCGTCGTTGCATGCGGTTCTTGATGATGGGCAGGCGAATGGCAAGGTGCTGGTCGGTTCGGTAAAAACGAATATCGGTCATCTTGAGTCTGCGGCGGGAATTGCCGGGCTGATCAAATCGGTGCTTGCGATGCAGCACGAAGCCATTCCGCCTCACCTTCATTTAAAAGAAGTCAATCCATATCTCTCCCTGGAAAACTCACGGCTTGAAATTGGAACCTACCTCCGTCCGTGGAAGCGCCGCGAGCAACCGCGCTTTGCTGGCGTGAGTTCATTTGGCTTTGGCGGCACAAACGCACACATCATTCTTTCCGATGCGCCGTTTGTCACCCTGAGCGATAGCGCATCGTCCTCGAAGGGGAAAGGGTCTCCACCCCAAGAACGTGAGAGCGAGCGTCCACGGCATTTGCTGACTTTATCTGCCAAAACTGAAAAAGCTTTAGAAGAATTAACTTTATCTTTTAGCGAAGCAATACATAATAAACAATATGTACTATCTGATCTTGCTTTCACATCTAACTCCACTCGCAGTCACTTCGAACATCGCCTTGCCGTGCAAGCCTCTTCAAAAGAAGAGATACTCAAAAGGCTGGATGACTACCTCAACAAATCTGAGGTATCTGTTGTTTTAACGGGTCACGCAAAACCGGGCGCGCAGCCCAAGATCGCTTTCCTGTTCACGGGGCAAGGCGCGCAATATACAGGTATGGGACGTCAGCTTTATGAAACGCAGCCCGTCTTCCGCGCGGCGCTGGATCAGTGTGCGGATATTCTGAGCTCCATTTTGGATCGCCCATTGTTGGATGTAATGTATCCGCAAGATAAAAATGATACGTTACTCAATCAAACCACCTACACCCAGCCCGCGCTCTTCGCTTTCGAATACGCGTTAGCTATGCTGTGGCGCTCCTGGGGTTTTGAGCCGCAAGCGGTGCTTGGACATAGTGTCGGTGAATATGTTGCTGCATGTATCGCTGGCGTCTTCACGCTGGAAGATGGTCTGCGCCTGATTGCCGAACGCGCGCGCTTGATGGGCAGCCTTCCAAACAACGGAAGCATGGCGGCGGTCTTCGCGGATGCTTCGCGCGTGGCAGATGCCTTGAAGCCGTATCAAGCTCAAGTTTCCATCGCTGCTGTGAATGGCCCCGATAACACGGTCATCTCTGGTGAGAAATTCGCCGTGCAAAATATTTTGGATGCGCTGACCAAACTTGGCATTTCGTCCAAACCGCTCACGGTTTCACATGCGTTTCATTCCCCGCTGATGGATCCGATTCTAGATGACTTTGAATCAGCCGCGCGTCGCACAGAATTCTCCACTCCTCGCATCTCCCTCGTCTCCAACCTGACTGGCGATATTCTCGATCAACTCCCCGACGCGTCCTACTGGCGGAAGCACATCCGCGCGGAAGTGAAATTTGCCGAAGGGATGCAGTCTCTCGCCAACCTCGGTATCGATGCCTTCATTGAAATTGGTCCCAGCCCCACATTGTTGAGCATGGGCAAACGCTGCCTGCCAGAATCCAAAGCCGCGTGGCTGCCATCCTTGCGTCAGGGACAGGACGATTGGCAGATCATTTTAGACAGCCTCGGCAAACTCTACACCCAGGGCGCGAATGTAAATTGGGCTGGCTTCGATCAAGGCTACTCACGCCAAAAAGTTTCCCTGCCCAATTATCCATTTGACCGTCAACGTTATTGGTTTGAGTCCGCTGCGAAGAAGTTTGTGGTTTCAGAAGAACCTCAGGTAATGGCAACTGCAAAGGTTCACCCTGAAAAAAATAATGGCAAGACTCCAAGCCACCAGAAAGCGCCAAAGGCAAAAGAACTTCCTGCGAATGACCTGGATCGCGCTCTTCTATTAAATACGGAACAAGCGAAACGCCAGCATGTTCTGGAAGATTTCATCCAACGAAACGCCGCTCGTGTATTGGGCATGGATGCCGTCCGCCTTAAGCTCGATCAATCGCTGGATACAGTGGGGCTCGATTCGTTGATGGCAATTGAACTCAAGAATTCGCTTGAATCCAAACTGGGAATTAATCTTTCGATTGCCAGTCTGCTTCAAGGTCCGACGATCTCGAGTCTCGCCAGGGAAATGCTTGGGGAACTGGATTCTCCTGAGGCTTCGAATGAGGCGCCGCTTGTCATCGCACAAGAACCTACAGACGAGAGTCCGCTTTCGTATGGGCAGCAGGCGCTTTGGTTCCTGCATCAACTTTTGCCTGAAGATAATTCTTTCAACGTGGCGGGAGCAGTTCGTATTCTTGGCGAATTGGATGTGGCTGCGCTTGACCATGCCCTTATGCAGGTAGCCGCTCGCCACGAAGCATTGCGCAGCACCTTCCATGTCGTGGATGGAGAGCCAGTTCAGCGCGTTCATGAAACCGCAAGCGTTAAGATACAGATCATAGATGCATCGGTTATTGGATTAGAAGAGTTGCGTAGCAGACTCGCCATCGAGGCGCATCGTTCATTCGACCTGGAAAATGAGCCAGCTTTACGCGTGCTGTTATTTAGGACGAAAGAAAATTCTGAAAATATCCTTCTGCTTTCGATGGACCACATCGTCACCGATTTTTGGTCGATGACGATATTTGTGCGTGAACTGCTTGCGACTTATGAAGCGAATAAGTCTGGCAAGCCTATCGAATTGCCGCAGCTTCAAGCTCGCTACTCAGACTTTGTCCGCTGGCAGGCAACGATGTTGGAGAGTCCGCGCGGGGAGAAGCTTTGGGAGTATTGGCAGAATAAACTTTCTGGCGAGCTGCCCGCCTTGAACCTGCCGACGGACCGTCCGCGCAAGGCGATGCAGACCTACCGAGGCGACTCTGAACATATATTTATGGATGGTGACTTGTACAAGGGGCTGAAATCCCTTGCACAGGAAAACGGCTCAACTTTATTCATGACTCTGCTAGCCGCCTTCCAAACTTTGTTGCATCGTTATTCAAATCAAGAAGATTTTGTGGTTGGGTCTGTCACCGCGGGACGAAGCCATTCAGAATTGACCGACCTGATCGGTTACTTTATCAACCCGATCGCATTGCGCGCGGACTTTTCCGGCACGCCCACATTTCAAGAGATCCTTCAGCGCGTCCGTCAGACGACACTTGGCGCGTTTGAACATCAAGATTATCCGCCCGCGCTGCTTTCCAAGCTTTTGGGATTGCAACGTGATTCCAGCCGCCCGCCGTTGTTTGAAACCATGTTCATTTTGCAAAAAGCGCAGGAAGCGGAAGTGCAGGCACTCAGTCCATTTGCGCTGGGAATCGACGGCGCACGCATGCAGATGAATGAACTGGTCATTGAATCCATCGCCTTAAAAGGCGAACCCGCGCAATTCGACCTAACCATGATGATGGCAGAATCAGACGATGGTCTGGCGGCGGCTCTTCAATACAATACCGATCTATTTGACTCTGCGACAATCCGGCGTATGCTGGGGCATTTCCACGCTTTGTTGCGGGATATTGTCTCCAACCCGTTGAAACCCATATCGTCCTATAACTTGTTGAGCGAGTCGGAGCGAGAACAAATCCTCATCGCGTGGAATGAGACTCAAACAGATTATCCGCGCGAGCTTTGCATTCATGACTTGTTTCAAGAGCAGGTAAAACGCACACCAAATGCAGTCGCTGTGCAATTTGAAGATCAGAGTCTTACGTATAAAGAACTGGATAAGCGAGCTGACGAGCTCTCAAGAATCCTGATCAGTCAGGGAGTGAAACCAGGGATGCTGGTCGGTATCTATATGAAGCGTTCACTCGATATGATGGTTGGTTTGCTAGGCGTCCTCAAGGCTGGCGGCGCATACTTGCCTTTGGATCCTTCATTCCCATCCGAGCGACTTGCATTCATGCTGGAGGATTCTGAAGCTTCTTTTCTTTTAACACAAACCAGCCTTCAATCGAACATGCCGGAGCATAAGGCTCACGTCATTTATTTGGATGCGCTTGAGCAAGTGGCTTTGCAAAGAAGAAAGCGACGCCCTGAGTTTATCGAAGGGAAGAAAGAAGCCAAATCTAGTGACCTTGCCTATGTAATCTACACGTCTGGTTCCACGGGAAAGCCAAAGGGAGTTCAGATACACCATCAGGCGGTGGTTAATTTCCTGTGTGCAATGCGGCAGAGTTTAAAGATCAGTGCAGAGGATACGCTTCTGGCGGTCACTACGCTTTCATTTGACATTGCGGTATTGGAATTGTTGCTGCCGCTGATAGTGGGAGCGCGGGTGGTGGTTGCCAGTTCTGAGACGGTTGCAGATGGAACACTTCTGGCTGATGCCTTGATTAAATCAAATGCAACCGTGATGCAGGCGACACCCGCCAGCTGGAGGTCCTTGCTTGAGACGGGCTGGAAAGGGAAAGCAGACCTCAAGATCCTGTGCGGCGGCGAAGCGCTGGTCTCCGACCTGTCGGAGCGGTTGTTGGAACGCGGCGCGGAATTGTGGAATCTCTATGGTCCAACCGAGACCACAATCTGGTCTACGCTGTATCAAGTTACATCGAATGAAGCGCATGGAATTTCCAATTCCATTCCTGTTGGCAGACCGATCGCAAATACGCAGATATATATTTTGGATTCCGATCTGCAGCCAGTTCCTGTGGGTGTGATCGGTGACCTCTACATCGGCGGGGATGGGGTCAGCCGCGGATATTTGAATCGCCCCGAATTAACCGCCGAACGGTTTATTTCAAATCCATTTGGTGCATCTTCCATGATCTACAAAACAGGCGATATTGCTCGCTACCTTTCAGATGGAAATATTGAATTCTTCGGGCGCAGTGACCAGCAAGTGAAAGTCCGTGGCTTCCGTATAGAGACGGGAGAAATTGAAGTTCGTCTGGCGAGTCATCCATCCGTGCGACAAGCTGTCGTGGGGGTTTGGAAGGAAAAGACTTCAGAGGCGAGTCTGGTTGCTTATGTTGTACCCGCTTTGGCTGGGAATGAAGCGGATGCTCATCAATTACGCGAGTTTCTGCGTCAGGCGCTTCCTGAATATATGGTCCCGTCTATTTTTGTGAATATCGAATCACTGCCATTGACTCCAAATGGAAAAGTGGACCGCAAAGCGTTGCCGCAGCCGATACCGGCGCGGCCTGATCTTCGTTTGCCGTATGTCGCGCCGCGCACGTCGTTGGAAAGAGAACTGGCGCAGATTTGTGCAGAAGTGCTTGGGCTCGAAACTTCAAACGGTCATTTCGCGGTTGGTGTGCATGATAACTTTTTTGACCTGGGTGGTCATTCGTTATTGGGAACGCGGCTGGTCTTTAAGCTGCGTGAAAAATATAAACTTGAATCTGCGCATCTGCCTTTGCGGGCGTTATTCGAACAACCGACCGTTGCCAACCTGGCGAGGATCATTGACGTGGCGATAAAAGGGGAAGGCGAAGTGGTGTATGCAAGCCGCGGCAATTTTATTCAGAGCGGGCAATTAAGTTTGGAGAAATTGGCAGCGGAAGCGCAGCTTGCCCCGGACATTATTGCGAACGGTCTTGTTTACAATCATATCGACGAACCGAAACATATTTTGCTCACTGGTGCAACTGGCTTCGTTGGAGCGTTCCTGCTGCATGACCTGCTCAGGAGGACATCTGCAGATGTGCATTGTTTGTTGCGCGCTGAAGATGTTGAGATGGGCATCCAGCGTTTGAAGCGCAACTTGAATAATTATTTATTGTGGGACGATGCGTTCGCGGATCGCGTCAAGCCCATATTGGGTGATTTGGGTGAACCTCGACTGGGTATTACAGATGAAGGCTTCGAACAACTTACCCGTGAGATAGATGTGATCTATCACAATGGTGCATTGGTTAACTTTGTTTATCCATATCACGCGCATAAGGCATCCAACGTGCTAGGGACGCAGGAAGTTTTGCGGCTTGCAAGCCGGATAAAACTAAAGCCGGTTCATTTCGTTTCGACGTTGTCCATTTTGTATTCAGGCGATGCCAACGATGGGCGCATTATCCGTGAAGATGTGAATTTGGATGATGTCGGTGCGCCGTTCGGTGGATATGCCCAAAGCAAATGGGTGGCGGAGAAACTGGTAAGGCAGGCAGGTGAGCGCGGTATTCCGTATGCTATTTATCGTCCTGGCTTGGTTTCGGGTCATAGCATCTCCGGTGCGTGGAACAACGACAACCTGATCTCCAGCATGACTCGCGCTTGCATTCTTCTGGGAAGTGTCCCCACTCTTGATGTGATGGTCAACATTGTGCCAGTGGATTTTGTGAGCGCCGCGATTGTGAGCCTTTCTCAAAACCCGGAAAACTTTGGTAAGGTTTATCACTTGGATAACCCCGAAGCGCTTCACTTTAGCAAGCTCGCAGAATGGATGACTGAGCAGGGATTCGATGCCCGTCGATTGCCTTTCGATGAATGGCGTGCAGAACTTTTCAGACAGACTGCTTATATGCCGTCTGATGGTTGGGAACCTTACCTGCCATTGCTTGAAGAAGTGGAAGAAAAACAAGTCTTCATGCCCGAGTTCGATCTCACCAACACGCTCACAAGGCTGGAAGGCAGCGGCATTGTCTGTCATCCGGTGAATGGTCTACTGCTTTCACGATACCTGAAATATTTCACTTCAGATGGCATCCCCGAAGGTTTATACAAGAACTCTCCGTTCAGCACTCAAAGTTCGCAAAGCGTCCAGTGAATTAATTTCGTTCATGAAAAATCGTTGGCTCGTTTGCCCACAGCCCAATTCAAGCGCGGTTGCGCGCTTGTTTCTCTTTCCGTATGCGGGCGGAGCTCCAACGTCGTTCAATAAGTGGACTGCCGAGTTCCCAAATGATATTGAGGTAAGCACTGTTCACTATCCCGGAAGAGGTTCGCGCTATAACGAACCTCCGATCAATGAGCTGTCCGTTTTGGTTGAAGAAATTGCGAATGCCATCCAACCATTATTAGACAAGCCGTTTTTTTTCTTTGGTCATAGTTTTGGGGGCATGCTCGCATTTGAGCTTGCACGCCGATCAAATCCCCAGCCGCAAATTCTTTTTGTTTCGGCATGTGGCGCGCCGCATATGCCCAATCCGAATCGTCCCATTCATTCGCTGTCCGATCCTGAATTTATAAAGTCATTGCATGAACTCAATGGTCTCCCTGCCGAGGTAATCAACAATTCGGAACTGCTGCAATTACTACTCCCAACCCTGCGCGCTGATTTTGAAGCCTTTGAAAATTATAAATACACAACCAACGAACATCAGCTGGATTGTCCCATCGTTGCTTTTGGCGGGTCGGATGATTCTCACGTAAGCCGAGATCGTTTGGATGCTTGGGAATATCACACCAACAACAACTTCAAATCACAAATTTTTTCGGGCGACCATTTTTTCATCAATACCGCGCGGCAATCTGTGATAACTTCCATGATCGCTGAGATAAGGTCTCTCCATGCATAAGGATAACTGGACTCTTCCGCCGGACTCGCTTGATCTGGCGAGTCATCACGTCCACATCTGGCGCATCTCGCTGGACCTTTCAACTGATTCTGTTAAATTGATCGAATCCAACCTGTCGGTGGATGAAGCAAACAGAGCCACTCGCTTCCGCTTCGAGGTAGATAAGAACCGTTTTATTGTCGCTCATGGTGTTCTGCGTAAAATATTAGGGCATTATCTTCATAGCAACCCCGCCGAATTGACTTTTTCCTTAAATCAATATGGAAAGCCCGCTTTGGTTAATTCAACTTTGGAATTCAATCTCTCGCACTCCGGCAACTTTGCTTTGGTCGCAGTAACTCAGGGACGAAAAATTGGCGTGGACGTGGAACGCATCCGGCAGGGCATCTCTTCAAATGTAATTGCCCAGCAATATTTTTCCAAATCTGAGGTCGCAGAGTTGCAGTCATTGCCCCTTGAACAAAGAGAGAGCGCATTTTTCACATGTTGGACGCGTAAAGAAGCGTATATCAAAGCGCAAGGAGTGGGGCTGTCATTACCGTTGGAAAGTTTTGATGTTTCCCTTACGCCCGGTCAACCAGCTATTCTCCGCGCAACCCGCCCAGACCCGCAGGAATCCGCTCGTTGGACGTTGCATTCGCTAGACGTTGACCCAAATTATGCAGGTGGGCTGGCGGTGGAAGGTACGGCTTTGGAATTTAGATTGTTTTCTTTTCTCAAAAACACCATGTCACCCTGAGGGAGCGCTTTTCGCGACCGAAGGCTCTCTTACAACGAGGTAGAGATCCTTCGCTATGGCTCAGGATGACAATTTTAGATAACTAATAAATGTATTTCCGAATTATCTGCACCGCTTGATTAACCCCGTCTTCTGCAGTGATGGTTGCACCCAAACGGCTTGCTTGTTCGCGCATCGCCGAATCGTTTAATGCGGTTGAAATTGCCCTGGAAAAGTTTTCTGCTGTAAGTTTTTTTCGCACAATGGGTTCAGGTCCCACACCGAGTGCAGCGACGCGCCTTCCCCAATAATACTGGTCACCAAAATGTGGAATGACCAAACTTGGCACCCCGGCACTTAATGCGGCTCCGGTGGTCCCCGCCCCGCCATGATGCACTATTGCAGCCATTTGAGGAAATAACCACCGGTGAGGAGTATCTTTAATAAGAAAAATATTCTCCGGCAACGGACGGTCAGTGCCCAGTCCGCTCCACCCGGTGGAAAGAACTGCTCTCACACCTGTTTTGGCGAGAGTTTCGAAAATAATATTTGCAGTGTCCTGGTTTTTTGCAGAATTCCCCATGCTGCCAAAGCCGATATAGATCGGTCGCGGAGTTGATTTCAAGAACGCAATCAGCGCCGAGTCTGGCTGCCAATTAGGATGTGGATTCAAAAACCAATATCCAGTAATGAACACATGCTTTGGAAGATCTTCAGACACCGGAAGCACAGAAGGACTGTATCCGCATAAAACTGGTTGTGGTCCTTTCAAAATTTCCCAGTAGGGTCCGATGAATGGAGGATTTTTATGTCCATTCCAGTGCTTGCGGACAACAGGCAGAAACACCTGCCAGGAAATTTGATGAACCAGCAAGTGAGTCAATAAATTTAATGTCTTGCTTGGGCTGCGGTCTATATTCGACAATATCGCTGGATATGACCTGGTAGGCATTGGATGCAAGCTCGCCGGAATACAAGGAATACCCAACAGTTTGCTTATATAGTAGACAAAAGGCAGGGCATAGCTATGATAGACAATTGCATCGCTTCCCTGACAGGCAGCGAATACATCCGTCATGATCTGGTCCAGCATAGGTCGAATAACGCGATTGGTACTCAGAATAAGATGCGGAATTGATTCCGCGTCAAGCCACGATTGCGTTTTGCTATTTTGCGTAAACTCAAACGAATCCAGCTGGATCGAAAAGAACTCCAAACCATAGCTGGCTGCCACATTTGAAAAATTTGAGTTTGCTGCGAATCTAACGCTGCACCCCGCGTTCTTCAACCCAACCGCTAAAGCAAGATAGGGGAGAACATCTCCCTGAGAGCCGATCGCTAAAACTGTGATACTCATTGATTACAATATACTATAATTCGCAGCATCGCAAAATGTTGTACGTGTAATTTCTGATGCTTGCTTATTCGCGCATCAACTCTTATCGGTGATATATACAGAAAAGCTTCAGAAGGAGCATTGCAACAATGGAGAGTTCCAATAAAATCCTGGATGTCTTGTACAAATATCGCTTTTCCAAAGACATTGTTTATCGAATATTGAAGTCCAGAGCAAGGGACCTATCCAATATGGTCTCGCCTTACCTAAGTAAAAGTGACCTTATTCTGGATATCGGACCAGCCAGTTGTACAGTGACCGAAACATTAATTAAGCAGGATCTAAAAGTTTTCCCATTGGATGTTGAGAATTACAGCATTGTCGACACAGTACTTCCAACCCTATATGACGGATACAGAATGCCGTTCAAGGATAACCAATTCGACACTTCCTTGATCCTCTTCGTGTTGCACCATACCCCCGACCCCGTCCAAGTATTGACCGAAGTAAAACGGGTATCGAGAAAGATCCTGATACTTGAGGATATTGTCACATCGCCCGCTCATAAATCCATGACGGCTGCCTTAGACAGCTTGATGAACCTGGAATTTTATGACCAGCCGCATACCAACAAAAGTGACGAAGAGTGGCGGTCTATTTTTGGCGATTTAGGTCTCAAATTAATAGCCCAGGAATTCAAATCGTCCGCGGCGATCATGAGACATGCGTTGTATGTTCTTAAAAACTGATCGCATATCAGAATACTCAATCATAAACGCCTTGATCTTTCGAGGTGTTTACTCGTAGCCTAAGACAGGCTCAGCACGCCGCTTTCAACCTGCACTGGTTGACTCAAGCTAAGGCGAAGACATCTCAATTACAGAGAGACCATGAGTGGAGGCAACAGATGAACTTCAATTACAAGAGGAAATCAAAAAGATAACTGCAGAACGTCAGGAGTTCATCTTCTTCATACCATTAACAATTTCGATTATAGTTAATCCATGTCCCTGCGCACGCGGTTGATCGTATTCGTCTTGCTTTTTGGCTCGGCAGTATTGATAAATATTTTCGCGCTGGTATATCTGGCGCGTTCGATTTCAAATTCGCTGGATGCCATCGAGAATATCCGCCAGCGGCAATTGGTGGCGGTACAAATGAACGCGCATTTGCGCGATGCCGAGGCGGCGTTGTATCGTTATCAGATCAACGGCGAGGCGGGTTTCAAATCCCAATTTATCGAGCAATTGAATAATTTCTCCAACGACCTGGTGCAATACCGTGCGCTGGCAATTGACCCAGATGAATTGCAATGGGCTTCCACTCTGGAAGTGGCGTATCAACAGGCGTTGACCACTGGCAGCGACTTGATCGAACTGCGCGACAACCAGACCAGCCGCCTTGATGAATTCCTGGGGGCGCAATCGCAATTATCTGCTTTCCTTTCCAACGACGTCATGCCAAATCGTTCCGATGACCCTGAATATCAGGCAATTGTTTCAGCCATGCAGGACTCGTCGCGCGCCATGCTGTCTGCGGTGACGGGATATCTGGCGTCGCCAGAAGAAAACAAACGCGTGCAATTTACCGATGCGGTTGTTGCATTCCAGCAGGCGGTGAATGGCTTCAGCGACATGGCGCGATCAGATGATGAAAAACGCTGGGCGGGTGAAACCCTCGCCATCTTCAATCAATTAAAGTCGCTTGGCACTCAATTGATCAGCGGACGTGATTTGCAGCAATCGCTGTATGCAAATTTTATTTCCATCGTCTTCAATGCGGGGCAGCAAACCATTGTCGGGCAAATCGAGCCGCATGAAACAGAAAGATTCACACAGGAACAACAGGCATTATTGAATGCGGTCGGCACCGCCAGCATCGTAAGTATTCTTGCCGCAGCCTTGATCTCAGGCTTCGCGATTCTGTTTATGACCCAGCTATCTCGGCAAATCAATTCGCGTGCCACTGCTCTGCTTGATGGCGCAGAACGCGTGACGCACGGTAATCTCGAAGAACCAGTTGCGATTACCGGCGAGGATGAATTCGGAAAGCTGGCGACCTCTTTTAACACGATGATGCGCGAACTCGCCAACCGCGAAGATCGTCTGCGCGCGATGATCGGCAGAATGGCACAGATACAAGATGAAGAACGTCGCCTCATTGGTCTGGACCTGCATGATGGATTGACCCAACTGATTATCTCAGCCAATATGCATTTGAACACACTCAACTCACAAATCGGTTCAAGATTGAACGCGCAGACGCTTCAAGCCCTGGACGTGAGTCGGACTCTGATCAAGCAGTCCATTGACGAAGCCCGTAGGGTGATCTCAGAACTACGCCCAACGATGGTCGAAGACCTGGGGTTGGAGCGTGGACTCCGGCAATATGTAACTGAAGTGTGCGAAGAACAAAATTGGGAATCAGAGATTGTCACCGATACACAAGGATTACAAATTGCGCATTCGATAGAAGCATCCATCTTCCGTATTGCGCAGGAAGCATTGACCAACGTCCGCAAGCACGCGCGGACTGGACGGGTGCGAGTCGAACTGTCAGCGGAGGATCAAAGCCTGGTGTTGCGGGTGCAGGACTGGGGTCAGGGGTTTGACGCGTTGTTAATCCAAAAAGATGAAGCCGAACATTTGGGCTTGGTCAGTATGCAGGAGCGGGCGCAAATGATCAATGGAGTCTGTCAGATCGAAAGCCAATTGGGGGAAGGGACAAGCGTCAAGGTGTGCATCCCGCTGGCGTCGCTGGCGCAGAGGAGCGAAAATGGAAAATGAAATCACGCTATTGATCGCGGACGATCATCCGATGGTGCGCGCTGGCTTGCGGAGCATGTTGAGCGATTCGCGGATTAAGATTGCAGGCGAAGCCAGCAGCGGACGCGAAGCGCTTGAGATGGTTATGAGACTCAAACCGAAAGTGATCCTGATGGACATCCGTATGCCAGACATGGATGGCATTCAGGCGCTCGAAGCGATCAAGGCGGCGAAATTGGAGACGCGCGTCATCATGGTAACAACGTATCGCAGTACGGCATATTTATTGCGTTCGCTCTCCGCGGGCGCGGCGGGATTTGTGTTGAAGGATATTTCGCGTGAAGAATTACTGGCGGCGGTGTATTCCATCGCACAAGGGACGTCGCTGGTAGATAGCCTGTTTTTGCAGGATGTTTTGCGAAATCTCGAAAGTGCGGAAAAGACAAATGAATCGCCGGAAGATTTAATCGAGCCGCTGACCGCGCGTGAAATGGACATTTTGCGTTTGATGGTGGAGGGCTTGACCAATCAAGCGATTGGCGATGTACTTGGAATCAGCGCAGGGACAGTGAAAGGTTATGCCCAAACGGTCATGCACAAGTTGGGGACGAATGACCGCACACAAGCGGCAGTGAAGGCGATTCGGTTGGGGTTGGTGAAGTAAAAAACACTTTGCAGCGCGAAGCGAATCGATTAAGAATTTAACCGCAAAGCCCGCAAAGCCCGCGAAGAACGCAAAGAAAAATCTTTAAACTTCGCGAACTTTGCGCTCTTCGCGGTAAAAATTTGCCCCACTCCCAAACGGGGGGACAAAATCCAGCCGTTTGGGAGTTTTGCATTTAAACCCCAAACTGTATCCTTTACCCAGAATGACAGCTAAAGTATTTCGTAATTTACTTTCCCAGCCAGAGATTCTGGTTGTGCCTGGCGCGGCGGATGCAATGTCCGCGCGCATTGTTGAAGATGTCGGTTTCAGCGCGGTTTACGCCAGCGGAGCAGGAATCGCAAACGTGCAGTTCGCTTTGCCAGACATCGGCTTGCTGACCATGACCGAAATGATCGAGCCAATTCGCCGCATTGTCGAAGCGGTGAACATTCCCGTGATTGCAGATGCAGATACGGGCTACGGAAGCGCCGTCAACGTGACGCGCACGACCCAGGTCTATGAAGATGCGGGCGTCGCCGCCATGCAGCTCGAAGATCAGGTCACGCCGAAGAAATGCGGTCACTTCAACGGCAAGGAAGTCATCCCCACCGAAGAGATGATTCAGAAAATCCATGCGGCAGTCAAAGCGCGCAAAGAAATGTTGATCATTGCCCGCACCGACAGCATTGCCACGCATGGAATGGAAGAAGCGATTCAGCGCGCAAATTTATATGCCCGCGCAGGCGCAGACATCATCTTCGTCGAAGCGCCCACGCAAAAAGAACAAATCGCCGAACTCCCAAAACAAATCAAAGCCCCCCTGCTTTTCAACATGACCGAAGGCGCGAAGACGCCGATCATTTCTCATGATGAACTTCACGAGATGGGATATCGCATTGTGATCCATCCCAACCTCGCCATGCGCGTCGCCGCCCGCGCCATGCAAAGCGCCCTCGCCGTTTTGCAAAAAGCGCGCAGCAGTGAACTGCTCCTCCCCTCGATGCTCGAATGGAACGAACGTCAGCGATTGGTGCGCCTGCCCGAATGGGAGACGCTTGACAACGAATTGAGCCGCTTCGAAATAGCGGATTCGAGATGACAAACTCACCAAGGAGAAGAAAAATGAATCGCAAATTGAACCTGTTCCTTTCTTTGACGCTGGCATTGGCATTTGTAATGGCTGCCTGCGCTCCCGCTTCAACCCTGACCGAAGCGCCTACCACTGAACCCCCAGCCGTAGATGCCCCGACAGAGGCTGCCGCCACCGAAGCCCCTGCGGAAGATCCGCTTGCCGCGCTTGCCGAAGAATCCAAAGGCGAAACCGAAGGATTGCTCGTTCACTCCATCATGGGCGAAAACAACTGGGCTCCTGTCATCGATGCATTCAATGCCAAATATCCGTGGATTACCGTCACAGCGCTGGACCTTGGCACCACCGAGACCTTCGAGAAGTATTACACCGAAGCCGCCGGCGGCGCGCGCACAGCAGATATGATCATCACATCCTCAACCGATGGCTGGCAGGATTTCATCGCCAAAGGTGAGTTGCAGGTCTACAACCCCGTCAACATCGAAGGCATGCCTGATTTTGCAACTCTGGCTGATGGCGTGTATGCCGTCTCCACCGACCCGATGATCATCATCTACAACAAGCAATTGGTTACTACTCCGCCCGAAACGATGGAAGCGGTAGCCGCCTTTGCATCCGACCCTGCCAACGCTGGCAAGATCGTCACCTATGATGCCGAGAAAAACGGCACGGGCTATGGTATCAACTGGTTCTGGGCTGCGAACAAAGGTGATGCGGGTTGGGTAACTCTCGAAACCATCGGTAAATCCAATGTCAACATGCAGACCTCGGCGGGTAATATGGTTAATGCAGTGTTGACTGGTGAAGCATCAGTCGGTTACTTTGTCTCTGCGATTTCGGTTTTCCCGAAATTTCCAGATGCAGAACCCATTCTCGGCTATTCGTATCAGAAAGACGGTCAGGTTGTGCTCGTGCGCGGTATGGGTATCACCAAAGCCGCCGCATCCCCCGCATCCGCCAAACTGTTGATGGAATTCATCCTGTCTGCCGAAGGTCAGATCGCATGGGCTGATGGCGGGCTGACTCCCTACCGCCCTGACGTTGCTGACAAAGCCAAGTATCACTTGCAGAATGTCATTGATGCCGTCGGCGAAGAAAATATCATCCCCTTCTTCTTTGACCCGAACATCGCCTCTGCCGACAACCGCGCCGCCTTCCTCGCCAAGTGGAAGACTGCCTTCGGTCGCCCGTAGCTAATCATCCTATGAAGGTTGGCAGTTGAACACACTCCGACTGCCGACCTTCAAAAGGTTTATGTCATTGCGAGGAGGGCACTTGCTCTTACCGACGAAGCAATCTCCTTGTTGATAGGCGGGAGATTGCTTTGGGGAGATCGCCCTCGCAATGACATAGAATGATTTGTGGAGAACCCCTCCGATGACAACTGCGGAACAAAATCTGCGTCCCATAGCAATCTCCCGTCCCAAATTTTCGTGGGATAGAGGCGTTCAATGGCTGGTCGTGATCGTGACAGCTTTGCTGGTGGCATTCCCCGCCTGGCCAATCATCCTGCAAAGTTTCATGTCGAAACCTTTGTATGAAGAAGACCGCGCCTTTACGTTTGACAACTATTCCAACCTGCTCGGCAACGCGCGCTTCTGGGATGTGCTCGTTTACACAGCCGCGTTTGCCGTGGCGACCACGATCATTGCAGTGATCATCGGCATCGTGCTGGCGGTCATAATCAATCGCACGAACATCCCTCTGCGGAATCTATATTCCAACCTGGTTACGATTCCATATTACGTCTCGCCGCTTGTATTGGCTTTCGCATGGATGCAGATGTACGGTCCGCAGGGATTCGGTACCATTCTTGTGCGCACACTCAAATTGCCCATCTGGCAACTCTATAGTTTTGGCGGCATCGTCATCGTCTCGGCGATGTATTACATTCCCTATACATTTTTATACGCATCCTCCTCGCTCGCTCTTGCAGACCCGCAACTTGAATCTGCCGCGCGGATTGGCGGCGCGTCCCCATTCCGCACCATCCTGAGTGTGACCATCCCGCTTCTGCGGCCCGCCATCACCTACAGCGCCTTGCTGACATTGGTCTCATCATTCGAGTTACTGTCCATTCCACTGGTGTTGGGCAACTCGGTTGGCATTGATACGCTGGCAACTTATCTCTATACCATCGGCGTGGTCGGTGTGAACAAGGATCAAGGTGCAGTGGCTGCGGTGGCTGTGCTGGTAGTCCTTCTTGTGACGATACTCGTATATTTGCAGGGCAAACTCGTTTCCCTCGAACGCCGCTTCGTCACTGTCGGTGGAAAAGCCACACGTCCCAAAGCCATTGACCTTGGAATTTGGAAAGGGATCGTTTCATTTTTCGTCGGGCTGTATGTCCTGCTCGGCATCATCCTTCCGTTGGGTTGTATCGTGTTGACATCTTTTGTCCCGTTCCTCAGCCCGTTCATGAATCCGCTCAAAATGCTTACCCTTGAAAATTATCAGGGCATTTTCGGCAGCCCTGCATATCGCCAATCGGTGGTCAACAGTATTAACATCTCGATCTTTGCCGCTGCGATTGGCATTGTCTTTATGGCAGTCGCGGCTCTCATCGCGTATCGCTCAACATTTAAGTATCGCAACGCGGTCAAGTATCTGGCGCTTTATCCGCGCGCCTTTCCAGGCATTATTGTGGGCATCGGTTTTTTGTGGGCGTTCCTGCTCGTGCCTGGACTCGGCTCTCTGCGCAACACCATCATCGCCATCTCGGTCGCGTTCATCATGCGTTACCTGCCGCTGGGATTCAGCGCTGTCAGCCCCGCAGTGCTTCAAGTTTCGGATGAACTCGACAGGGCGGGAAGAGTCGCGGGCGCAACCTGGTTAGGGACGATTCGCCATATCCTGCTCCCAATCTTGAAGCCCGCGCTGGTATCGGGATATATCCTGCTGGCGATTTCGTTTTTGAAGGAATATTCCACCGCGCTCTTTCTCGTCGCGGAGGGGTCGCGCGTCATCGGGACGACCATGCTTGAGTTGTGGAAACAGGGTGGGGCGGAGCCTGTGGCGGCTCTTTCCACCATCCAAATGGCGATTACCGCCGTGCTCATCATCGGCGCGCGCAAACTATTAGGAGTGAAACTCCATGAATAACGATTTGATTATCGAAGGCTTGACCAAACAATTTGCTACGTCCAATTCCGTTGCCATCGCGGACGTGAATATCACCGTCAAAGAGGGAACGTTTACCACACTGCTTGGTCCATCTGGATGCGGCAAAAGCACCACGCTCAACTGTGTGGCTGGACTCGAACAGCCGACCGCTGGATCCATCCGCGTTGGCGATTTCGTAATGACCGACACCGCGCGCGACCTGATCCTGCCGCCTGAACAGCGTCACCTTGGCATGGTCTTTCAATCGTATGCGTTGTGGCCCCACATGAAAGTTTTTGATAACGTGGCGTTCGCTCTCAAACTACAGAAACGCCCCTCGGACGAGATCAAGCAGCGGGTACAGGAAAGCCTCGCTTTAGTCGGCTTGGAAGAACTCGCGGACAGGTATCCCTTCCAACTTTCAGGCGGACAACAACAGCGCGTCGCCCTCGCTCGTGCCGTGGTCAGTCGTCCCAAAGTTTTGTTGCTTGATGAGCCGCTTTCCAACCTCGACGCGAAAATCCGCGAGAACGCGCGCATCTGGCTGCGCGGACTGCAACAGCAGCTTGGGATTACAACCGTGTACGTCACACACGACCAATCGGAAGCGTTCGCCATGTCCGACATGATTGCGGTCATGTCAATGGGCAAGCTGCAACAGTACGCGCCGCCCGAAGAAATTTACGAACGCCCCGCGAATCGATTCGTGGCTGAGTTCATCGGCGTGACCTCCTTCATCACAGGCATTCTCCAAAATGTGGACGGTAAAAAAGCTACATTGAAACTTGCTTCAGGTGAATTGCTCAACATTCGCAAAGAAAATAAATCAGATTATGTTTGGAAGGAAGGTGAGCATACCGCGGCAGCCATCCGCTCGGAGCGCGTGGAAGTGTTGACCGAAGGCGCGGAGCGAGAGAACACGGTCAAAGCGCAGATTACCAGCCGCACCTATCTCGGCTCGAAGTGGCAATACACCGTGGAAACCTCTGGCGGCTCATTGCGGCTCGAATCCACCGACGCGATTCAAGGCGATAGTCTGTTTATGTACCTGCCGCCTGATTCGATTATCTTACTGGCAGGATAATAGTGTAAATCGTTGGTCGAGTAGGTGGCGGGATTCACATGCTGGTGCAAGGCTGCTTGCTTCCGCCGCCGTATCGAGACCAACAATAGCAAGTAAGCACGAAATAATATGTGACTTGAAATTGGTGGTCTCGATACGCCCTGCAAAGAACATGCAGGGCTACTCGACCACCAGTGGATAATTGAAAAGATAATTATTTCGCTATCATGACCCACACCCCAAACCTCCGCCCCGCACCCGACAAAGAACTCGTTGACATCGCCGAGTACGTGACCAATTACCAAGTCACCAGCGACCTCGCCTACGAGACCGCGCGTTACTGTCTCATGGACGCGCTTGGCTGTGCCATGCTCGCGCTTAACTTTCCCGAATGCACGAAGTTACTTGGTCCAACCGTGAATGGAACCATCGTTCCCAACGGCGCGCGCGTCCCAGGCACAAACTATATCCTCGACCCCATCACCGCCGCGTTCAACCTCGGCTCCATGATTCGCTGGCTCGATTACAACGACACCTGGCTCGCCGCCGAATGGGGACATCCCTCCGATAATCTCGGCGCGATTTTGTCTGTTGCAGATTTCATTTGTAGGGGGCGGGTTTCCCGCCCCGTTAATGTGGGCGGGGAAACCCCGCCCCTACGAGTACGCGACATTCTTACCGCTTCCATCAAAGCCCACGAAATCCAAGGCATCCTCGCGCTCGAAAACAGTTTCAATCGCGTCGGTCTTGACCATGTCCTCCTCGTCAAAGTTGCATCTACCGCTGTTGTGACTCATATGCTCGGCGGCGACAAAGAGAAAATCATCAACGCGCTTTCAAATGCGTGGATTGATGGTCAATCCTTGCGGACGTATCGTCACGCGCCAAACACAGGTTCACGCAAATCGTGGGCGGCGGGTGACGCGGCTTCGCGCGCAGTGTGGCTTTCGCTTATGGCGATGAAAGGCGAGATGGGTTATCCCACCGCATTGACAGCTCCCACATGGGGCTTCTATGATGCCTCATTCAAAGGACATCCATTTCGGTTTGGTAGGGGCGCAGCATTGCTGCGCCCCTACAATTCATATGTAATGAAAAATGTGCTCTTCAAAATTTCCTTCCCCGCCGAATTCCACGCGCAGACCGCCGCCGAGTGTGCGATGATTCTGCATCCGCAAGTCAAAGACCGTCTCAACGACATCGAACGCATCGTCATCACTACGCACGAGTCAGCCATCCGCATTATTGATAAGTCGGGTCCGCTCCACAACCCCGCCGACCGCGACCACTGCCTTCAATATATGACCGCCGTCCCGCTCATCTTCGGTCGCCTCACCGCCGACGATTACGAAGACAACGTCGCATTCGACCCGCGCATTGATTCTCTCCGCGCGAAAATGCAAGTCATCGAAAATAAAAAATACAGCGCCGATTATCTCGACCCCGAAAAACGTTCCATCGCCAACGCCGTGCAAATCTTTTTCAACGATGGTGCATCCACCGAAAACATTGCTGTTGAATATCCCCTCGGTCATCGCCGCCGACGCGCCGAAGGCATTCCGCTGCTCATCGAAAAATTTAAAAACAATCTTGCCACGCGCCTTCCCGAAAACCGCATCGCAGCCATTCTCAACCTTTTTTCCAATCCACAAAAACTTGAAGGCACCCCCGCGCACGAGTTCATGAATCTCTTTGTCGTAAAATAAGACCATGAAAACTTTTTTTGGGATTTCGCGTCTCCAGGCATTTTTCCCCGCTTTGATTTTGATTCTCTTAATCGGATGTTCCTCCCCTGCGACTCAACCGCTTCAGACTCCGCCCGTGCCTGATTCTGCTTCGACAGATTCATCCTCCCCGAAAATTATCCCGTTCTTCACCACCGAAAGCGACCCTGACCAACTGGCAGTGTTGCAATCACTCATCGCCGAATATCAGAATCTCAACCCTGGCATCGAAGTGGACATTGTCATTGCCTCGCCAGCATCGCGCGGAACACGGCTTCTCACGTCCCTTGCCTCAGGTGCAGACCTCGGCATCTTTGAAATTGAACCCGCCCTCATGTCCCAGTGGGCTGATGCTGGTTATCTGCTTCCGCTCGATGACGTGGTCACAAACATCGGCGCAGACGATTTTGTGGAAGGCAGTCTCTTCCGTCAAAATGAAACAACGTATGCCGTGCCGTACGCGGTCAGTGTATATGGATTGTGGGTTCGCAAGGACTTGTTTGAACAGGCAGGTTTATCTCTTCCAACCACGTATGAAGAAGTTTTAAGAGCCGCAAAGATTCTCACAAATAACCAAACCTATGGCATTGCCCTGCCCGCGGGACAAAATATCGCCACTGTCAATTACTTTTCCACTTTCCTCTGGCAGAATGGCGGCGACTATTTCACCTGCGATGGAGGCGTCGCATTCGGCGAACCGCAAGCCCTCGAAGCAGTCCGCCACTGGCAGGCATTGACTCAATACGCCCCGCCTGGTTTTACCACCTGGGGCTTCCCCGAACAAATAGACGCCTTCGTCAATGGACGTGTTGCAATGGCAATGTATGCGGGTCGTCTCGGTGTGCAGCTCGAAGAGTCGCATCCTGAACTGGCAGATAAAGTCACGGTCATCTTCCCGCCCTGGGGTGAACAAAAAGTAACTCTAGGCGTGTGGAGTCGCTTTGCGATTGCATCTGGAACAAAGAATCAAACCGAAGCCAAAGCCTTTCTGCAATGGCTGGTCAGCGGCGATAGATTATTGCGCTACGATAATGTTCTGCCTGGGCACATGATCCCGCCGTTGAATTCCGTCCGCGAAGAAACACTGATCAACCCATCCGCATATACACAAAAGCATGCCGATTGGATCCAATCCTTTTATGAGTGGTCAGCCTTCACCAATCATCCTGCCATGAATATGGGATCTGTCAGTGGGGGGCAGTTCACCCGCTCCGAAATCGCTCCACCCTGGGCATGGGAAGTCTTCGGCACGCCAGGCATCGTAGACACCATGCTTCAAAACGTGGCAAATGACAATGCCCCCGAACAAGCCTGGCAGGATGCAGTCAATGAAATGAAGCAGGCTGTAAGTTCATGGAAATCCATGCATCCGGAGTGGGAATCGGCAGGGTGTAAACAACATTAAATTGCTGCTTCTGACAGATTTTGTGGTTTCGGCAAAATGAGGCATGACAGGCTAAAACTCCACCACGAGCCTAGCCGCCATGCCTCTAGTGTAACAACAGAATAAAAATGTAGGGCAATTTGCTAAATGGCCCTGGCAAGATGCCATCTTGCCCTACAACTTAACCTTGTTGGTGTACTAGTAAGGTGAAGAATTTTATTTTCACCGCTCCCTCCTTGACCACCCTGTATTGCATACGTTGCGCACATGATAAAATGACCACATTAATTTTTCAGACAAAATATCAAAGATATGAGTTTTTATCATGCAGGGGAGCGCGGGTGTAGATGGAAGGAAGAATAAAACGGGAGATTAGAGAAGGAGTGGGTTGGGAAGTAGGGGACTTGCTCACCGATTCTCTGATCTCTACTCCTCCAAACTCTATTCTCGTTGCCGCCGCAAAGTTTTCCCCACTCTCCGCATCACTGCGCCATTCGCGGATCGTGATGGAGTCACCAAGCGCTTTCACCGTCGCTTCATCCAGCAAAATATCACCGCGTTGCGCGAGATGTTCGGCGTTGGCATCATCGAACCAACAGGTGATGGCATCCCCTGCAAATCCAAGCACGCTTCCGCCGTGTTTTTCGACCTCGGTGATCAGCGCGGTGTCGACCGCATTGAGGTGTTTCGTTAATTCCTCTGCGCCGAGGCGTGTGCCAAGCGAATTGCGCAACGACTCGGTCAACCGCGTGAAGCCGGAGATATCCGCAAACAAGACCGAGCCGTGCGTGCGGTCGGACAATGATTCACCCTGCGCTAATGCTTGCAGGCGGTTTTGCGCAAGCTACCTGTATGGAAATGCCCATTAAACGCTCCTGCATCACTCAGTGAAAGTAATCTCGCATATTGTACGGTTTTTGTGTTGATTGCAGTCTCAATTTTTCTGCAATCAAATATGGAAAGAGACGGAAGAAACAAAAGGAGTGATCGGGCAATCCAATTTGGGCACACTTTGAGAATGCTGATATTGCATCTGCCAGCATCTCATTTTGTTGTGAAAACATCTTCACCAATTCTTTACAATTCAAACAACTATTCTTCACGGGGAAAATTTATGATTTTGCCAATATCAAGTAGTAACAAGGAGCAAATCATGAAGTTTTTCAATAATCGTTTTAACCTTATTGTCGGTGGGCTGGTCTTAATCGCACTTCTCGCAGTGGCTGTATTTTATTTTCAGAACTCTGCAAACACAGCCGCTGCTAAAACCTCTGTCCTGCAAACTGCAAAAGTCCGCACGGGAGATTTGGTCATCATCGCCAGCGGCGCGGGCGTGGTCGAACCTGCCGTACAGGTTGACCTTGCCTTTCGTTCTGCGGGTGTATTGAATGACTTGAATGTTCAAGTAGGCGATCAGGTAACGTCTGCTCAGGTGCTTGCGCGGCTCGAAGAAAACCTGCAGGCTGAAACTGATTTTCAGGCATTGTTCTCTGCGGAAGGAATCGCACAGGCAGAGTTGGCGCTTGCGAATGCCGAGGATCATCTGGTTGACACAACCAACACATACATTTACTCCATCGGCGATGAAGCATGGTATTGGCAGGGCGAATTGGAAAATGCCGAGGCGGCGTTGAATGCCCTTGGCGCAGCGGCAACTACAAGTCAAAAAGAAGAGGCGCAGAAATTGATCGATGATGCTCGCGCGCATTTTGATTACTATGTCAGCGTGCAGGAAATCCCAGCCGTTGATATCGCTCTTGCCCGTGCCAATCTTGAATCTGCAAAGGTGGCATTGACCGACGCCCAAGCCGCTCTCGATATCGTCACGGCTGGACCCGCTGCTTTGAAATCATCCATCTCGATCATTGGCAAGGAAACATCCAGGCTGGAAAGCGCGCGCCTTGCGGTGGAAAGCACACGCCTGACCGCGCCATTTGATGGGACTGCCATCTCTGTAAAAGTTGTCGAGGGGCAGATGGTGAACACATCGCCTGTGATGACCATTGCCACAACCGACAAACTATTCGCGCATATTTATCTCGATGAAACCGATCTTGAGAAAGTGGGGGTTGGAAAACGCGTGACCATCACTTTTGATGCATACCCAAACACACCCGTTGAAGGCGAGATCGTTCTTGTTGAACCCGCCCTGCAAAACGTGGATGGTTCGTCCGTTGTCGCTGCATGGGCAACTTTTGCAGAAACAAACTTTACGATCTTATCTGGCATGAACCTTGAAGCGGAAGTGATCGCAGGCGAAGCCCGCGATGCGCTCATCATCCCGAAACAGGCGCTGCGCGAATTGGAGCCTGGCAGCTTTGCAGTCTTTGTCGTTGCCGCCGATGGACAGTTACTCCTCACCCCCGTTGAAGTCGGTTTGATGGATTATGCCAACGCTGAAATTTTGAGCGGCTTGCAAGTCGGCGACGTGGTCAGCACGGGCAATGTGGAAACGAAATAAAGCCCGCCATGAACAATCATCTTATTGAAATTCAAGGGTTGACCAAAGTGTACGGTGTGGACGAAGCCACAGTCCATGCGCTCGCAGGCATCGAGATGAGCGTGGATAAAAACGAATTCGTCGCCATCATGGGGCATTCCGGTTCGGGCAAATCCACGCTGATGAACATCCTCGGCTGCCTTGATCTTCCAACATCGGGAAGCTACATGTTCGACGGACGCGATGTTAGCAAACTGAGCAAAAACGACCTGGCTGAAGTCCGCAATCAAAAACTCGGTTTTATTTTTCAATCGTTCAACCTTTTGCCGCGTTTGAGCGCGCTTGCGAACGTCATGCTCCCCATGCTTTACAACATGGATGAAGATGTGAGCGATGAAGAAGCCAAACGACGGGCAATTGCTTCGCTCGAAGCGGTCGGACTTGGGGATCGCCTGCATCATCATCCCAATCAGTTATCTGGCGGACAGCAGCAGCGCGTGGCGATTGCCCGCGCACTGGTGAACAACCCGCCGCTCATTCTGGCGGACGAACCCACAGGCAATCTTGATTCAAAGTCCAGCGTAGAGATCATGGATATTTTGCACAAACTTCATAAGGGTGGCGCGACCATCATCATGGTAACGCATGAACCTGATATCGCCGAACACGCCGAGCGCGTGATCTGCGTGAAGGATGGAGTGATCCTTTCTGATGGGCGCGATGGGAATAATCTGTGCTTGAATAAGAGGACGCTATGAAATTCAAAAAAATATTGCGCACCGCATGGGAAGGACTCATGCTGAACAAAGTGCGCTCCTTCCTCACTACGTTGGGAGTCATTATCGGCGTGGCTTCGGTGATCGTGATGCTGTCCGTCAGCGCGGGCACGGAAGCCGCAATCGCAGACCAGATTAACGCGCTTGGAGCCAACCTGATCATCGTCGCCCCGATGCGCGGCATTCCAGGCGCGGGACGTACGATGATGATCGATGATGCGTACGCAATTCAGGATCAAGTCGTTGGCATTGACGGAATCTCTGCCGAGCAAGGACCCGCTCCGCAAACGGTTAAAGGAAACGGCGTGACGCTTGATTCGATCGCAGTGATTGGCACAACCGCGAGTTTCCCTTCCGTGCGTGATTACGCAGTCGCTTCGGGCGCGTATTTCACTGAAGGCGAAGATGAACGTAAAGCGAAAATCGCTGTACTGGGAGCGGGCATTGCCAGGGATCTATTCGGCGATACGAGTCCGCTTGGGCAGACGGTCACGGTGGGCTCAGTGAAACTGACTGTTATTGGCGTGATGGAAACTAAAGGCATGGTCGCGGACGTGGATTACGACGGACGTGTGTATCTGCCCATCAACCTCGTCTTCCAAAAATATATGTCCGAAATGGCAATTGGCGGGGATCGTGTGCGCACTATTTACGTCAAAGCCAGCAACCAGGAAAACATTCCCAGCATCATCACGCAAGTAACAGCGTTATTGAGCGAGCGGCATGACGTCAACCCATCTCAGCCTGATTTCACAGTCCAGACCCAGCAGGACATCATCGCAACGCAGGAAGCAACCACAGCGGCTTTTCGTGACCTGCTTGGGTGGGTGGCGGGCGTGTCACTGCTTGTCGGCGGCATCGGTATCATGAATATCATGCTGGTCTCCGTCACAGAACGCACCCGCGAGATTGGTCTGCGTCAGGCATTGGGGGCGCGCTCATCGGATGTGCTGCTTCAATTTTTACTCGAAGCCATCATCCTGAGTCTCGCTGGCGGGTTGGTTGGAGTTGCCTCGGGAGTCGGCGGCTCATATCTCTTCAGCATCTTCGGCGGGATGCAAACCTCCATCGTGCCAGGCTCCATTCCGCTGGCGTTTGGCGCAGCGGCTGTGGTGGGCATCTTCTTCGGATATTACCCCGCGACCCGCGCCGCAAAGCTCTCTCCCATTGAAGCGCTAAGGCGCGAGTAAACATCCACTGTGAGCGAAGCCAGGCAATCCCATTGCAACAGGAGATTGCTTCGGGCTATCGCCCTGGCAATGACATAAAAAATCATAAAAAGGAAACATAATCATGAAACGTATTTTGATCTTCACCTTATTGCTCTCTGCTCTTTTGATCGCATCCTGTGGCACGAATGCCGCTGCTTCTTCAACCAGCGATGAATACACCAGCTCAAGTCTCCCCGTAGATTATGAAAACGCCTTACCTGTCCGCAACCAACTTGCCATTGGCACCATGAAACTGGACGGCACAGCACAGGCAGTTACACCCAATCAGGCGAAAACATTGCTTCCGCTGTATCAAGCCCTGCGTGGAACCAGCGCCAGCGGCGGCAGTTCACAAGAAGAAATCTCCGCTTTGCTTTTGCAGATCGAATCTACAATGACAGCCGAACAATTAAGTGTGATCGGCGGAATGAAATTAACCTTCACCGACATGCAAACCTGGGCGACTGAGAACGGAATCACTCTCAGCCAAAACGGCGGACAGCCCGGCTCTGGCATGGGGCTGTCTGCTGAAGAACGTGCCACCAAGCAAGCCGCCGAAGGCATGACAGGACAAACTCCCGGCAGCAGCGGCGGCGGCACGGCAGTGATGGATGCGGTCATTAACTACCTTGGCGGGCTTGCTCAATAAAAATATATAGTCATTCCATCGATTGAATATTCTGTCTCGTCATAAATTGCTGTCGGCTCATCTATAAACAATGAACGGACGTTGCACCTGCCACATTGGCATCGCTCTGCGAATGCGAAGCCGATGTGGCAGGTGCCAGGGGAGAACGTCTGCCTACGCCAGCGTAAAAGACGCTCTCTAGTGGTGCGTTTGAAAAGTATTTTAACCTTCAGAGTTGATCCAAGTCTGGGATGTGTGGATCAGGCGTCGCGTAGGCTTGGGAGCTTTGATCGCGTCTGTGTACTCTTAACTTCGATTCAATCATTCTATCGACATCTTGACCGATAGAATATTCACGTATTTCCGTTAAATCCATGCAGAATGGCATGTTTGGTGACAGGTCTTTCATTCCAACTACCTCCTGCGGCGTCAAGTACGATACTCGGTTTTCCAATTACAAAGCCCCCACCGTCAACTTTGGATGACTGCAGGGCATGCATGTCTTGCTTGTGTATAGCGAAGATTTGCCGTTGCTCAGAATATCTTACTTGAAATTATCTCCCGCACAATTTCACTCAACGGCATGGATATATCCATGGTAAGTGAATTCGTTGGTTCTTCGAGCGCGTCGAATTGACTCTTCAACATGTATGGCTTCATGTAATGTTCCGTCCGCTTTTCCATTCGCGACGAGATCAATTCGTAACTGCCTTTGAGGTAGACGATTTGCACGCCCTCGTTTCCATCCATGAGTTGTTGACGATAACGTTCTTTGAGAGCAGAGCAAGCCAGCACACCGGGGCGATCCGCTTTCAGCGAAGATGAAATCAACTCGTGCAGGGCAGCCAGCCACGGGGCGCGGTCAGAATCGTCAAGCGGAACCCCGTTTTCCATTTTGGCAACATTTGCAGACGGATGAAAATCATCGGCGTCGTAAAAATCCCATCCCAGGGAATCCGCGAGAGATTTTCCCACGCTAGTCTTGCCGCATCCAGAGACTCCCATCACGATAAAGAAACGAACCTTCATGTCTTCAACCGATATAAGATCTCGCCCGCTTTGGGCACAAATAAAATCCCATCTTCCTCACGATCCTTCCATTCATCCGCATTGACCTTTGAGGGGTCGAGATAGCCAAGATTAAGTCTTGCACAATCCTCTGCTGAGATTTTACTCGCCAGCGTCACACGCACGTTCGGTTTTTCGATTCCGTTTTGCATCACGCCTGAGCCGCGTAAATGCGTGCTGTGAGCCAGCACACCGAGCGGAATATTTTTGAATCGCTCCCACTGATTTAAAAAATACGGCAGGATGTGATAACCCACCTCGTAAATATATTTTCCATGCACATGACTTACCACATCCAAATGCGGCGCATAAATCACGACCTCTCCACCGAGCGCCACCGCAGGCTCCAGTTTATACATCGCCTTCGCGCCCGTCCATAGTTCATCGTACATGGGAGGAGCTACAGATAGGACTCGCTTAAATGGTTTCTCACACCAGCGGATGTGACGTTGCGCAGATAGCTCCGCCGCCTCATTCCAAGCCGACAAATGGTCGCCAACGAATAGCCCACTCAAGCCTTTGCCTTCCACCACCAATGCAATCAGCGTGAGCGGTGTCTTCAGTCTCTCTGCTGCCGCATGGATCATCGCGCGCACGGGCGTATCTTTAATGCCAATTGTCCCAACAACACCAGCTAGAGCTCCAAGCCAATGCGTAGCATTGATCATCTCCGCGCCAGAGATGCCAGGGAAGAGATATTTTGCGCCGCCCGAAAACCCAACCACTTCATGCGGGAACGTCGGTCCCAGAATCAGGATGTGGTCATATTCCAACGCCGCCTTGTTGATGCGGATGTCCACTTCGTTGGGTAAAGATGAATGCCAATTATTTCCTGCGATTTGTTTAATTTCATCTTGCTCAATCACCCCAAGCGAAATTAACGCAGACGGTGTGTCCCACGCATGATTCAGTAAACCGACATGTTTGAATGTTGTTGTTCGTTCTTCTTTTGTAACGCCAACCAGCTTATTGAGACTCTCTTCGCTCAATGGCGGATGGGTTCCCAATGCAACCATGAAATCAAGTTGTTTCGTGTCATGCAGCGCATCCACAAGCGAACGGAATAAAAATGGCAACGGTAATGAGCGTGTGTGGTCAGGGATCAAAACCAGTATACGTTTGTTTTTAAATTGACCATCAAGTACGCCAAGGGTTTTGCGTATTTCATCGTCCGTAAGGAGTTGTCCAGGTGAGGCTATTGCTTGAGTCTGAATCATCCGTTATCCGTTTCCAAATCCGTTTGTAAAATCCGTGTATCCGTTAAATATCCGTTGAAATCATCCGTTTATCCGCTTGGCGAAGCCATCCGTTGACCACATCCGTGCATTCGTTTTGCGAAGCCATCCGTTGATTACACACCGCTGAATGCCGAGAACCCACCGTCAATTGGAATCACCGCTCCCGTCACAAAAGCGGATGCGGGGGAGATCAGCCACATCGTCGCACCGAGCAGGTCATCGGGAGTCCCGAAGCGGTTCATTGGGGTGTGAGTCAAAATGGATCGACCTCTCGAAGACAATTCGCCAGCGTCCTTATCCGTAAGCAGGAATCGATTCTGTTCTGTCAAGAAAAACCCAGGCGCAATCGCATTGACCCGGATGTGCGGTGAATAGTTCTGCGCCATGTGGACAGCCAACCATTGCGTGAAGTTACTGACTGCCGCCTTGGCAGCCGAATACGCAGGGATGCGCGTGAGCGGACGAAAGGCATTCATCGAAGAGACATTGAGGATCAGTCCCTCGCCGCGTTCTGCCATGCCACGCCCAAATACCTGACACGGTAGAATCGTGCCGAGTAGATTCAAATCACCAACGTAATGAAGCGCATCGAGCGGCAGATCGAAGAAGGAGAGATCAGGCTTCGTTGTCGCAGAAGGATGATTGCCTCCCGCTGCGTTGACGAGAATATCCACACTGCCAAATTGTGCGCGGATGATATCGTGCGCCTGTTGCAGCGATTCGGAATCCAACACATCCCCTTTGACGTAAATCACCTTGCCTTTGTTCTTTATTTCGTTGTTGATCTCTGAAACTGATTTTTCCCCACGCTCTGCATTGCGACTCAAAATCGCCACGTTCGCATTGCACTCCATAAGTATACGGGCAATACCGACTCCAAGAACACCCGCGCCGCCAGTTATTAAAACCGTGCGATCTGTAAAATCATAAAACGACAGAAACTCTTCTCGATCCATGTTATGGCTTGAGCAAACTCAGGTGCTTTTCGAAATGTGTTCGCAAACCTTCGTAATAGGCGGTTTCGTGTTTTAACAGCGCCGCTTTCAATTCCGCGCCGAACTTTCCAAGCGCAGACCCAAACGTCACATGCAAAACTTCACGCGCGTGGAAATCTTCCAACAACGAAGGCAGGTCATTGGTTTGTGGTAACTTGCTCAACTCCGCTGAAACGTGATAGGTCTTTTTGTCGTTTTCATAGTGTTTACGTCCGAGCGAGTAAATTTTCAAAAATAAATCAGGCTCATGTTTCGCCAGCACGCGCAGCGCTTCGAGATAACTCGTCCCCGCCGTCTTCACATGAATCCGTTCGCCCCAATGTTTCGCCACCAACGGATAGACGCTGAATTTATCAGAACCCGAATGCAAACTCAACTTATATGTCCCGAAATGTGCGGTCACTGCGGCATGTTTTGACAACTCGATATCGAGTGCATTCAAATCACCAATGTAATCCACGCCCTTTTCAAAGCGACCAATAAAGCGCGGTGCAAGCGATGTGAACTTCACGCCCTTGCGCGTCAACTCATTGGTGATGAAGAAATGTTCGAGCGGGGCGGTGGGGGAGTCAGTTTCGTCCACGGAGACTTCAAAATCGAATGCCTCTTTCAAATCGGATAAACGCTTGAACATCGTAACTGCATGTCCGATGGCTTTGCTATACTTGACCGCCGCCCGCATCAACGACTCCGCCTCGAACCGCCCCCAAGTCTGATCCCCATCCCCCGACAGATACAACGCTGCCAGTTCATCCCAATTAAGACTTGCAATCTTTTGCTTCAACATTTCGAGAGAGTCTGTATCCGCTCCATTGTCCACATGTTCACCGGGGTCAACCGTGAAGAAGGTATACCCTGCTTGAATGAACGGCGGGATGTCATCCACCGTCTTCAAGTGATCGGCATCTGCTCCCCAAGCGGAATCCCATTTCGAGGCTTCGACGGCGCGTTTGGCATCGTCCATTACCTGTTGCGGGGTGCGTCCCGTCCGCGCGTTCTCACGGACGGATTGCTGTGCAAAGAGCGGCGCGAACTTTGTGCCTTTGACCGCGGCAATGTGACCAGGCGTGGCTAAACCAAGACGATCACCGAAGCCGAAAGAAGAAGCAAGTGAGAGTGATGTCAGCATAAGGAGTTCCAAATTTTCGTTTCATTCAATCTGAACGTTGAGGTACAGAACATCAACTATTTCGCAGGCGCTTGGAGCAATTCCAGCGTGATGCCATCGGGGTCAAGGAAGTAAATGGTGTAGCCGCCTTTGTTGATGCCCGCTTCAATGGCAATCGGTTTGTCCGCTTTGAACTGGACGCCCAATTCCTTGAGCCGCTTGAACTCCACATGAATATCGTCCACCATGAAAGCCCAGTGACCTACGCCGGTGCGGTTGGTATCGAGCGGAATGTCTTCGCCGCGCGGATTAATATATTCCACCAATTCAATGTGATGGCGCGATATGGGTATCGTTTGCCCCGGCACGCGCAGTTGGGCTACTTTAAGATGCGCGTCTTTATACGCCACCAGTTTGTCGGTGTATTCATTCTTCTGAACCTGGTCGCGTACAAATTCCAAGCCTAATACTTCGGTGTACCATTTCACCGACGCTTCGATATTGCTTACTGTAAACGAGACATGCCAGAATCCTTGTATCATGTGAGAACCTCTCGTACCTGCTTTTCCATGAGCAGCAGGGTCTCTTTGGCGGTATGTTTTCCGGTCATGGCTTCCTGCACGCCAGCCCAGAGAATATCCTCGATCAACGGGTATTTTGCGAACTTCGGCGGCACCATGGCATATTGTGTAACCGTTTCTTCCAGAACAGCCATCCTTTTCGCATCGCGCCCGGATTGAGTTTTCTTTATCTTTTCAAAAATACTTTGCCGCACGGGGGTATGTCCGCCTGCGCTGGCTTCGAACCATTGCACTTCAGGGCTGGTGAGGTATTTCGCCAGCGCCAAGCCGCCTTCGGGGTTGCGCGCGGCTTTGGGAATGGCAAAGGAATGTCCGCCAGCGTAGGATTTGCGAATCCCTGCCGGACCCGCAGGATAAACCGCCACATCGAATTGATCGTACACAGCGCAGGTTTCCCGTTTTTGATACAGCCCATAAAAGCCCGGGAAGTCACCCACCATCAACACATCCCCATCGCGGAAACGCCCGGAGATTTCATCGTAATACCAGTTCTCGATCAAATCTAGCGGGGTAACGTGCTCCACCGAATGCAAGCGATGCAGAAAGTTCAACGCCCATTCACCGGCTTCGCTGTTGAAGATCGGGTTGAGTTCAACGTCAAACAAATCGCCGCCTGCCATACCAAGCAATTCGTAAAAGGTACCAAACAAGCCGGAATGCCGCCCAGGGAAGGCAAAGCCATAAAAGCCTTCGCGTCTGTATGTAGCCATTTGCAGGGCGGCTTCATCCCATGTTTGCGGGGCGTTGATCAGATCGGCGCGGTAAAAAAGTATTCGGGCGTCAAAGTTTCGGGGAAGCTGCATCAGCCTCTCCTGAGTCGGATGCGTTCCTGTGGCAAAGCGGCATAACTCCATCACGCGCGGCACAAAGTCGCTTAATTCGTTCGCATCCACAAGTTCATCCAACGGGCGCAAATGTTCCGCCTGAGACGGGCAATACTTGGTGTGCGTGGAGATCATGTCATAACGACCGTTCTCCGTCCCAAGGTCTTTTGCCATGCGCTCGTTCAATTCAACGTGCGGCAGGCGCACATCCACGATGAGGCGATAGCCCGTTTGTTTTTCAAAAGCAGGAAGCATTTCGAGAAGACCGTCATATTGCGGTCCGCTGATGAGCGCGAGATGTAATTCCTTCATTAGAACATCGCCTCCACTGCATTCACAATGTCCGCGGTCTGCGGCAGGACTGAATCTTCGAGTGACTCTGCCATCGGAATTGGGACGTGTTTCGCTCCCAAGCGACGGGGCGGCATAATCAACGAATCTGGGGCTTGTTCATATACCCGGGCAATGATCTCCGCGCCCAAGCCGCAATTGTTGTGGGCTTCATGCACAACGAGTAGGCGCCCGGTCCCCTTTATCGATTCGAGAATCGTGGGCATATCCAGCGGTTCGATGGTTCTCAAATCAATCACCTCGGCTTCGATGCCTTTTTGCGCGAGGGTTTCTGCGGCTTCTAATGCAAATAACAAAGTACGGGAATAAGAGACAATCGTAATATCTCGCCCGTCGCGCTTGATCTCTGCCTTGCCGATCGGAATGGAATAATCCCCTTCGGGCACATCGCCTTTGGTGTTGTAAAGAAGTTTATGCTCGATGAAGATGACGGGATTTCCTGTACGCATACTGCTCTTTAGCAAACCCTTTGCATCAGCAGGCGTGGAAGGCGCGACGACGATCAGCCCCGGCACCTGGGCAAACCAGGTCTCAAAAGATTGCGAATGTTGCGCGCCGTTGCCGCGTCCGCCGCCTTGTTGCGCGCGCACCACCATCGGGATGGACACCGTGCCGCCCGACATGTATCGCAGTTTCGCAGCTTGATTCACGATCTGGTCGGCGGCGACCAATGCGAAATCCATGAATAATAATTCGACCACGGGGCGCATCCCAACCATCGCCGCGCCAATGCCCAAGCCCACAAAACTGGATTCGCTGATGGGCGTATCGCGCACGCGGTCTACGCCGAATTCATCGATCAAGTCTTTCGTCACGCGAAAGATACCGCCATGATGACCGATATCCTCGCCCATCAAAAAGATGCGCGGGTCAACTTTCATTTCTTCACGAAGGGCTTCGTTCAAAGCCTGTACATACGTTATGTTTGGCATGATTCATTCACCTATCAAATAAATACATCTGTCAACGCATCGGCGGGCGGTGGGGCGGGGCTGGTTTCGGCAAATTCCAGCGCATCGGCAATCACGGCTTCAGCTTCTGCATCCAGACGAGTCAAATCTGCATCACTACACCCAAGTTCAAGCAGGCGTTTGCCACAACGCACGATTGGTTCATTCTCTTTCGCCTTTGCCACTTCTTCTTTCGTGCGATAAATTTCAGGATCGCCCATCATGTGACCCCACAGCCGATACGTCATCGCTTCGATGTAAAACGGACCACCTCCCGCCCGTGCCTTGGCTGCCACTGTTTCGACGGTGTTATACACCGCCTCGACATCGTTCCCGTCAATTTGAACAGCCTTAAAGCCGAAGCCTTCTGCGCGTTTATAAGTCTCCACTACCGAGGTGGTTTCGTGCGAGGGCGACATTTCCGAATACAGATTGTTTTCACATACAAGGATGAGCGGTAATTTCCAAATGACGGCAAGGTTCAGGCTTTCAAGGAATACACCCTGGTTGACCGCCCCTTCTCCAAAATACGCGATGGCAACATTGTCCTTCTTTTGTAATCGCGAGGCGAGTGCCGCCCCTGCCGCGTGAGGGACTCCGCCTGCCACAATCGCATTGGCTCCCAGCAACCCAACCGAAGGGTCGGTAAAGTGCATCGAACCGCCTTTGCCTTTGGAGCAACCTGCTGCCTTGCCCAGCATTTCCGCCATCGCCGCGCGGACGCTTAATCCCTTCGCAATCGCCTGACCATGCCCGCGATAGGTGCATGTCAGATAATCATCCTGTCGCAGCGCCCAACAGCCGCCCACGGCGGTCGCTTCCTGCCCGACACAGGGATGGAACGATCCGCGAATCTTTCCCTGCTGATACAAACTACGAATGGCTTCTTCGAATTTTCGGATTACAAGCATCTGCCGATAGGCATCTTGCAATCGTTCAGGTGTCAAAGGCATGTAACCATCTCCTAATTCAATAAATAATGTTGCGCAGTGCGCCGCATATCATCCCTTGTGGGACCGAACGGGTCAGAGTAATCAGTAAACCGGCGAATCTACTCGTAAGACTCGTCTGTTTCTGGCTGGTGCGACGCACCCTCCTTATAGTCTATGCTGTGATCTCCAACGGATTCACACTGCGCCCTTCATTCATCGAACGATAGGCGGCTTCCACAACCCGCAAGGTGCCGAGGTTGTCTCTTGCAGACGTAACAGGCTCACTGCCGGTTTGAATCGCTTCCATTAGAGAAGCCATGGGTCCGTAAAAGGCATCCGGTATCCATTTGCCTGGCAGGGTGGCTGAAAAATTTTGTTCCAAATGTTCCCGGCTGGTAAAGGTCAATGTGTCATTGCGTCCATCGGGGTAATCGTAGTTTGTGCCAATCGTCCCTTCGATCACGCCGTCTGTGCCGAGGACGCGGAAATTCGAATAAAGCGCGGGAGACCAATCGTAGTGGCAGATGGCGATCAGAATTTGCATCCCATTTGAATATTCCCAAGTGGTTATTGTTTTTGTCTCTCCCTTTGCTTTCTGCGCTGGATTCTTTGCATGGCGGCTCGTAACCAGTGCAGGCTCGCCGAAGAGATAACGCAGAGAGTCAAGATAATGAATGGAATGGAACATGACTTCAAGACGCGGCTGATTTGCGATCCAGGGCCACATGTCCCAGGGGGTGTGAATGCTCACTTGAACCTGCGCATCGAGAATGTCGCCCAGCCAGCCTTCATTCATGAGAGCGCGTGCGGCTTGAATGATGGAACTCCAACGAAATTGCTGTTGGACCGCCATCTTCAACCCGGCTTGCTGAGCAAGATTTGTCATCTCCACCGCTTGCGCATAATTCGTGGAAAAAGGTTTCTGGCAAAGCAATGGCTTTCCCGCAGCAATCACCGTTCTGGCAATATTCCATTGATCTTCCGGCAGAACGGCAATATCCACGATCTCAACCGCAGGGTCAGCCAGTATTTCATCGAGCGACTTGAATACTTTTTTCATGTCGTGAGTTTGAACCGTTTTTTCAGCCGTTTCCTGATTGATGTCGTACCCACCAATTAGATTGAAGCCACTTGCTCGGTAGGAGGGGATGTGGCCATAATTCACGATCCCGCCACAGCCGACGAAAGCGATGCCATAATCTGTTTTCGGGGGCAGTTTCCGCGTCAATGCTTTTTGAATAAACAGAGGGATTGAGTCACTTGTCATGTGATTAACCCTTGACCGCGCCGATCAACAACCCGCGGGTGATATAACGTTCCAGAATGATGGCGATCACGATCACGGGAACGATCATGATCAAGATCAATACGGACATGTTCCACCATTGCGGTCCGCGTGTGGCGTTTTGCGCGGCAATGGTCAGCGGCAATGTTTGCACCTTGGCACTGGAGAGGAACAAAGCCAGCAGATATTCATTCCAGGTAAAGACCAGGACAAATAAAAAGGTGGCAACCAGCCCCGGTACTGCAAGCGGTAGCACAATGGACCAGAAGATACGATATCGCGAAGCGCCATCAATCGAGGCGCATTCCTCCAACTCAATGGGAATGTTGCTGATGTAATCGCGCATCAACCAGATGACGATAGGCAGGTTGCTGGCGACATAGGTGATGATCAATGCCGTGTAGGTGTCGAGCAGGTGCAATTGCTGAAAGATGAGATAGATCGGAATGACCACTGCGATGGGCGGGAGCATACGCTGTGAGATCATCCAAAAGGCGATGTCGTTGTTCCCAAGCGCGCGTTTGAAACGGCGTCCAATGGTTTGCAGGAGAATAAAGAATAAAACAAAGGAAACGACAAGTGCAATCTGCCATGTTAGACCTGCCGAGACCAACAGGATGCTTAAGATGACACAGCCGATAAAGGTTAATATTGCCCCCACCCGCGGACGATATTCAAAACGAACCAGCGCATAGGCTGCAGTTGCGCCGAAGATCAAAGCCAGCAAGGCGCTGATGGGCGCGACGATGGCGGTGTTTGTGAAATTTCGGATGGTATCCTTGCTGAGATCTCCCACCAGAATATATTTCCAGGCATCCAGGGTGGGTTTGAAATCCACAAATGGGATGTAAAAGGGACCTTCATTGACCTGGCCAGAATTTTTGAACGAGGTGACTATCAGCCAGTACAGCGGAAACAGGATCAAAACCGCCCAGAACCCCAATACCAAATAAGAGAGGATCGCACCCACCGGCGAGGGGGTATTGATCGATTTGCTTTGAAACCAACGCTTCATAAATTCTGCTCCGATACCGATAGGGGTTTGCTAAAGTGTTTCCACGGTTTGTTGACGAATCAAATTAACAAAGATCATGCTGAAAAATGTCACCAAGAATAGCAGCATGTAAGCCACTGCCGCCGATGCGCCCAGGTCGAGGGCGCGCCAGTTGATATAGGCATGGTAGGTGAGTGATTGAGTGGCTGTTCCCGGACCGCCATTGGTCATCACGTTGGGCAGGTCTACGATTTTGAAGGCTTCGATCAGGCGGATCAAGATCAGGGTCATGCTGACGGGAATAATCGAGGGCCAGGTGATGTGTCGAAAAATCTGCCAGGAATTAGCTCCGTCTACGGTGGCGGCTTCGATGGGTTCGGTTGGCTGGCTTTCCAATGCGGCGACCAGCACGATGAACATAAATGGCGTCCATTGCCAGATATCGCCGATCAGAATGGCGGTTCGTGCGCTCCAGGGGTTATTCACCCATGAAAAATCGGTTAGCCCAAACGCCTGCCAGATCGGAGTGAATGGTCCCTTACTGGTGTCGGTCAACATCCGAAACATATATGCGACTCCCACCGGTGTAATCATCATGGGCAGAAGGAAAATGACACGGAAGAAACGCCGCCCGGGCAGGTTTTGCACGGTGAGAAGCGCCAACCCCAATCCCAAAATGTATTGAAAAAAGATGCCTACAAAAACATAAACGAGGGTGATGCTTGCTGTCCCCAATCGGCCGCCGTTCCATAAGGTGTGAACCAGCATCCAGGATGACAGCCCCAGCCCAAGGGTTAGCATGAGGCGCCCGATGAGTCCGCCAATGGAAATTCTGGCGTTCAAAAAATATCGAGCCAGAAAAATAGCCAGCGCAATGACGATCAAACCAAACACGGTCCAGGTTAGCGGGGTGTTGGGAGCGAATTCTCCCAGGAAGTGTGTTCCTTCGGAACCGGTGAATAAATCTTTGTAATTTTTTAGCCCAACAAATGTGAGCTTGAAACCTCCCAGGGCAATATCGAATTTTGTCAGCGATACATACAGGGAGGCGATCAATGGGAAGATGGACAGGAATAAAAGAGCCAGGACGGTGGGCAATAAAAATATGGTTCCTACCAGCCGATCGGCGGTGCCTGAAATAATGGTATGAAGGCGTGCGGGTTGAGTCTCGTCGTTTCTCGTGTCCATGAATAGTCATCCAGTAGAAGGCTCAATGCCCAACCCAATTTGAATTGGGCATTGAGTGTTTGGGTTCAACTTATACGATGGGGTTACTTTTGTCCAAGGGTACCCTTGTAGAAGGTAAGTTGCGCTTCACGGTCGGCTTCCTCTGTGATCGCTTCCCAGGAGTCGTATAGCTGTTGCGCGGCTTCGTCGGTGGTGAGGTTTCCAGCGATATATTCGGCAAGGATGCGGTCAAGTTCTACCTGAATATATTCGTGGTTCTTGGGAATACGCAGATCGGCAGCCATGTTGGGACTGTTCAAGCTCTGTTCGATGCCGCTCAAGTATTGTTCGGCAGCAACCTGGCTAAAGCCTGCGTCGACCCAAGCCTGCTTGTTCTCGAATTGGGAAATACGGAAGGGGTTGTAACCGGTTTTCCCAACGACCACATCTGCATTGGATTGTGCAGGTTGAGCCATGTAAGAGAAGAAGGCGTAGGTGGCATCTTTCTGCTTTTGATCCACAGCCGCGTTGACTGCGCCAGCCCAACCGCCGAAAGAGGCGAAGGGGGCATGATTCACGCCGTCAACTGCGTAGGGGCAGGTTGTGGCGTCACAGGCGACGAGTTTACCGGTCTCCCAATCGAGAACTTCGGTTGAACCCGGATTCTGGATTGCGCCTGTCTTGTCCACCACCTTTGAGTTTTCGGCATCAATGGCGAGCGGACCAATATCGCCCCAGTCCATGGTGAGGGCACAGCGACCGGAGAGGAACAAACCGCGAGAATCGCCTACGCCCTGGTTGGTTTCATCGGGGGGACCATACAGACCTGTTTCCTTGTACACTTCCAAGGCGCGTTTGAAGGCTTCATTGTTGACAAGTGGGGTCATATCCTTGGTGTTGAAGAACGGTCCCTGGTTGCTGCCCTGGCTTTGAATATAGGGCGCCGCAATGGACCAAATCCACCAATACGATTGCTGACCGGGAGCCTTGGAGATACAGGAACCGTAATCGCCTTCGCCGTCACCATTCAGGTCTTTGCCGTGCAGAGCCTTCGCTACTGCCAAATAGTCATCCCATGTTTTGGGAGGTTCGAGACCCGCTTCTTCCAGAGAGTCGATGCGATAATAGACCATGTGCATATCGCCATCGAGCGGAATGCTGTAGACCTTGCCACCGTAGGAGTTGAAGTCGCGGAAGAATGGTGCAACATCGTCCCACTCCAAAGCCGCATCTTTCTCGACATAGGGAGTCAGGTCTTCGATCAAACCAGCGGGGGCAAAGTCCACAATCCAGCTTGGCGCAAAGAGATAACCATCATAGGAGTTTGTACCGGAAACGGCGTCGGTCAACACCTTTTGATATAACTCACTATTGGGGACGGTAATGATGTTGACCGTGGCTCCCGTAAGGGCGGTGAAATCGGGTCCGCGGCGCTGGAGCGGTTCGGCAACTTGAGGACCTACAAAGGTGAGAATGTCAATGGTCACTCCTTCGTACATCTTGTCTGCGGTTTCAGTTGCAGGGGCCTCGGTTGCCTCAGGAGCATCTGTCGCAGCTTCGGGCGCTGTGGTTGCGGGTGTTCCGCAGGATGCCATGAGTACGCTGGAGACGATCATTAAACTTAATAGTTTCAATAGCACGTTCTTGCTTTTCATGGATTAGTCTCTCCTTCTTGACGAATTAATAGTTGATCTGTTACTGAGGAAATCGTTTACAATTGGAATAAGCGGTACATACCATCAAGTCAATAGGCTATTTCCTTTCTATACAGAAATGATCACCAGCGTCCAGCGGGTTCGTGTCTGCGGCAAGGATTTAAGCTTAGGGTGTGTGCCGCTTTCTTATTCAGCCAAGTGGAGGAGTAAAAAAGGTCAATAGTTGAACCATCGTTTGACCTTCATTCCGCAAAGCATGTTCCAAACCAATCGGAATGGCAATGATTTGCCCATTCCGAAAAGGTATATCGGTCTGATCCAAAGTCAGAACGGCGTCGCCGCTCACGACCCAGATCGTTTCGACTTGTTGCGCATGGTGGTGGCGTCCGATCACGCCGCCGGAAGGAACTTGCACTACATTGACATTTGCCAGAGGGTTATCCTCTGTAGTCAGCAGGTTCTTCCAATAAATACCGGGAAAACGAACATGTTCCTGCCATTCTCCGGCGTTGAGGTCGGCGAGACGGGGGAGAGGCATCAATTCATTTCCATTCCACCGTCTACATTCAGCGCCTGACCCGTGATATATGCCGCATCTGGAGAGCACAAAAACGAAACGGCTCCGGCAACATCTTCAGCCTTTTCCAACCTGCCCAGGGGGATTTTTGCCGCCATGCGAGCCAATGATTCTTCCGGTGTGATGCCAAGAGTTTTTGCCCTGACTTCATGGATGGCCGTTGTCATAGGTGTGTCTACCACGCCTGGACAGACTGAATTGACTGTAATTCCATGCGAAGCAAAAGCGAGCGCAGCCGATTGCGTAAGGCTGATCACACCGCATTTTGCAGCGGCGTAATGCGGCTGGTCTGGGCGACCCGAACGACCGGAGATGGAAGATAGGTTTACGATGCGCCCGCCGCTCTGCATACGTTTGGCTGCAAATTGGATCGCGAAGAAAACTGTCTTGAGATTAAGAGTCATGATCGCGTCCCATTCCTGCTCGGTGATGTCAAGAAATGGATTGATGAGCACGCGACCCGCATTGTTGACCAGTACGCTCAATGATCCCCATTCGGCGGAACGATTGATCGCGGTTTGAATATCGTCGAGCTTGGTAAGGTCGGCTTGCAATGCCAGCGCCTGACCTCCCTGAGTTTCAATTTCTTTTTTAACTTCATTCAATGTGGTTGTATTAATATCCACAAGCGCGACTGCAAAGCCATCTTTAGACAATCGGCTTGCAATTGCCCTGCCGATTCCCTGCGCTGCGCCCGTAATAACAGCTACTTTTTTCATAACTTTTTATCCTTTTGCGCCTGCGAAATATCCTCCAAAACGTTTCGCGAAAAGGCGAGATGCTTCGCCATCGCCTGGCGCGCCTCTTCGGCATCCCCGCTTTCCACAGCCGCAACAATCGCTTCGTGCTGGTCGAGCACCACGCTAACCGGGCGCGGAAAATCCTCCCACGTTAGGATGATCTGATCGCGCAACTGATTAATCAAGGGCGCCAAAAGCACCTTGAATAATTCGTTTTGCGTGGCTTCTGCCAGGGTGACATGTAGGCGAAAATCCAATTCAGCCATCTGCTTTGACGTGTTATCGCCTTCTCGCATCTCTTTGCAAATTTTGCGGAGCTGCTTCTTTTGCTCTGTTGAAATCCTGTTGGCGGCAAGGGCAACCATCTCCACTTCCAATACTTGTCGCACTTCATTTAAGCGAATCTCGAAATCCTCAAGGTTCGTAAGCTGCATATAGGTTTTTAATGACTGCGAAACCATGTTGAAATCGGCGTGCCGAACCGAAACCCCGCTGCCCGTCGTCGACTCAAGCACCCCTCGCGCTTCCAATGCTTTGACTGCCTCGCGCACAACCGTACGGCTGACGCCAAATGCTTCAGACAGTTCGCGTTCTGGGGGTAGGCGGAAGCCTGGCTTCCATGCCCCGCTTGAAATCAGCTCCAATACCTTGTCTACAACCCGTTCATAGAGACGTTGTTCACGTTCAAGGGGCTCGATTGCTGCGCTTTCTGGGATTGGATTGAGATTTGTTGGTTCGTCAGACATTGATAATCCTGTGAATTTGTATCTGTATTATGGAATTCTATATTATGGTATACCAAATAACTGGATTTGTCAATACGATAATTTCGACCAAAATTCATGATTAAAAGTAAGCGAATTTTTTATCAACCCCGATTACCTTCTGCTCAAGTAGAGGCTAAAGTATCTCAGCTACAGAAAGACTACAGACAAGTGCAGCAGGAGGAATTGTATTTACAAGAGGAGATCAAAAGGCTAGACGATGAACGTCAGGAATTCACTCCACAAATCAACGCACTTTATGAAAAGGAACGAGGAGTGCAGCGCACACTGACACCAATAAGCCAATTCGGAACATAACAACAAGGCGACTCAATTTCGAGTCGCCTTGTTGTGTAAAAGCCCACTCCCGGCACTGACGCGGGGGAGTGGGGCATGATCGCTTATGAGGGAGAAATCGATACCCGTAAACGAGTATTCCGCATATATGCCCCGCATTGGTTTTGACCGCTCGTTTGTAACTGGTTTGATCAGATGTCATCCAGGTCGTCATCAAAATCGCCTGACATTTCACTGGGATCAAAAGACGGTTCGTAACGAAAAGTCAAATAAAGGCGACTTGACAATTGAAGGGTATCCAAGCATACTCATCCCAAAGGGAAAGGCAGGTATATGAATAAACGACTGGTTGTTTGGATTGTAGTGGGCATCCTTGCGGCAACTGCCGGGGGAATTATAGTAAAGCGCAATTCAGATTTAAGCCCCGATATCGGTGTGGAAGAGACTGGTCCACAAGTTGTAATGCAGTCTCCGGCAGAGGGACAATGGCTGGACTTGAACGCTCCCATCACAATTACCTTTGACCGTGACATGGATTCCGAAAATACAGTGGATTCCTTCTCGCTTCTCGACGCGGACCTTGAGCCTGTCTCCGGCAAAATCAGTTGGGACAACGTCCGAACGTTGTCCTTCACTCCAGATGAACGATGGATCCCTTCCTCAGAATACCAGGCTGTCATTGCGAAAGGTGCCAAAGCCGCAGACGGCGAGTCTTTGCAGGATGAGATGCGTATCCGCTTTTTCACCATAGACAAATTGGGTGTCACCGATTTCTTCCCGGCAAATGGAGCCGAAACGGTGGATACGCAATCGAGTATTACGGTGGTGTTCAACCATCCCATCGTGCCGCTGACCGTCTCAAGCGTGAAAGAAAAGCTTCCCCAGCCGCTTACGATCACACCGGAGGTAAAAGGTAAAGGGGAGTGGATCAGTTCGTCGGTGTATATCTTTGAGCTAGAAAAAGGCTTGAAGAGCAATACCAAGTATCAGGTCCGGGTGGAGGCGGGGTTGGAGGATGTAAGCGGCAACCCGATGGAGGAGTCCTATTCGGCGGAGTTCACCACGCAAAGCCCGATCATCGATTATATACATTTTTGGTATGGACCCTGGCTGGATTACAACGGCAAATCAGACCATATTCGGTTGGATGATTCGTTGATCGTTCAATTTAATTCAAGCACGCCTATGAACCATAAAAGCGCGGAGAAAGCCACCACGATCACGAACAAGGAAACGGACATTAAGGTTCCCTTGAAATTCGAATGGAACGAAGCAGGCAATGCGATGACGGTGAAGCCGGTGGAACTGTACGACATCCAGAGTTTTTATCGTTTATCAATTGATGAGTCGGCGCAGGCGGAAGATGGGGGGAGCTTAGGTATTACCTGGACAACCGATTTTGCCACTGTGGGCTACCCGGCAGTAGCAGGTATTTATCCCAACTCTGACGATGAAGAGCAGAAATACTCTCCATATCTGCAAGTTAACTTTGCCACTGCGATGGATGTAGAAAGCCTCAAGGGACATATTCAGCTTACACCGCCATTAGATGATAGTGGTGAATATTCTTCTTCTGTATATTGGAACTCAGATTCAGTGGAATTCTACGGCTTGAAACCTTCCACCGATTATGTGGTGCGCATCCTGCCGGGCGCGCGCGATATTTACGGTAACAAGATCAAAGAGGAATACGCCTTTGCATTTACCAACCCGGCTTACAGCCCATATTCACAGTTGATGCTGCCTTACAACCCATTGACCTTCCGCTATGCCGGGACGCAGGATATTTTTTATGAACATTTGAATGTGGAATCAGAAACGATCAATATTTATTCACTCGAATTGGATGATGTATTTTCCCTGGTGAAGGATTCCGATGCCATGCCGGAAGTGGAGTGGGACGCTCCAGCACGCAGGTGGGATTTCCAATTTGAAGACGAGTTGAACGATTTGAAGACCGAACAACTGCTTTTGGAAGATGAGCAGGGCAACCCGTTGGAACCTGGGAATTATTTCATTATGCGGAATCAGGAAGGTGTTGATGCCGTATCTTTGCAGAAGAGCTTTTTCTTCGTCGCCACCGACAATGTAGTTCTAAAGAGTTCTTCTAATGAAGGGCTGGCATGGGTCACAGACCTCGAGAGCGGCGAGCCGCAGGCAAATGTGCCAGTTGCATTCTATGATGCGAACTACAAAAAGATTGGAGAAGGTCGCACAAACCTTGAAGGCGCGGCGCTGGTCAAAGACCTGAAATCCCAGCCAGTTTTTGCAGTTGTGGGTGATGGAAGGCATTTCGGCTTTACAGCCTTATATTGGGGTGACGGTGCAAGACCGGGGAGTTTTGGAATCAGCAGCGGATATTACGGCGAACTGAAAAGTCTCTTTGCCTACATGTACACCGACCGCGCCATTTACCGCCCCGGTCAGGTGGTGTATTTCAAGGGCATCCTCCGCAGAGACGATGATTTGCATTATTCGCTGCCCGGAGATGAGCCAGTCTATGTGATCTGCCAATTCGGCGATGAGGTTGTTTACGAGAAATATGTTTCGATCTCAGACATGGGAAGTTTCACCGATATATTGACCCTTTCCCCGAATGCTGCGGTGGGAACGTATACCATCCGCGCTTTGGGAGAAAAGGGTAACGACGATTCGGTCATCAACAGCGTCAGCTTCCGCGTAGCGGAGTATGAAAAGCCGGAGTTCGAGGTGGCGGTTGTTCCGGATAAGGCGGACCTTCTGCTCGGCGATAGCGCTACATTCAGCGTGGATGCGACATATTATTCCGGTGGCTCCGTTTCCAATGCCAGAGCGAGTTGGTATATCGAGTTGAAAGATTATGCCTTCCAACCCACGCAGGGATATGAAGGCTACAGCTTCAGCGATTGGGAACGTGATATGTACTATTCCGATGTCGACCGTCCCAGCGGTTATGTAATCAATGGTGAAGATGTGGAAATGGATGCCAAAGGGCATGTGGAAGTTTCGCAAAAGTTTTTGCCAGCAGACGTCCGCAAGAGTCAGCAGGCAACCTTCGGGGTCAATGTCACCGATGTGACTGGCAATCTGGCTAGCGGCGGCACAAGTTTTATCGTCCATCAGAGCGAGTATTACACGGGCATCCGTTCCAATTCGTACGTGGCAGTGCAGGGCGAGCCGCGAGCCTTCGATGTAGTCGCGCTCAATTGGGACTCGAACCCCGTCCCGAACCGGCAGGTAACCGTCAAGTTCGTGGAGCGGCAATGGTACAGCGTGCAGGAAAAAGACCAGCAGGGCAACCTGACGTGGAAAACATCGGTGAAGGAAATTCCCGCCGGGCAGCAGAATACAGTTACGGACGAAGAAGGACGCGCAACAGTCTCGTTCACACCGTCGAAGGGCGGAGTGTACAAGGCGTTGGTCACCGTCAAAGACAGCAAGGGAAATCCAAATCAAGCCTCGACCTATATCTGGGTGGCAGGGACAGATTATGTGCCGTGGCGACAGACCAATGACCATTCGTTCAGTCTGATCGCGGATAAGGAACTCTACAACCCCGGCGATACCGCGAAGTTGTTGATCGCCCAGCCTTTTGAAGGCGAGGTTTATGCGTTGGTGACGTATGAGCGCGGTCACATTTACAAGAATGAGGTCTTGAAGTTGACCGGCAATAGCACGATCTATGAACTGCCCATCACAGATGAGTTTGCGCCGATTGCCTATGTTTCTGTGACGGTCATCAGCGGGGTAAATGATTCGGGGGTGCCGAACTACAAAGTGGGCATGGCAACGATCAACATCGATACGGCTCAAAAGGAATTGAATGTAACGGTCACTTCGGATAAGCAGACAGCGGGACCCGGTGACGAGATAACTTATTCCATTAAGACCGCCGATTACACGGGCAAGCCGGTGATTGCCGATGTCTCTTTGGCAGTCATTGACAAAGCCGTGCTGGCATTGACCGGACCGAACAGCCAACCCATGCTGGAAAGTTTCTATGCTCCTCGCGCTTTGAGCATTCTGACTGCCAACGGTTTGATCACCAGTGCCGATGCCTATAATCAGGAATTCCGCGAAGCATTGAACGACGGTTCATCGGCTGGCGGCGGTGGCGGCGGCAGTGAAGGCGTGATCACCGTGCGTGAGGATTTCAAAGATACGGCTGTCTTTCGGGCACAAGTCACAACCGATGAGAACGGCGAGGCGCAAGTCACATTCACCTTGCCGGAGAATCTCACCACCTGGGTGGCGGATGTCCGTGCTGTGACGGAGGATAGTTTGGTGGGTGAAGGTTCGACGGAGATGCAAACCAACAAGCCGTTGTATGTGCAGATCCAAACTCCGCGCTTCTTTATGGCAGGGGATGAAGTGGAGATCGGCGCGGCAATTCACAACAATACCAAGCGAGACCTGGCTGTGGATGTGACCCTCGAAGCCGAAGGCTTGGAACTGACCGCTGAAACAAAACAGCGTGTGGATGTACCCGCTGGTCAGCAAGTGTATGTTACCTGGAACGGCGCAGTGGATTCCAATGCCGAACGGGTCGACCTTACAGCCACAGCCGTCAGCGGTGAATATAGTGATGCCAGTAAACCATCCCTGGGTACGCTGCCGGGGCAGGGCATTCCTGTCCATCACTATACCGTGCAGGAGACAGTGGGCACAACGGGCATGATCACCGGGCGCGGTTCGGTGACGGAGGCATTGTTATTGCCGGACCCATCTGCATACACCAACGCTTCGATGGATGTCCAAATTTCGCCTTCGTTGGTTGCGTCCATTCAGCCAAGCCTGACTTATCTTGAAGATTTCCCCTACTTGTGCATGGAGCAGACTGTCTCGCGTATTTTGCCGAACGTTATTACCAAACGCATTTTGGACGAAGCAGGTGTTGCTAACGAGTTAAGCGCGAATTTGGATGAACAAGTCAATGAAGCCTTGCAGCGCATCTATGCAAATCAATACTATGACAACGGCTGGAGTTGGTGGGGCGGCGTCGAAAGCGACCCCTATGTATCGGCATATGTCGTTTATGGTTTGCTTGAAGCTCAGAAGGCGGGTTATCCCATTTCTGACGTAGTCTTGAAAAACGGCTTGACTTATCTAAAAAACAACCTGCCTTATCTCAACGACAACGCGCCTGCTTGGGAACGAAACCGCCAGGCATTCATTCTGTATGTGTTGGCGGTGGGTAATGAATTAACTTCCGGCTCTTCGGAGTTGAATTACCTTTACGATAACAATGATCGCCTAAACTTGTATGGAAAAGCCTACCTGGCGCAGACGCTTCATTTGCTAGACCCGGAAGATGAGCGCATCCCTTCGCTTCTTTCGGACCTCCAAGCTACTGCTGTGCTTTCGGCTTCAGGCGCCCATTGGGAGGAGGACTTCCGGGATTATTACAACTGGAATTCAGATATCCGCACCACGGCAATTGTCTTGAACGCCTACGTGCAAATCGACCCGGAGAATCCCACCACTATGAATGCCGTCCGCTGGTTGATGGCGAACCGCAACGGCGACCGTTGGTCGTCCACGCAGGAAACGACTTGGACTCTGATCGCATTGGTCAACTGGCTGGCGAAGCAGGGTGAGTTCCAAACGCAATATAACTATGCCGTTGGCTTGAACGGTGAGACATTGACCGAAGGCAAAACCGACCCGCAGCACCTCACCGAAACCACCGAATTGAAGATCGAGTTGGAAAAGATGTTGAAGGATGAAACCAACTTCCTCGTCGTCTCGCGTGGAAGCGGCGAAGGCAACCTGTATTACACCGCTTTCATGAATGCCACGCTGAATGTACCGGACGTGGAACCCGTGGAGCGGGGTATTTTCATCAAACGCGAGTATTTCACTTTAGATGATGAAGAGACTCCCGTCACATCCGCGGAGATGGGCGACCTGTTGCATGTGCGCCTGACCGTCGTCGTGCCGTCGGCGTTGTATTATGTCGCGGTGGATGACCCGTTACCGGCGGGGTTCGAGGCGGTCGATTCCACATTGCAAACCGATACGACCGTCCCATCCACGATCACGATTGCCGGGTTGAAGGAGCGCGGCTGGGGCTGGTGGTATTTCGACAGCATCCAAATTCAGGATGAGAAGATTTCTCTTTCTGCCGATTACCTGCCCGCCGGGACGTATGTGTACACTTATCTGGTACGTGCTAGCAACCGTGGCACATTCAACGTCATGCCGCCCTCGGCGTTCGAGTTCTACTTCCCCGATGTCAGCGGGCATGGGGCGGGGAGCACGTTTACGATTAAGTAACTTGTTGTATGCTCTGTTTTGCTCGGTTGGGGGCTTAGCCCCCAACCGAGCATTTTTATTCACTCAACACATTTACCGTAACTACATCAGTCTTGATCTTTTCCCCATTCCCATTCACTGCCTCCGCCCATATATGATGTTCTCCAAGCGATAATTGCCACCACGCTTCGTATGGTATTTGATCCAATGTCACAAGCAGCGAACCGTCTACCCAAATAGTGACTTGAATAATGTCCTCGCCAACGATCAATTGGATCGGTATTTGCTGGGCGGCGGGATCGAGATGGTTGTAAAAAACATAAGTCGAATTCGGCGCGGGCGACGAAAGAATTAGGGGGCGCATTTTGCCAACAGTGGATGTTTGAAAATCTTCGAGCAGTGGCATCCCTTGCGAGCGCGCCCAGGCTTGCGCATCGAGTGGCAGATCGTAGACTATCATCAGTGTGCCATTGCTCAACATGACCTGTTTAAAAAACGTATCAAACTCAACCGGTGCCGTCCCTTGGATGAACCATTCTTCCCGTGTGTTTCTGCAAACCTCAGTGGGGAGCAACCCTGATAACGCGCAGATTACCACTTGATCAAGCCCATCAGGTTGAATGAAATTTTCCTCCGGCTGACCTTCCAAAATGGCACGCATCACATCATGCCAGATCGGTCCCGCCCCCGTAAGACCCGTCACATTCTGCATGGGGGTAAAAGTGCTGTTCCCAACCCACACACCGACGGCTAGACTGGGTGTATATCCTATGGTCCAGTTATCGTAGAAATTCGTGGTCGTCCCCGTTTTGACGGCAGCCACGCGGTCCAATTTCAAGGCGCTGTTCATGCCAAAGGTGCGCGAGCGTGCCTGGTCGTCGCTCAAAATATCGCTGATGAGCCATGCCACTTGCGGACTGATAACCTGCACAGGTTGCTCCATCTCTTGCTCAAACAATACTTTTCCATCTGCATTCTCAACCGATAAAATCAAACGCCTGCCCTCATACACGCCTTCATTGGCAAGCACAGAATATGCCGTGGTCAATTCGAGCAGACTGACTTCCCCTCCACCTAGCGCAAGCGAAAGGTCATATCGATCGGGGCGGTCAAGCGTAGTAATGCCGAGTTGTTGCGCCAAACCGATTGTGTCGTTCAGCCCCACCTTTTCGAGCGTCTTCACTGCGGGCACGTTCAACGAAGAAGCCAGCGCCTCGCGCACTGAAACATATCCGTGCTGTTTACCGTCGTAATTGACCGGCGTATAGATCGCGCCATCGTTCGCAACGAAATTTGTGCTCACATCCAGGATCGCCGTGCCTGCCGTCCATGGTTGCGGCTGGTTCGGATCGAGTGCGAGTGCATAAATGAATGGCTTGAATGCTGAACCAGTCTGACGTGGAAACGCTGCCATGTTGATCGCGCCGCGAATCTCATCATCGAAATAATCCACACTGCCCATCAACGCCAGCACATCGCCGGTCGCCGGGTCGATCACAACCACCGCCGCATTGTTCACATTGCGCGACATCACACCGTTATCGTTCTGAAAACTCGCAATGTGCCGCCGTGCAATATCCTCCGCCTTGTGCTGCATGTTGATATCCAACGTAGTGCGGATGACCAGACTCTCATGCGGATTCAACTCTCCGCTCAGAAACATTTCATCCAATTGATTCTTTATCAACCAGACGAAGTGCGGCGCCTCCATCGGGTACGGAGCCTGGTTGAACGCCATTGGCATTTTCTCCGCCGCAAGTTTTTCCTCGCTGCTGATGAAGCCGTGCTTCCCCATCAACCCCAACACAACCTTCTGACGTTCCAATGCAAGATCAGGGTTGGTGTATGGGTTGTACAAGCCCGGGGTTTGGGTCAGCCCAGCCAGGAGGGCACACTCAGGCAAAATCAGGTTTGAAGCGGGTTTTCCGAAATAAGTCTGGGCGGCAGCTTCGATTCCATATGCCATCCCGCCATAGTAGGACTGGTTGAGGTAGAGCGCCAGAATCTCATCTTTGGAATAGTGCTGAGTCAGCTGCCAGGCTAAAACCGCTTCACGAATCTTTCGCCGCAAGGATCGTTCTGTGCGCTCATCTTCACTGAGCAGCAGGATGCGCACTAATTGCTGGGTGATGGTGCTGCCGCCTGAGACGGTTTCACCGCTGATGGTATTGATCCACAACGCGCGGACGATTCCCACCAGGTCTACCCCAGGATGCGCGTAGAAGTTCGCATCTTCGACGGCTATGGTCGCATCGCGCATACATTGCGGAATATGTTCTGTAGCGAGCGAAACCTGCCGCCCCCCGACCTGTGGTAGAAGATCATAAAGCAACACTCCGTTGCGGTCTGTGATACGGATGCTGGGCTGCGCCAGGTTTTGGGACAGCGAATCAATAGGAGGCAGATCAAAAAAGAGGTATTCCCAAATCAGGATCAGGATAAGTGCAACGATGCCCCAGAAAAAGAATGAGGATCGCCTGATTGACCTTGTTGAACTCATAACCAAAATTCTAATCGTTTAACTCGAATCAAGTTACATCTTCAGTCTCACGTCAATTGACTCTCACCCTGGCGAAATAGATGGAAGTCGGCAGCTCAAGGCAGCTTCACCCTTTGTTTTGTCCTTCCCAGCAATATATATCTAATTGGGGATTTTGACCTTTCAAGTCAGCGGCAAGCGCTATATATTTCGAATGGGAAACGATGGCAAATCTATTACTGGATTAACGAATGTCCACCAGCTTTTTGACGGTCTTCTCCAATATCTTTTTTACATTTTCCTTCTTAATTCCATCCACTTTGAATGTCAAAATACGTGTACCGGGGTCTTTGCTAACGAACTGCCCAAAAGAGACGAAATTCCCACCTTCATCAGCAATTGCCTTGGTGATCTTCGCCAGTTGACCAGGTGCATCGTCGATCACAGATGTGATACGCACAGCGCGCTCGCGTGCGCCCATCAACTCCAAAAATATTTTGAACAAGTCCGTCTCGGTGATCATTCCAACCACCAATTTGTCCTTCATCACGGGTAGCCCGCCGATCTTGTTATCCGCCATGATCCGGGCGGCATCTTCAATGGGAGTATCCATATCCACCGTGATTACTTTGCGTGTCATTACATTTTTGATCGTGATCTTTGAAAGCAGATAATTCATCTCCCACACGCTCAGGCTTGAGACCGGAGATGGCGATGCGTTCAGCAGATCCTTATCGGAGACAATGCCGATCAGCTTGCCCGCTTCGATCACAGGAGCACGACGAATGCGCTCCTGTTTGAACAACACCAATACATCATGAATGGGCATGCCCTTTGTAATGGATATGACCGGGCGGG
>JACPVC010000077.1 GCA_016191955.1 Chloroflexota bacterium
AAATGCACGCTGACCAGAATGATCAACATCCACAACACGTTGATCGATGTGGCTTCGAGCAGTTTCAAGGCTTCTTCGGGCAGCGGCGTAAGGATGTTATCTTGAATGTGGGCAAGGCTTGCTCCCACCTGTTCCAAATGCACCACAATCCCGCCTACATAGAATGGCTTTGAAAGAAAATCACTAAAGTCTTCCGACAGTCTCAGCACATCCTGCGCCACCAGTTGGATCTCGTCGAAAAAGATCGGCGTCAACGTGGCGGGGATGCCCACCAACACGACCAGCGCGGTGAAGTAAACAACGTTCACCGATACCATGCGCGACCAACCCGTCTTCTCCTTGAGCATCACCACAGCCGGGCTAATCAAATACGCAATAAATGCGGCGATCACGAACATCGTCACCGCTTCGCGCACATAGATCAGGAATGCCACGACAGAAATAAAGATAATGATGCCCGTCGTATAACGGAAGGGCATGCTCCATCGATTTGACTTTTTGCTCATAATATTTTTTTCACCGCTTCTAAAGTTGGTTCGATCACCGGGGCAGACTGCACCGCCTGTAGCGCCGCGCGCACATCTTTTAGTCCGCTGCCGGTGTTCATCACGAGGACGGGATCATCGCTTCCGACCACGCCCAGGCTTGCTCCTTTTACCAATCCGGCATAGGCAGCCGCCCCAGCCGGTTCGGCAAAGACACCCATTGTGCCGAGTTCTGCGATGGCTTTGATGATGTCTTCATCCTTGACGGTAATATACGTTCCATCTGTTTGTGCCGCCGCCCGCACCGCACGGACGCCGTCTCGCGGCAAGTCTACGGAGATGCTGTCGGCAATCGTCGCGGCAGAGACGGGTTTGATCTTTTCAGTCTTGGCATGAAAGGCATTCGCAATCGCCGCCGACCCTTCTGCCTGCACACCGATGATGCGCGGCAGGTTGGGTATCCAACCCAGCGCGAACAAGTCTTTGAATCCCTTATGGATGCCGGAGATGATGTTGCCATCTCCCACCGAGACGATGATCGTCAATGGCGAATGGTTATCCAACGCGCTGTCTTTTTTGTGCCAGTCGCGGTGCGCTTCGATCCACCATTCCCAAATCTCAAAGGCGGCGGTCTTCTTCCCTTCCAATGTAAACGGATTGTAGCCCGTGTTGCGGCAATACCAACCGAATTCATCCGAGGCTTTCACGGTCAGGTCAAAAGCGTCGTCGTAAGTCCCATTCACAAGGATGACCTTCGCGCCAAAGACGAGCAATTGCGCCACCTTCGCCTGCGGGGCAGACTTGGGCGCAAAGATAACGGCTTTTTGTCCGACCGCCGCTGCCATGCCTGCCAACGCCGCACCGGCATTACCGGTCGAAGCCGTGACCACCACTTCGGATTTGATCTCGCCTGCGCGAGTCACAACCACAGCGCTCGCTCTATCTTTGAATGAGGCTGTAGGGTTGCGCGACTCATCCTTAAGCCAGAGATGTTTGAGGTGTAGTTTCTCTGCCAATCGTGGCAGGGCAAAGACCGGGGTCCAGCCGGAGGCGTGCAAGGGGGTGGAGTCGCCTGCGGGTTCATTGACCGGCAACAGCGGCAGGTATCTCCAAAGCGAAGACTCCGTCCGCGAGGTGATATCTTCGGGTTGGAATTTCTTTTTGATGGTTTCGTAATCGAGGACAACATCCAGATTCCCGCCGTCTTTGGGGCACGTATACGTAACCTGACCAGGCAGGTATTCAGTTCCGCAGATCGAACAACGATAGCCGCTGAATTTATTCATATGATTCCTCTACTTGACTTGATTTTACTCGATATAAATGCAGACCTGATATGCCTCTTCCGAGGCAATTAAAAAGGACTCCCAGGCTTGAAACCTTGAGAGTCCTTTTGTGTAAACCAGAAGCAGAATTTACCGCAACGGCAGATAAATAATCTGCCCTTCCAATTCCTTATCTTTACTCAAAACGGCCAGCAAAAGAATATCTTCAATGGCAATATTCATCGGCACGGAATTGTTGACTTCAATGACGCCGGGCATTCGCTTGCCTTCGACGACACGCTGATAAGCGAATTTTGTAACTGTATTTCGGTCATGGGTTAGTAAAATCCTGTTATGTTGCGCCGCCCATTCCAAAACTTCAGGATCGGTTGCCCGGGTTAACCCAACATCCTGTATACGGACAATATCCAATGATGGGTCGCGCCGGGACAATCCTCGCAGGATGTCATTGTTGAAATTTTCATCCGCCACTAAAAGGAGCATAACTATGATTTCCCGTTTTCCTGCCGCGCTAATAATCTTTCACGGATACCGACTGGATTAGAGCGCGCTTCCATTTGTTTTTGCAATTCATCCGCTTCCTGCTTGCGTTTCCCCAAATAGACTTCGACTTCATCTCGCTTATGCAGGTAATACCCAATGACATAATAGACGTTCGCCAAAGGGACGGTTGGATATTGCTGGGCAATTTCCTCTGCTGTCGCGCCAGCTTTGAACGCTGTCACAATTGTATCCAGCGTCACGCGAGTATTACTGACGCGGATAACTCCATGTTCATCTGTTTCCAGGGGAATGATCTCGGTTGAAATTACCATAAGTTCCTCGCTTCCAGTTCGATTTTACCTCATGTCAGGTCTTAACTAAAAAAGGACTCTCAAGCTTGAAATCTTGAGAGTCCTTTTTGCTTTCAAATAGGTTCGGTGTTAGTGTTCTTAGCGCCCGCATTGGTAAGGAATTGTTGAAAGGTGATAGATTTAGGGCGTTAGTGCTATAACTTAATCGTCATCATCATAACCAAGTTTTCGTCTTTGATTAGCTTCCCATTCTTCTCGTAGTCTGTCATCGTCCTCTTGTCTTTTCATATCGTAGTATTCACTATCTTCTTTTTCCTGTCTCTCCCTTCTTGCATCTTCTCGGTCAATCGCATCTTGGCGTCTTTCTTCATCTTCTCTTCGGTCTCTCTCTTTTTCTTCATCTTTCCATCTTTCTCGCCTCAATTTCTCTTCCCATGCTTCTTGTTCTTGCCGATTTCTCCTCTCTTTTTCTGGATCGTAATCATAAGTATCGGGCTCGCTCGCTCCTTGAGATAACCTATACGATCCGCTTCCTGAAGAGAATAAGCCGAAAAACCACTTAATTATTGATACCGCGACGTAGATCATTACCAAGAATATTAATAAGTCGAAACATCCAAAAATCACCATGATAGTAGCATCTTCTATAGTCATGATAGAACACTCCTGAATATAATTGATGTTTTGAGGGCCGCTTTTTGACAGTGCGGAGTATATCATCACAATTATTGGAAAGATAGTACATCAACGCAAAACAGTATCTTCACTAATTTTTAACCAAAAAAGACGCTCAAGTTGATTCTGGAGCGTCTTTTTATCTTTTTACTTCTCTTCCCGCTCCCACAACTCTCTAGCAATCATCTCCTGATCCACAGGGAGAGAGTCGACTCGCACGCCGACGGCATTATAGATGGCATTGGTGATGGCGGGCGTAGTCGGGATACTGCTGATCTCCCCCACGCCTTTGGCTCCATACGGTCCCGATGCAATGGGATGCTCGACAATGATGGATGTGATCTCAGGTGTGAGCATGATGCCGGGCACGCGATAACGAGCGAGGCGGTCTGTGACCACCTTGCCATTCTCAACGATGAATTCTTCGGTGAGACAGTTGCCCAATCCCATCATCACGCCGCCTTCGACCTGTCCCTGCAAGCCAAGCGGATTGACCGCCATACCTACGTCATTGGCAGAGATGACTTTCAATACTCGCACCTCACCAGTAATCTTATTGACTTCCACTTCGGCGGCTTGTACGCCGAAGGAAAAAGCAAAGTGCATGTCACCGCCGGTGCCGAGTGGCTGGGTCTTCGGCGCTTCATATTCATAGCGCACTCGTGGATGCTGACCCATTGAAGTCATTTCTTTGTAAATCTCGGCATAGGTCATCGAATGTCCGTTGACATGCACCACGCCGCTTTCGAAACGAATCTTTTCAGGGCGCACGTCGAATTTCTCAGCCATAGTGGCGGAAATTTCATCGCGTAAAGTCTTCGCAGCATACCGTGAGGCATTGCCCGTTACAAAAGTTTGGCGAGAGGCAGTAGTCGGTCCGCCATTGGGAGTCAAGTCCGTATCCATGACGAGAATGCGGACTTTATCCGGTGAGACCGCCATCTCTTCAGCAACGGTCAGGCGCATGACAGTGACGAGTCCCTGACCCAATTCAGCCGCCGAACTGCGGACTTGGAATGTGCCATCTTCGTACAGTTCAACGTCCGCGCCAGATTTGTCGGGCGCACCACCGCCCAAGCCAGTGTTCTTGTACGCGGAAGCAAAGCCCCAGGCGCGAACAATGTTCGGGTCAGCAGGATCAGTGACCGGCTTGAAAGGGTACGCATTGTGCTTGCGCATTTCAGCATCCACACGGTCGATACATTCCAACAAACCAACAGACTCTTTCAATTCCTGTCCCGTGTTGGTGATACTGCCGACATGCAAGGCATTCATGCGGCGAACTTCAACCGGATCGAGATTTAATTTTTCTGCGAGCTTATCTATCATCGATTCAACTGCGAACGCAGATTGCGTTACGCCAAATCCCCGGAACGCACCCGCAGGCGGGTTGTTGGTATACATGGCATAACAATCCGCGCGGACGTGTTCGATGTCGTATGGTCCGGCAGAGTGCGTGGTGGCGCGAGTCATCACCTTTTCGCCGAGCGAAGCATACGCGCCTGTGTCGCCATACAGTTCGGTTTCCGAAGCCACGAGTCGACCATTATTCATCGCGCCGATCTTGACGCGAATTTGTGTGGCGTGCCGCTTCGGGTGAACGAGCAAACTTTCTTGTCTATCAAAAAGCAACTTCACTGGGCGCTTGGTAATATTCGCAAGCATGGCAGAATGGATCTGTCCCATCACATCTTCCTTGCCGCCGAAGCCGCCGCCCATCAACTGCCCGACGATGCGAATACGTTCTTCTTCCCAACCAAGCACACGCGCAACCTGTGCGCGGTCTTGATACGGGATTTGCGAGCCAACATAAATTTCCATACGCCCATCTGCAAGCGGCACGGCAATGCTGCACTCCGGTTCGAGGAAGGCATGGTCGGTTGTCTGCGTGTGGAAAGTATGTTCAAGCACGACATCCGCCGCAGCAAAGCCTGCATCCATATCCCCTTTGCGGACTTTGATGTGCTTGAGTAAATTTCCTTTTTCATGGATCTGGGGAACATCCGCCTGACGCGCCATGACCGGATTCGTCACGACGGGCTGGAGGTCGAACTCCGCCTCGATCAACGCCAGAGCCTGTTCGGCGATCTCCTGGCTTTCTGCGGCAACGATGGCAAGAGCATCGCCAATGTAGCGCACGCGTTCATTAATTCCCACCATAACGGGCCAATCGTAGATGACCAGTCCATGAGTCTTTTCAGCGGGAACATCTTCGGAAGTTAGTACGGCAACCACACCGGGCAATGCTTTGGCTTTGGAAACATCCAATTTTTTCAAAAAGCCATGCGGGATCATGGCGCGTTTGACTTTGGCATATAACATGCCATCGAATTTTAAGTCATCGGTGTAAATGGCTTCACCCGTGACTTTTTCCACGGCTTCGGGACGCAAGTGTTTGTGCCCAACCGTTTTATGTTCATGGATGGAGTCTGGAATGTGGGTCGGTCCCTGCACCGGCTCGCCTGTCTGCAAAGCTTGTGCAGCAGCGATGATGGCGTTCTCAATGGACGGATAGCCCGCGCAGCGACAAAGCGTATCTTTCAACGCAAAGCGGATGTCTTCGCTGTTTAGGCTTGGGTTGTGATTGAGCAACGCATACGCCGTCATGATCTGACCGGGAATGCAGAATCCGCATTGGACGGCGCCGTGGTCGACAAAGGCTTCTTGTAATGGATGCAATTTCATTTCTTCGTGAACACGCTGAGCCAGCCCTTCGATGGTGACGATGGTCTTGCCGTCCGCGCGCTCGGCGGGATAAACACAAGACATGATCGGTTCGCCGTCAATAAGGACGGTACATGCGCCGCACTCGGCTTCTTCACAGCCGATCTTTGTCCCAGTCAGGCGCAGGCGCTCACGTAAAAGGGTGGAGAGAGTTTCACTGGGAAGCGCTTCAACTGAATATTGTTTGCCGTTAACTGTAAGGGAGATTTGATTATTCATGATTTAGTTTCCTAAAAGATTTGAACTGCGGAGACAAAGCTCTTAACTGTAGGTCAGGCTTGCAGCCTGACACTCCTTTGATAATTGAGAGCATGGCGGGTTGCAAACCCGCCCTACGAATGATTAGCCAGCTCTTAACCAAGCTGTACTGAGCACATCCTTGAACAACCCACTGACGATGTGGCGGCGATAATCACCGCTGGCTCTACGGGCAGAGTCACGGAATTTGGCTTGGGCAAGCAAGGCATCTTGGATGAGAGTGAAGGTTTCTTCAGTAAGGGGATTGCCACGCAAAATATTCTCAGCTTCGGTGGCGCGGAAGGGAATAGAACCGCCGGGTCCGACAGCGATACGGATGTCTTTGACCACATCCCCATCGCGTTCGAGCCAGACGCTGCAATTCAAAATGGGAAGGGCAACTCCCTGCGGGCGCATGATGCGTTTGAAACAGGAGGCGGTTTTTGGAGATTGGAGGTTGGAGATTGGTAAGTAGAAGCCGACAATGATTTCTTTGGTTTTGTCGATGGCAGATTTGCCGGGACCTAGGAAGAGTGAAGTGAAGGGCATACGATGTGTGCCAGAAACTCCTGCAACTTCTGCCTCTGCATTCAAAGCAGTAAGAGCAATCGTTCCATCTGCGGCGGGGAGGGCATGGGCGACGTTGCCGCCGAGCGTGGCGGTGTTGCGGACTTGCGGTCCGGCGATGAGGTTACAGGCTTCGACCAAGGCTTGGGCGTGCGTAACAGTTAACGGGTCCAGCGCGATGCGGTTGACTGGGACAGCGCCGCCGATGAAAAGCGAGTCGCCTCTCAATTCGAGCGCGGTCATCTCGCGCACGGAGGTCAAGTCAACTAGGGTGTGAACGGGGGTGTGACGTCCCTGTTTCAAGTCGAGCATCAGGTCTGTGCCGCCCGCAATCGGAATGGCGGGTCCGGGCGCTGACGCGAGGGCTTGAACTGCCTCCGTTACGGAGACGGGACGTTTGTATTCCTGCCAAAGGTTCATAGGTGGTGTCCTCTTTCTAATGAACGGCGGCACTTTTCGATGAGCATTTGCTCAACGCCGCTGATTTCACAGCGACCCCCGAACCGATGGATATGTATTTTCTTTATTTTACAACAGATGCGTTCTCTTCCAGGTGGACGCCCGCCATGAGCAAGCCCAGTTTTTGCGGGGTGGCTTGTTCGCGTGGGACGATGTCCATAATGCGTCCTTCGTAAAGGACGGCGATGCGGTCAGAGAGCGCCAGAATTTCATCAAGGTCTTCGGAGATAAGCATAATGGCAACGCCGTTACGGCGTTGTTCGAGCAGTCGTTCACGCACATATTCGGTGGCGCCAATGTCAAGCCCGCGCGTGGGTTGGGCGGCGATGATAACGCGCGGGGTGCGGTAAATTTCACGCGCAAGCACAACCTTTTGAATATTCCCGCCTGATAAATTCTTCGCATGTGTCTCACGCGAAGGGGTCTTAACTTGGAATTTCTTTATGAGTTCGTCGGCATGACGGGAGATCTCGCCAAGATTGAGAAAGCCCATGCGCGAATAGGGCATCTTTTCATGTTCGCGCAAGATCATATTTTCGGCAACGGTGAATTCTTTGATCACACCGTCGCGCATCCGTTCTTCGGGAATGTAGGAAAGCATACGGTCGGTAAGTGCGGCAGGTGAAAGCCCGGTAACATCCTTGCCTTCCAGGATAACTTGACCGCCAATAACTTTCCGCAGACCGGCGATGGTCTCTGCCAGTTCACGTTGACCGTTGCCAGACACGCCTGCGATTCCCAGTATTTCGCCCGAACAGACTTCCATGCTGACGCCGCGCAAGCCGGGTGTTCCGCGGTCACTGCCGCAGGAGACATTTTTGAGTTCCAGCCTTGCCTCGCCACATTCCACGTTGCCACGGTCGGGAGCAAACCCAACTTCACGTCCTACCATCCAATTGGCAAGGTCTTGTTTGGTGATCTCGGAGGTAGGACGTGTTCCGATCTTGCGCCCATCTCTTAAGACAGTCACGCGATTGCTGATCTCGACCACTTCGTGTAATTTATGAGAGATAAAAATAAGGGCGTGCCCATCCTTCACCATTTGCCGCATGATGACGAATAGCTCGTCCACTTCCTGCGGGGTGAGGACGGCGGTCGGCTCATCGAGGATGAGCAAAGCGGCGCCGCGATAAAGGGCCTTGATAATTTCAACACGCTGTTGTTGCCCGACCGATAGCTGCCAGACGTATAAACTGGGGTCGATACGCAAGCCGTAAATATCCGCCAGTTCGACGATACGTTTCGAGACCTGGTCGAGATCGGTTAACAATCCGCGGGAGGATGGCAGACCGAGCGCGACATTTTCCGCAATGGTCAGGCTGGGGACCAGCATGAAGTGCTGATGGATCATGCCGATTCCCAAATTGATCGAATCATTTGGAGATGCAATGCTGACCGGCTTGCCGTTCAAAAGGACTTCGCCCTCATCGGGATGATACAAGCCGTAAAGGATTTTCATCAGTGTGCTTTTGCCTGCGCCGTTCTCGCCCAGCAAAGCATGGACTTCGCCGGATTGCACGTCGAAATCCACATGATCGCTGGCTAACACGCCGGGGAACCGTTTGGTGATTCCGCGCATTTCCAGGCTGTCAATGCGCGTGCGGCCTGATGGAAGTTTATTTGTTGGGTCAGTCATAACATCATCCTTGCCCTCATCCCCAGCCCTTCCCCCTTCTGGGGAAGGGAGTGCCCCTCTCCCAAAGGGAGAGGGGTTGGGGAGAGGGTTAATATTTACTTACGGAAGGGTGATCGTAATGGTGCCGTCAATGATGCCCTGGACGGTCGTATCTGCCAATGCTTTGGCGTCATCAGACAGGTCATAGTCAGGGTTGAACTCGATCACTTCGCCACCGTTCGCAAGATTGGCTTTGAAGGACTGTCCGCCCAGCGTACCTGCTTCGATCAGGGCGAGCATCTCGCGCAGAGCCACTTCCCAGTGATAGACCTGGCTGGAGACCACGATGGTCGGCGCAAGGCTGGACTGGTTGGACTGCGTGCCAAACCACATGGCGCCGGACTCTTCCGCTTTGCCGATCGCGCCCACGACCATTTGGGCGGTTCCGGTCAACGCATCCGCACCGGCGGAGATGTGAGTCGTCGCGGCTTCAGAGGCAAGCGCAACGTCGGAGAACGAACCGATATAGTTCACGTTCACAACAGCATCCGGGTTGGTCGCCAACACACCGGCTTTGAACCCGTCCACATACAGTTTGGCATCGCCCACTTCGATGGGACCGACAACTCCAATGGTACCAGACTGGGACAGGGTGGCTGCCAGCACGCCGTTGACATACCCACCCTCTTGTGAAGCGGCTTCGTACGCGAAGATGTTCGGCTGACCGAATGTCTCGGCGGTGGTGCCCCAGGCAAAGCTTGTCTCGGGGAAGTCGGGGGCGATTTCCTGCAAAGAGGAACCATATTGCGAACCATGCGCAATCACAAGGTTGAAACCTTGCGAAGCATAGTCGCGGATGGCCGCAGCGGCATCGTCCACCACGAACATGTTCTCGGAATACACGATCTCGAACGCTTCGGGTCCGCCCTTTTCTTCCTGAATGCGCATCAGGGCATCGTACATGCTCTGGCTGAACGCCAGATCATTGATCGCGCTCGGCATCACCACCGCCACGCGGAAGGGTTCCACAGGGGCGGCTTCGGTAGCGGGCGCTTCCGTCGCAACGGCATCAGTGGCGACTGGTTCCACAACAGGCGCTTCCGTGGCGGGCGCGCCGCAGGCGCTCAACACGAGAGAGAGCGCCATAACAAAGGTCAAAATCCATGCAATCTTTTTCATCATCTTCTCCTATTTATTGAATGAGTGTTGCCGTCAATACGAACACGAACTTCAGGGGTTTCTTTCTAATCGCTACCTCCTTAGCGGGATTTAACTCTCTCGCTCAAAGGGTTTGGACAAAGCGGAGGGAGAACGAACTCTGGAAACGGTCGCAACCAAAACCAGAATGGTAAGCACATACGGCATCATCACCGCAATATCTGAAGGGACGGGGATGCCCAATACCTGAATCCACAATTGCAGCGAATTGACCATGCTGAATAGCAGCGCGCCGCCCAACACGCCCACCGGCTTCCAGCCGCCGAAGTACACCAACGCCACGGCAATGAAGCCAAGTCCGCTGGTCATGTTCTGCTGGAAGACATTTAACAGCGCAATCGAAAGCGACGCGCCCGCGATGCCCGAAAGAGTGCCGCCCAGGATGATGGTAAAGTAACGCACACGCGCCACATTCACACCCAGCGAATCGGCTGCATCGGGGTTCTCGCCCACCGCGCGGATCTTCAACCCAAGCGTGGTCTTGTTCAAAACAAACCACGCCAGCGGCACAAGCAAATACGCGCCGTACACCAGGATATTCTGGTTGAAGAATATTTCGCCAAGACCGGGAATATCACTCAGGCCCGGAATATAGATTTTCGGAAAACCCTTCACGGTCTCCACGGTTCCCATCAGGCGCTGAAAGAGCAGTTCGCTCATCCCCAACCCGAAGAGATAAAAACCAATGCCGCTAATGCCCTGCTGCGCGTGCAGGTTCACGGTCACGAACGCCATTGCCAGCCCCATCAAAGCGCCAACGAACATCGCCGCCAGCAAACCAAGCCACAGGTTTCCCGTGGTATACGCCACATAAAAAGCCGCAAAACAACCAAGCAGCATCTGCCCTTCCACGCCCAGGTTCAACACGCCGCTTTTCTGACCGAACGTCTCGCCGATGGCGGCATACAGATATGGAGTTGCGAGGCGGATTCCCGATGCCAGAATGCCGATCAATACCGTGGTGGATAAGAGGTCTGTGATCATGACTTCGCCTCTTTCCGGACCTGTGCCTGATCCGGCTTTGACGGAGATTCCGCCTCTGGAGCCGCTGCCATCCTGCGCCGCTGCCTACGCCGCCTCCAAATCTCGCTGCTGACCACGAAGACAACCACCAGACCATTCAAGACTGTGATCAACGCCGAAGGGACTTGCACCATTCTCTGCATACTATTCGCCCCCACCAACAACGCGCCAAATAGAATCGACGCTGGAATAGACCACAAGGGATGCAACTGCCCGAATAGCGCTGCCACGATCCCATTGAAACCTGCCGACCCCGTAAAGCCAGAAGCCGACCCGTCCGTGATCATGCGATAGTTGACGCCATAGACTTGCACCGCACCTGCCAACCCTGCGAATGCGCCGCTCAACAACAAAGCAAGCACCATATAGCGCGGCACTTTGATACCAGCATAACGAGAAGCAAATGGGCTTTGTCCCACCGCGCGGATGCGAAACCCGAGCGTGGTGCGCCACAAAAGAATATAAACAAGAATGGCAAGGATGACGGCGATCAACGCACCCAAATGCAAACGGGTCGGTGCCAACCGCGCCAGATGAAAAGCATCTTCAAGCCGCGCCGTTTGCGGAATCTTGGAAGCCAGTTGCGCCTGCGAAGGATCGATCATCGGTCCACGCAGCAGGAAGTTCATCAACTGCACTGCAATGGCGTTCATCATCACTGTGCTGAGAATTTCATTGACGTTGAAATACGCCTTAAGCACACCCGGAACGCCGCCCCAAACCGCTCCGCCTGTAAAGCCAGCTACCATTGCCAGCGTAATAACCAGCCAGCCCGGCAAGCCGGTAAACGTCAAGCCGACCCAGGTTGCAAGCACTGCGCCAATGATCATCTGTCCTTCGCCGCCGATGTTGATCACATCACCGCGGAAGGAAATGCAGATTCCCAATGCAACCAAAAGCAGCGGCGTGGCTTTGACCAACGTTTCGGCAAGCGCATTCGTGCTTCCGAAAGCACCATCCCATAACGCGGCATAGGCTTCGATGGGATTCACTTTGAGCGCCAGAAGCATCAACGCCCCCACCGCCAACGCGGCAAGCGTGGCGATCACCGGCAATAGTGCGTCGATAAGGGTTTCAAATCGTTGTCGCATTAAGACGTTTCCTCTCAGTCATGGGAGCAGGTTTGAGCGGTAACTAACTCCAGGCCTGCACCAAACTCAAACGCAGGATCGAATCGTCGAAATCGTTCACACCATAGGCAAGCGGAAGGTTATTCATGCCGTAGAACGTTACGTCCAATTGCAGGATCGTCCTGCCCGCCTCACCCTCAAAATAAGTGTGCGCATCCGCATCGATCATCGCCGAACGAATATCGGTAATGGCAAATGCTATTTTTTGATGAAAGTAATTTTTGAATATATCCCGGATATGAAGTCCCCCGTCGACTTTCTCCAGTGGTTCACGCAGCAAGATTGCAGGAATGGCATTATCCGCCAAAATGACCGCGCGCTGGTCGGCGTAAAACAAGCGCCGGAAATGGATCAATTCATCGCCGGGTTCAAGCGCCAGAACCAACGCCTCTTTTTCAGTGGCTGGTTTCTGTTCAATGGAAAGCAATCGAATGGATGATTTATATCCATTCCCTTCGATCAACTGCACCAGGTCCCACAAATTGCCGAAATGAGCGCTGGCATCTTTTATGCGGGCGTTGACGAAAGTGCCATTGCCCTGCTTGCGGATGATCATGCCATTGGCTGCCAGTTTGGCGAGCGCCGTCCGTACCGTGGCGCGGCTGACGCCAAACTCATCCGATAATTCACTTTCCGATGGGATGCGATTTCCGGGCGAATAGGTTCCATCCCGAATTCTTTCCAGGAGGATCTCATCGACTTGATTGGAAACTGACCGCGTCTGAATGAGATTCATCGTATTTGTAAGAGGATAGTCGTCTGACCTTTTTTGTACAATAGTACACAAATCGATTCAAGTGACTTTCATCCCCCAATTTTGGCAAACGGTATGACAAGAAAACATCCCAAGGGAGAATTCGCTTGGGATGTTGATTCCTGCCAAAGAACGAAGGAGGCGGTTCTTAATCCCGCTCGAATGGAACGCCCAATGCCGCAGGCGGTGAAGCCCGCATGGCTCGCAATACTTTTGCAGTGAACTTGCGCGCCGATTCAGGCATGGCAGCCAAAGTCCGGTCGACCCATTCGGTGTTGCCGATGTTGACCAGAAGCAGGGTAAGGATCATCAACGGGAAGGGCGCGACCTGCAAGACTTGCGAAGGGACTTGAGTGAGCACGGGCTGCAATACCAAACCCAACCATTGCAGGAAGGCGAAGAGGTAGGCACCGAACGCCGCGCGAGCCGGATTCCAACCGCCGAAGATGGTGATAGAGAGGGCGATCCAGCCGATTCCATCCAAGCCGGAAATGGTTCCCATCCATCCAGCGCGGACGCCGAGCGAATAGGTCGGTCCCGCCAAGCCGATCAATGCGCCGCCGATCACGGTATAGACGTAACGCATCAAATTGACGTTTGCGCCGCGGATGTACGCCGCAGCCGGTTTCTCGCCGATGCCTTGCAGCATCAAGCCGGGACGGGTGCGATAAATCCATAACCAGGCGAGGAAGATGGCAAGATAACTGATGTAGGTGCTCATTTCCTGACGAAAGAACAGCGGACCCAATACGGGAATGTCGTTCAAGCCGGAGATGGGCATCGCCTGCAAGCGCGGACCGGAAACACCCATGAAAGGATTGCCGAGGAAGTAGGCAAGGTCGCGGCAGGTAAGCGCGAGTACGAAACCGATTGCCACTTGCGATTGTTTGAGAGTGATGCTAGCAAACGCCACAACCAAGGCAACCAGCGCGCCGATCAACATCCCAGCGAGAAAACCGAGGAATATGCTATCTGTTGTGTACGCCACGGCAAACCCGCTCATGGCGGTCAACAAGATCGTCCCGTTCATGGATAGATTGATAACGCCCGCTCGTTCAGAAAGAGTCTCGCCTACCACCGCAAAGATGATGGGAGCCGCCGCGGCAAGCACGCCCGCCAAACCTACGAGAAGAGTTTCCTGATTCATAAATGTCTCATACCTTCTTCACGAATTTTTGACGAACGCCCTCGGTGAGCAGGACGAAGAGGACCAACACGCCCTGTAAAACACCGGAGAGAGACGAATCCAGTTTCATAACAATGGGCAATTGGATGCTGCCGATGTTCAACGCTGCAAAGAGGAGCGCCACCGGCACTGCCCAGACCGCCTGATAGTTGACGAGCATCGCCACCATCAAGCCGAGGTAGCCGTATCCGCTGGAGATGGATGGAATGAGGCGGTGATAAACCGCCGTCACCTGCAAGGCACCGGCGACCCCAGCCAGTGCGCCGCAGATGAGGAAGGAATACAACGAATACTGCCAGGTGGGAATGCCCAACAAATATGCAGCGCGGATGTTCTTGCCTACCGCTTTGATCTTCAAGCCGAAGTATGTGCCTTGTAAGATGAAATACACGATCAACACTGCCACGAGGGCAATCGCCAACGCGTATGGACTGATACGCAGGTCTGGGATTTGCGGCAGAGAGAATACATCCGGGAAGGGTTCGGTGCCGCTCATCGAAGCCACGCCTTCGCGCTTCCACGGACCGAAGATGAGGTATAAGGTCAACGCAGTGGACACGAAGTTCAAACCCAGGCCGCCGAAAATCTCATTCACGCCGCCGAAGGTTTTCAACATACCGGCAAAGGAAGCCCATACCGCACCAGCGACCATGCCGCCTAAAATGGAGAGGGTGATGATGAGTGCGGGTGGAAGCGAACTATCTACAAATTGGCGCAAGACCCAAACGGAGCCAATCGCGCCGAGTACGATCTGACCTTCCACGCCGATATTCCACAGACCCGCCGAGAAGGTGATGAGCAAACCTGCCGTCACCAATAGCAATGGCACGAAGGAAACCAACACCTCGGCAAATTTACGCATCGAACCGACCGAGCCGGTCAACATATTTTTGTATGCATCCAGCGGAGAAGCGCCGACTGCAAGAAGGATCAACGATACAAATACCATCGCGAGCATGAAGGCGATCAATTGAAAGATGAAACCACCCGCCTTGGATTTAAGCATTGGCGTCTCCTTTTTGGGTCCAGCCTTTGCCGCCGATCAATTGACCAAGCTGCTCCACGCTGATGGTTGCCGCATCGATGGGTTCCGAAACTTTGCCGCTGAAGAACACCAGAAGACGGTCGCTGTATTGCAAGACTTCTTCCAGGTCGGATGAAATGAAAATGATTGCCGCGCCGTCCTGTTTGCAGCGGTCTTTGAGTTTGCTCCAGATGTAGATGACTGATTCGATGTCCAAGCCGCGGGTGGGGTGCTCCAACAAAACGAGCGAGAGCGGAGATTGAAGCAATGCCAACTCTGCGCGCTGTTGATTGCCGCCCGAAAGCGACTCGACGGTACTAGTCGGTGTGCCGCGAATGTTGAAGGATTTGATGCGGTCCTCCGCCAGTCTTTGCCCGGCAACGCGGTCGATGAAGACGCCTGTCGGCTCTTCCGCAAGGATAAAGTGGTCGGTCAGGCTCAAGCCGGGGACCAAACCTTCTTCCAAGCGCGAAGCGGGGAGGAAGTTGACTCCCTGATGTTTGAAAGCATGATATGCCTTCCCGGTCAAATCCCTGCCTTTGAGGAAGACCTTGCCACCCACCGGACGGACCAGCCCCGCACATGCGCGAATGAACATGCCCTGCCCGGAACCTTCCAACCCGGCGAGACCGATGACTTCACCGGCGCGCAGGTCGAGGTTTACATTTTTGATCTTGAGGCGGACATCTTCAAGGGAAACGTTTTGAAGCGAAAGAACCGTATCACCGGTTTTGGCGGGCTGGCGGTCGCCCAGTGTAACCACTTTGCCAAACATCAACTCTACAAGTGTGGAGGTTTCAAAGGGCGGCTTCGTCATGCCCACCAGCTCCCCTGCCCGCAGCACGGCGACCTGATTGCAGAGGAATTCTACATCCTCCAATTTATGCGAGACGAAAATAATGGTCATGCCCTGCTCGGCGAGTTTCTTGAGCGTGGCAAATAATTTCTGTTTTTGAGAAGCGCTGATGCCCGTGGTGGGTTCGTCGAGGATGAGCACACGCGCGCCCATCCATAACAGGCGGATGATCTCCAACTGCTGGCGTTCGCCCACGGTGAGAGCATCGACGTAATTATCGGGGTCGAGGGAAAAATCGAATTGCCTGGCGAGGTTCAAAAAGTCCTGCCGCACCGAAGTGCGATTGGGAAAAAGTCCGCCTGAACGCCCAAGCAAAAAATTATCGAGGACGCGCATGGGAGGGAAGTCCAGCGGGTCTTGATGCAGCATGCCCACGCCAACGTGGATGGCATCTGCGGGAGAGTTGATGACAACCGATTTGCCGTCGAGGATGATCTCCCCGCCGGGGTCGGCTTGGATAAAACCGGAGAGGATCTTCATCAAGGTGCTTTTACCTGCGCCGTTCTCCCCCAAAATGCCCTGGATCGTCCCAGACTGCACAGTAAGATCGATGCCCTTGTTTGCGTACGTCTTGCCGAAGTGTTTGTGAATGTTCTTAAGTTCGACGTTCATGGGCGCTGCGGGTTCTCCATGAGGATATATAAATGTAGGGGCGAGATAACCTCGCCCCTACAAAGGAACAAACTATTATTCGGCTGCGCTCAAGCCTTCCATGCCTTCGAGCAGTTGCGGCAGATACCAGATCTGCTGGTCAGTGGCAACTTCGCCGTCGGCGAGGTAGGCAGAGCCGTCCTGCAAGTTGATGGGACCCGTCCACAGGTTGAGTCCACCGGCAAGTTCGGCGATGAACGCGTCCAACGCGGCGGCATCGTCTTCAGCCAGCGCAGGACCCTTCACGAAACCAATCGATGAGGTATCGGGGTTGTTGATGTCAGCCCAATCGGGTTCAGCCCAGATGAACTGTGAAGTCCAGGAACCGTCCTGAGCGGAGGAAATCGCTTTGACATATTCCGGACCCCAGTTGAAGTACGGAACGCCGACACAAACATCGGGGGCGGCATCACAAGCGGCAACATAATCGTAGGCAACGCCAGAAACATTCTTGCCTTCCGCCTTGAGTTTCGCGGCTTCACCGAGGTTGACCGGGTTGTCGATACCGGAGATGACAACATCGTAATCGGTGGTGTAGAAGTCGTTGGAAACTTGAACGGGATCAAGAGTCACACCGGGGATGTTGAACCAGAAACCGATCCAGGTGACCTTGAATTCGAGCGAAGCAGGATCATTCCCGGCTTTCTCGTAGCAATACTTTGCACCGAGATAAGCAGAAGCGGCGAGGCGGCGGGTTTCATCGTTGATCAACGGTCCAAGATAACCGATCTTACCGGTTTCGGAGGCGAGGGCGGCAGCACAGCCAGCCATCATCTTGCCATATTCCATGCGGCCCATGATGTTGGTCATGTTATCTATGGCTTCAAAGGCTTTGCCATCGGGCCAGACCTGGTCGCCGGATGCCATGATGACGTACACATCGGGGTGAGCCTTGGCGAAGGTGGTGGAGGCGTCTTTCATATCATCCGAATTGAAGATGATGAGCTTGGCGCCCTGTGCAACTAGTTCTTCGGCAAGCTGGTCGGGGGTGGTGCCGGGGCGGTCGGCGGGGTTGACCTTGTCCAGGTAGAGCATGGTCGCGCCGAGATTTTCTTCCACGTATTTACCGGCTTCATAGTGAGCCTGGCTCCAGCCGTTGTCATTGTAAGGACCAACGAGGAGCATACCAAATACAAACGGTTCACCAGCGGGGGCTTCCGTGGCAACTTCCGTCGCGGCGGGTTGAGTGCCGCAAGCGGAAAGGACGAACATCATTACCAACGCCAACATGGCGAGACGAGCAAAAAACGTACGCATACTTCTTCTCCTTTTTGAAATTTGTATGTTTGACATACCGGCAGGGGTGAAAATAGTTTTTGTACCTCCTTTCAGTTGTCTAAACGATTTTACCAAACCAATCCAATTCGTGAAGAAAGTAACAACACATCTCTAAGGTGAACATCCAAATTCACTTTGAACCTCACCCAGCGCAGAAACCTGCTCCGGGGTAGTTGTCGTCTCGCGCTCGATCCGCCCCCACAAATTGCATAACAAAGGACCTACATAACTTTTCGATATTTTGTAAGTAGCCTTCGATAATTCTACCGCCTTTTTCCAGTTGCCTTGATGAGCATACCCTTCAATGTAAACAAAACGCTCCAGCGGGTCGTTAGGATAATCGCTCAAAGAAAACGCCGCATCGCCCAAACGGGTGACAGACTCCCAATCCCCTTTTTGACGCGCCAATTCGGCTTGCTCGAAATAATAGCACCAGTCTATTTCTCGCTCGCCTCGGTAAAGCGGACCCGGTAACTGGTTCTGTTTCTCAAAAAGAATCACACTCTGATTCGAAACCTGCGCCACATCGCGCACCGCAGGCGGCAGCAAACGGTTATCCACTTCCACCTCCGGGTCAATCACACGGAAGCAGCCCGGCGGCTCGAAATTCACAACGAGGATGTTATCGGTATTGCCGTAAAACGTCGGACCGATGTAATACAACTGGTGCGGCAGACCGGGTTCCACACTGGGTAATGTCTTGCCCACGCGGATGGATGCAAAGTACAACATCACATTCATCTCACCGGGCGGGCTGTAAATCCAGTTTAACGGGCCCGTCAATGAATTGTCAGAGTAATATGTCACCGGAATGTCATTGGAAAGGATGATGGTTCCTTCTGTCAGTCCGGGGATGCGCTCGCTCATTTGTGTAAACAATTCCTGCTGGGTCAACCAATCGCTGCGAAAGATTTCTTCCAGCCGAAAGTGACGGCTGCCAGCGAAGCCGATCAACAACGCGATCAAGATCATCTGCAAGCGCTGATTCTTTATCAACGCGATCAGGCTTGCCAGCAAAATACTGGAGCCAAGCATGAAAGGCAGCATGAAACGGTCAAGCGAGAAATTAAACTGCGGCACTATGCCGATGATCCAAACCGAGCCGCCAGAGAGACCCCAGAAGACCAAGCCGATCCAACCGGCGCGTTTGGCAAAGTCAACGCCGTTCGAGTTGTCCGCTTTGAAGGCGAAGAGATAAACCCCGGTGAGGAAAATGCTCAAGAATAACAGGACCAGCATCAAAGACAGCGTGAGCGGCCCGAATCCAGTGGTGCCGATGGTGAGGAAAGGCATCAGCCAGGATTCAAATACGGTGCGCCAGAAACTCAACAGGATTTGATTCAAGAAGAATAAAATCCCAGTGAAGAGGTCCGCTTTTAATTTATCAAGCAATACATAGGGATAGCTGGCGTTTTGATACGCAAAGAAAAACATGCGCCAGAACGTGACGCCCAAAAAGATGGCGAGATATGGCAGGTAGTAAAGAACGGCTTTTTTCACGCGGTCTTTGAAATTACCAGGCAACAGTTGAAAAAAGATGAACAGCCGCCCGAATTCGAGAAAGTAAAAATACTCCATCGTCAGCAGGTTAACCGCGGCGAGCAAATACGAGGCGATGAAATATACCCAACGCCGCTTTTCATCTTTGACGGCAAGGATCGAAAAATAGATGGACAACAAAAATGCCGAGAGCACAATATAGAAATGGCTGTACATCAAGGCGATGAATTGCTG
>JACPVC010000034.1 GCA_016191955.1 Chloroflexota bacterium
CCTGAATGGATTTCAGAAAATCCTCGATAGCGATGCAGATGCCATCGTACAAATGGACGCGGACTTCTCCCATGACCCAACTGTCTTGACCGAAATGGCGAAGTTGCTTGAATCAAACGATGTCGTTCTCGGCTCGCGCTATGTGGCTGGCGGCTCTGTGGACCAAAAGTGGCCCATCTGGCGGAAATGGCTTTCTGCCTTCGGAAATTTTTATGCCCGCTCCATCTTGGGTATGCCGCTGCATGACGTTACAACCGGCTACCGCATGTGGCGCAGTGAGACCTTGAAGCACATGCCTTTCGAAAGGATTCAAGCAACCGGTTATATCTTCCTCGTAGAAATGATATATCTGGCGCACTGCCTTGAATTCAAGATTGGCGAATCGCCCATTTATTTTGCTGATAGACGTTTTGGGAAATCCAAGATGTCGTTCAAAATTCAAATGGAAGCAGCCTTGCGGATATGGCAGGTATTGTGGAACTACCGCGACCTGCGTAAAGCAGGCAAATTGGCAAGGATTTAATTCCCTTCCTCAAACACCCGCTCTCTGATAGAATATTGCCCGCAAGCCGAACGAACAACTAGCCCTCGGCGGCTGTCGAGGGTATTTATGTGCCTATCACTGGAAAGAGTAATAAATGATTATCGAACGAACCGACCTCAGAAATATCGCCATTATTGCCCACGTTGACCACGGCAAGACCACCCTCGTAGATGGACTCCTGCGTCAATCTCATACCTTCCGCGAGAACCAGCATATCGAAGAACGCGTGATGGATTCCAACGATCTCGAACGCGAGCGCGGCATTACCATTCTTGCCAAAAATACCGCCATCAGCCTGATGGACCCAGCTACGAATCAGCCGATCAAGATCAATATCGTAGACACTCCCGGACACGCCGATTTCGGCGGTGAAGTGGAACGTGTCATGAACATGGTGGACGGTGTCCTCCTGCTCGTGGATGCGGCGGAAGGTCCCATGCCGCAGACCCGCTTCGTGTTGAAGAAAGCGCTTCAAATGGGGCACAAAGCCATCGTCGTCATCAACAAAGTAGACCGCAAGGACGCCGAGCCGAGCCGCGTTTTGAATGAGACTTTCGACCTTTTCATCGAATTGGGCGCTACGGAAGAACAGGCGGATTTCCCCGTCATTTACGCCCAGGGGTCGGCAGGCAGGGCGGGTCTTTCCCCGGACCTCGGACCTGATCTGCAGCCCCTGTTTGACGTGATCCTCAAGCATATTCCCGCTCCCAAAGTGGACCCTGACGCGCCGTTGCAGTTGCTTGTCACCATGCTGGGCTATGACGATTATCGTGGCGTGACCGCCATTGGGCGCGTTTTTTCTGGCACCATCAAGGCTGGTCAAAAGATGGCGCGCATGAAATTGGATGGAACGATCGTGCCTGAAAGCGCGCGCTATCTCTATACTTTCAAAGGCTTGAATAAGGTCGAAATCAGCGAAGTTAAAGCGGGCGATATTATCACACTGGCTGGCTTGGAAGGGATTGCCATCGGTGAAACCCTTGCCGACCCTGTAAACCCGATTGCCTTACCGACCATAAAAGTGGAAGAGCCAACTGTCCGCATGACGTTTGGCGTGAACACATCTCCGTTTACAGGCAGGGAGGGGAAATGGGGCACCTCGCGAAAACTCCGTGAACGTTTATTCGAAGAATTACGCACCAACGTTTCTTTACGGGTGGAAGAGACTGAGTCAGCGGAGAATTTCCTAGTCTCCGGGCGCGGCGAATTGCATTTGGGTATCCTGATCGAAACTATGCGCCGCGAAGGTTACGAATTCCAGGTCTCCCGCCCAGAGGTTATTTATCACAAGGCAGATGACGGTGTGTTGCTCGAACCGTATGAAGAAGTACACATCGAGACCAGCGCTGAAACCGTCGGTGTTGTCGTGGAAATGCTGGGGAGTAGACGCGGTCAAATGATGGATATGCAGGACACGGGTCAGGGAATGACACGCATTGTTTATATTGTCCCAACGCGCGGCTTGCTCGGCTTCCGTTATCAATTCCTCACATCCACGCGCGGCGCCGGTATTATGCATACGATCTTCAATGGATATGACGAAATGGCTGGACCCATGGCTTCGCGCCCGAGAGGTTCCCTTGTTGCTTGGGAGGCGGGTACGACCACTGCTTACTCACTCAAGAGCGCAGAAGACCGCGGGCAATTATTTGTGGGTCCGGGTGTGGAAGTATACGAAGGCATGGTGGTCGGCGAAAATTCGCGCGGAACCGACCTGTCTGTTAACGTCTGCAAAAAGAAGCATCTGACTAATATGCGCGCGTCGGGCGGTGACATGGAAATCCGCCTCACCCCGCCCCGTAAGATGTCTCTCGACGAGGCGATCGAATATCTCTCTGACGACGAACTGCTCGAAGTCACTCCCGAGTCGTTCCGCATTCGAAAGCGCATCTTGAACACGGACGAACGTGGCAAACTAACAAAGAAGGCGAAAGAACAGTTCGGCGAAGAATAGTACAAAGAGCCATGCGAAAATTGCATGGCTCTTTTCAAACTTAAACTTTTTTCAACTTAATTTATGGACAGGTATCGCTGTTCTTGAAAATCCATAAACCGCTGTCGCGATCGCTCCCTGCAATGTAAGTGCATCCATTGCGGACGAATGCCTCCACGCCCCAGAAGTTATTGCCATTCTGATCGAGATAGCCACCAACCTCGACGAGATCGCAATTGCCACTGTTCCCTTGACAACTAATTTCGAGCGAGCGTAGTCCGCCGGCGTAATACGACAGGTAGGCGAAGTTCGCAAACTGTGGGTCTGTCGCTACCTCGTGAACACTCAAATCGCCGTAGCCAAACGCAAACGCCGGGTCGTGCGCCTCGGGAATTGCGAATGTATCGAGTTCAGCGAATTTACCGCCTGAAAGTGTATTGCTGAAGAGGTGAACATATCCCCAACCGTCGAATAAAGCGGATATGTCCACTGAATCGCCCAGTGTGCCGATAGCAAAAGGCGCCTGCGAACTGCCGGAGAGACAAGCCGCCTCGTTGTACGATCCATTGTTCATCAGCGCAAACCCTGTGGGACGGTTAACGAAGAGGGCGGGAATGTTGCCTTGTACGTCCATGAGCACCAAACCACTGCAGCCGTCAGCGCCTTCACGATTGAATACGATCACGCCGCTATAACCGCCGGCCGCCTCCACATTCGCTACCTTTTCCGTAAAGGTGCATAGACCACGTTCAACAAGCGCGACCGTTGCGGCTCCAGCGGATGGTACGACAGGGTCGCCATTGCAGGCGCGGCCAACGAATACGGTCTGACCCACCAGCGAAGTATCGTTATCGATCTGGGGAGTATCGGTGCCCTGCGTCGCCTGGATTGCAACCCCATCCGTCGTGTTCATTGCCACAACGTTGTAGGGCGCGAAATCTTCATCCGTGCCGATGAAGAACTGATTGTCTGAGGTAAATTCGTTCTGATGGCCGTTCCCTTCAGGCGGCAGGCTTATGCCGGTTGACTCAAGAAGCTCGGGATCGGGGTTGGTGTAATCGGTGTCTCCGATCAGGGTCGGATTTGCGGGGTCGTTTACATTGAGTTGAACATATCCACCGTCCCAATACGAAAGCAGCATGACCCAGTTGCCATCTATGTTCTTTACCACCATGTCATGCAGGAAGACTTCGATCAGATTAGGTATCGAGGCGTCCTGTCGAATGCTGGGGAAGGAAGCGCTCAGGTTCAACTCCTTGATCAATCGCGGCCTGCTCGGATTGGTGATGTCGAGAATGTCAACATCGGTTGCCTCGAGGTTATCGGTCATCACCAGGTAGGCATTGCTTCCGGCATCCCACGCGAATGCGCTATGGATGTCGTTGGTATCGGATGAATTGAAGTCTCCGAAATGTTCTGAAACCTTGAAAGGTTTGCGCGGGTCGGTAACATCCCAAAGCGATACGCCGCCCTTTCCGTTCTTCCCACATTGTTCGTTATTCATCACCAGCAGGTTTCCGTTAAATTGTTTTGTGGTGAGGTTAATAACCTGCATTCCTTCGCCCGGACGGCTATCCTGGTGTGATGGGATAAAACCAACGGTCACAGGATCGCTGAGGTTGCTGATATCCACGACCCATGCGCCTGCATCGGGATTATTTTGCCCACCTGCCTCAGAGTTGAGCGAGCACTTTGCCTCGCCCCAGTTCGCAAGGAAAGCCCATTGCCCGTCCGGGCTGATCGCAACATCAGCAACAAGCCCTTCTGTGGACGTGACAATTTCATTGCTGACAAACTCAATATTTCCGTACGCACCTGTTCCAAACAGATGTCCATCGCCCTCACCATGCTGATCGCCTGGATGAGCCTTTACTGACGGCACGAGAGTTCCCAGAAACAATGTCAGAACGAGAAAAGAAGTGAAAAGTTTCGCTTTCATGTGTCTTCTCCTATAAATCTAGTTATAAAGTTGGCGGGTACATTCAATTGTGGCTGTTTGGTTGAAAAAATTCTCCTCTTACCTCCTTTCACAATGCGCGCTAAATAAGCACGGAGGGAAACATGATTTACACCCTATTATTTGACCCCGTGAGTAGGATGTTTTGCGTTCAAATTGGACAAAAACTACAAATATTATATCAATTAGACATACTGGATTCAAGTGGGAATCTGGAAATTGATCAAAAGAGCCATGCACAATTTGCATGGCTCTTTTTTGTTCTTGATCTTTAGCAACTCAAGGCGATCGTTTTGCTTTGAGTATCACCGATGGCGTTGAAGGCGATGATGCTGTACCCCACGGTCTGACCGGATAACAGAGTGATCGTTTCTTTGAATTCCGTGGAATCGGCTGGCAGCTCCGCGATCACAACGTCGTTGCGGACTACGCGGTAGCCTGTTTCATCCTCTTTGTCAGACCAGGCAACCGTGACATTGGCTTCGTTCGTCGTGTAATTGCAGAAAATATCCCATTTTTGCAGGCTGACGTTTTGTGGTGCGCCCCCTTTGGGAGTGGGTGGCGCAGTGACCGTAGGCACGGCGCTGACACTGCCCGATGGCGTGACGAATTCTCCCGCCACCCAACACGGACCTTTATCGGTCGAGACGATCCAATAATTTGGCGCGAAATAGCCAATGATCTCCACGGCAAAGCCCGGCTGGATTTGGGTAACCCGCTCGTAATTCACACCCGGACCTGTGCGGCAGTTGGTCACATCTTCGAAGCTGGCAAATGGCTTCCCGCCATCTGCTGTGGGTGTGGTTTGCTGCCCCGAATCTATTCCCGCCGTTGGGCTGGCAAGCGGGGACTGGTTGTTGCCTACCGCTGCTTGCACGGTCATGGCGGCGGCGGTTGCTACATCTGGTGATGGTGCGCCTGAACTGGGCATGTTACAAGACGACAAGATCAAACTTGCGGCGAGCAGGAAATAGAAAAGTCTCTTCATTGCATTCTCCATGGTGTGAAATGATTTATTCGCCGTCGCCGTCCAGCCAGGTTTCCATGTAGGGTTTCTCCATTTCGAGGGCTTGTTCCGTCAAATGGAGCGGATGAAAGGTATCCACCATCACGGCGAGTTCCTGGGTCTCGGTCTTGCCAATGCTGGCTTCGGTCATGCCGGGCTGCGGACCGTGCGGCAAACCGAATGGATGCAGGCTGATGTCGGAGCGGTCGATGCCCTTGCGAGACATAAAATTCCCTTCGGCGTAATAGATCACTTCGTCCGACTGGATGTTGGAGTGATTGTACGGCGCGGGGATGCCTTCGGGATGGTAATCGAACAGGCGTGGCACGAAGGAACACACTACAAAGTTCCAGCCTTCAAAAGTTTGGTGAACTGGCGGCGGCTGGTGAATGCGCCCGGTGATGGGTTCAAAGTCTTCGATGTTGAAGATCCACGGATAGAGATACCCATCCCAACCGACGACATCATGCGGGTGATAATCCAGAATGTGCTGGGAAATGCGATCACGCACTTTCACACGCACATCGAATTCGCCGCGCTCGGTGTGGGTTTCCAATTCCATCGGCACGCGGATGTCGCGCTCGCAGTAGGGAGCATGTTCGAGCAATTGACCGTACGGATTGCGGTAACGTTTGGGCGGTTCGATCTGGCTGGGGTTCTCGATGGTGAAAAATTTGCTTTCTTCATCGAGCTCCATCTGCCAGGTCGTGCCAAAAGGAATCACGATGTAATCGCCTTTGCGGAAGGGCAGGTTGCCGAACTGCGATTTCAACGTGCCTTTGCCGTCATGCACCCACCATGTTTCGTAGGCTTGCGAGTTGCGGTAGAAATAATCCATCTTGCCTTTGGGGGCGCGTGAAACGCCGAGGATCACGTCGTTGTTTCCGAGCAGGGGAACTCTTCCAGAAACAGGGTCAGCCCCGAGCGGAGTCTGAGCCGTTTTTATGGCGCGGTGGCGAATGGGTCCGAAGTCCACGTATTCGGGTTTGGCAGGTCCGCAGGCCGCAGTTTTCTTCACGCGCGGGGGCAGGAAGTTATGGTAGAGAATGGACTGGATCGATGAAAACCCTTCAAGCCCCATCAGTTCTTCACGATAGAGTTTGCCGTCGGGCTTTTTGAATTGGGTGTGGCGCTTGTGGGGGATTTGTCCGAGTTTGTGATAGTAGGGCATTTGAGCCTCCTTTTCAATGTTCTAAATCTGAAAATACAACAGTCGTTTTCTGTTTATTTGCGCGGGCATATTTCAGGGCTTCGGCTGCGTTTTGCAAAAGCGCCTGGCTTGTGATTGTGTGATCTCCCGGATGGGTCGCCATTCCGATAAACGCAGATAACTGAAATGATACCCGGTCGTAGGTTTGGTGTTCGATGTTGAATAATTTTTCCAAACGTTCGCAGAGGATACGTCCGCCCTGTTCGTCTGTGGAAGGGATCAGCACCAGGAACTCGTTTTCCTTTTTGCATGGAATATCCGTTTCCCGCACTTGCAGGTTGAAGGCATTAATCGCAAAGACCTCTGCACTATGCATGGTTTCAGGGGTAGCCGGGTCTGCTTCGACGACCATATCGATTAGGGTCAATGGAAAACCATAACGGCGGGACTGATTGACTTCATGGTTCAGCAGAATCTGAAAGGTTTCAGGAGGGTATAACTCAATTTCGTGAACAGGCTTATTTTCCATCGAATTACTCCTTCAACATTTTTTGCTTATCTTTGCGTTATGATGATGGACGCGATGAGTTCATCCAATATGGTTAGCGAGGGCGCGAATTGATCTCCGCTGGATGTTTCCACCAGATCGTTTACGTTTTGAAAATAGGTTTCGAAATCTGCCGGGGTAGTTAATGGCTGCCCGATGTACGGCGCGAGGAAGGGCGCATCCACAAGCATGATGAACGAAGCGAAATATTTTCCATCATTGGTGACGCCCTGATACATATAGGTCAACTGTGTGCTTTGAAGCGGGTCGGCGGAAAATGATTTTGCAACAAGATAGCGATAGCCGTTGCCATTTTGAAACGCCAAGGGGGTCAACTGCGCATCGATGATGCTGCCTGCGCCAGCCAAACGCGGAAAATCATTGTGATGATCGGTCTGCCCTTCGAGCACGGCATTTAAACTTTCGACTGCGCCGGTTTCGAGCGCGTTCACTTCGTCGGCGCGGAAGACCCGCAGACCGTTGGTTGTGAAATCAGACCCGCCAAGATAGGAGGTGAAAACGACCTGTGCATTTTGCGGATACGGCAGGTCGTACGGCGCATTCGGCACGTATGTTCCATTGAAGCTTGTGCCGATGCCTTGCGCAAACCCTTCTGGATAATCAAAGCCGACGACGATGCCCATTTCATCGAAAGTGAAGACGTTCTCCGCCTCAGGCTGGGACTGTGGAACTGATTCGGTTTCAGCAGGCGCCTGCGTCGCTGACGGTTCGACCGCCGCCGGCGCAAGGGTTAATGTCTCGGCGGGTGTTTCTGTGTTGGGAGCACAGCCAACAAGAACGGACAAGAAAAGTATTGCAGCGAGCACATGGGGTTTCATTCTTCCTGCTTTCTATCCTGTACTTCATATACTACAACACTTTCCTGTTCGTTGGGGTCGTTTCGAGCGACCACGGCAATGACCTGTTCCGTCTTGCTTAGGTTAACGGGCTGATGCGGCAGATTGGGCGGGATGAAGAGAAAATCTCCCGCCTCATTGATACTGGAGTGTTCCAAATTATGACCGTAGCGAGTCTCAGCCCGGCCTTGAATGATATAGATCACAGTCTCATAGCCGTCGTGATAATGTGCCACGGCTTTCCCGCCCGGCGGGATGACGACAAGGTGCATACATAAATGTTTCGAGCCTGCCGTTTTCGCCGAGATGCCTTCAAAGTTGGGCAACTGCTGTTTGGTGACGTGAGTTCCTTGCGGGCGGACGGTAATCACTTTATCGGTCATGGGTCTCCTATTGGGATAACTCTATTGATGTGAGATTAAAACCCACGCACTTGCATGGATGCGATCATTTCATCGAGGGCGTCGAGATAGGGATTGAAATTGAACGTCTCGGTGCTGTTTAGCTTCTGTTTGACGGCGTCGAGATATCCGGGGAAATCGTCCATGTTGAATGGGATGCCGTCTGCAGGCAGGGGCGTGTTTGGGTTGTCGTCGGCGGGCAGGTAGGCTGTGTTGATGGGCAGGGTGGCTTGTACAAAGTATTGTCCGTCGTCCGTCAAGCCTTGATAGTAGTAGAAAAGCTCTTTGTTATTCACCGGGTTGAAGTTTTGGAAGACCTGGGTCAGGTAGCGGATACCGTGCCCGTTCTTGAAGTTGACCGCATGGATTTGCGCGCTGAAATCGGCGTTTAGTTCTTCGGGCAGGGGTTGACCGTCTACATATTGCAGGGATTGCAAAGTGTTGACGGTGGATGCCATCAGTTCGCTGTATTGCGAGTATTCCGCCGCACGGAAGATCATGATCTGCGGCTGGTAGACGGTTCCATTCAGCGCATACAGGTTCAAGGTGACGGTGGCGTGCCGTGGCATGTCGCCAAAAGACGGGTTGATGTAGGGATATTCCACATTCGAGTTCATCAACGACGTGGCGTCGTTGGCGACTCCGTTCGGATTGAAGAATGAGACTTCGGCGGTTTCCACAGGTGTGCCGTCTGGGGTGAGTTGTTGCGATTCGGTTGCGGCAACAGCAGGTTCTGTCTGTGATTCGGTTGGGACGGCGGTGAGGGCTTGAAGGGTTTGTGTGACCATGTCACCTACATCGGGTGTAGCGACAGGTGTGCCGCAGGCAAGGATGATGAATAATCCCAACGCCAGCCCGAGGGTCTTTGTGTGTGTGTTCATGTTGTTAGCTCCAGTTTGAAATATAGTATCTGTACGAAACAGATTTGGGTCGCATTGAGTGTAATTCGGCGATGGCGCTTCATCCCATGACCCAAAGATACTATTTGGAGCGGTTCGGTGGAATAACTTGAAGGGCAGACCCGCTGTCTGAAAGCGAGGCAGGCAACGGGTCCGAAGTGAGGCGAGGTAGTTTATCCGCAGGACTTTGTCTGCAACTACAAATTGCCGCGGCGTTCCTGTTCGAGTTCCAGTGATTCAAACAGGGCTTTGAAGTTGCCTTTGCCGAATCCCTGTGCGCCGTGGCGCTGGATGATCTCGATGAACATGGTGGGGCGGTCTTGAATGGGCCGCGTGAAGATCTGCAGCAGGTAACCTTCATCGTCTTTATCGACGAGGATGCCCAGATCATGAACGGTCTTGAAATCTTCCTTGATCTCGCCGACGCGGTCTGGCAGCATTTCGTAGTAGGTATCGGGCACGCGCAGGAACTCGACCCCATTCTTGCGAAGTTTGTCCACGGTTTCGAGAATGTTGCCCGTTATGATGGCGACATGCTGTGCGCCGGGGGTGAGGTAGTAGTCGAGATATTCTTCGATTTGACTCTTGCGTTTGCCTTCAGCAGGTTCGTTGATGGGGAATTTGACGCGTCCGTTGCCGTTCTGCATAACCTTGGACATGAGCGCGGAGTATTCGGTGGAGATGTCTTTGTCGTCGAAGTGCATGAGCTGGCGAAAGCCCATCACCTGATGATAGAAGTTGACCCAGTGGTTCATCTTGCCGAGCTGCACATTGCCAACGATGTGATCGATGGCGGCGAGCCCGGTGGATTCGGTTTCGTGTTTGATCGGTTTGTAGGTGGGGGCGAAGGTGCCTTTGTAATCGGCGCGGTCCACGAAGACGTGCAAGGTCTCGCCGTAGGTGTAGATGGCAGATGAGCGATAAATGCCGTAGTCATCTTTTTCTTCACGCGGCGCCCATGCAGATTTGCCCCCGCGGCTGGTGGTTTCGCGCCATGCTTTTTCGACATCGTCCACTTCGAGGGCGATGACTTTGACGCCGTCGCCGTGTACCATGTGATGCGATGCGAGCGGGCTGGAAGGGGAATAGGGTGCAGAAACAACAAACCGCGCCTGCCCCGATTCAAGCACATACGAGGCGAAGTCGCGGTTGCCGGTCTCTAACCCTGAATAGGCGACAGGTTTGAAGCCAAACGCCTTCCACCAATAATACATGGCGTGTTTGGCGTTGCCCACATAAAAGTGGACGTGGTCGAACGACTTGATCTGGAGGAAGTCGGCTTCCTCGGTCATGGGGCGTGATTCAGTCTTTGCTTTCGTTACCATTTTCTCTCCTTTGGTTGGTTTTGCCGAACACCACGATTCTACGACAAAGAAGGTCTGATTGCAAACATAATCCCGCTCGCGCCGCCGTCCTCGGCGGCGATTTTCCGAGGAAGCCTTGCGCCGTCCTCGGCGCAAGGAGCACTTGAATCTATGGTTTGGGATGCGCCTCGAAAAACTCCCAGATCAATTGCGAAGCGGATATGGA
>JACPVC010000023.1 GCA_016191955.1 Chloroflexota bacterium
AAAATCTCTGCCAGCACAGGAAAGGAGAAACCATGACCCGACCCAACTACCTGACCCCCGAAGGTGAAGCCAAATTAAAGGCTGAGCTTGAAGAATTAAAAGGACCCCGCCGCGAGGAACTGGCGCAGCGACTGCGTTCTGCCATTCAGATGGGCGACCTCTCCGAAAACGCCGATTACCACAAGGCAAAGGAAGATCAGGGTTTTCTCGAAGGTCGCATTCAAGAGATCGAAGCCATCCTGCGGAACTCTGTACTCATCGAAAAAACAGGCTCGGATGTAGTATCCATCGGTTCGCACGTCACAATTCAAGAAGAAGGCTTCGACCCCGAAACCTATGACATCGTCGGTCCCACAGAAGCGGACCCGCGCCATGGGCGCATCTCCCACGAGTCGCCCATCGGCATTGCATTGATGAATAAAAAGGTCGGGCAGGTTGCCGAAGCTGAAACCCCGGGCGGCAAGATCAAATTCAAAATCCTCAAAGTCGAATAAGCGACAATGCTCCTTGCGCCGTCCTCGGCGCAAGTTTCTTCGGACAAATGCCGCCGAGGACGGCGGCTTGAGCGCGCCTTTTATAAGCGACAAAAAAACCGCTCCAATTGGAGCGGTTTTGGTTTTCTATCCTTGGCGGGGCCAGATCGCCAACTCGAGCGTGACACGCTCGAAATAACTGCTGTCTGGCAATGGTCCTTTGCCGTATTCGACATCGACAAGGGTGGCAAGGAGTTGAAGGGTAGCCGTTTCGAGCAGCACCTGAGCCTGTGGTTCAACAAGTACCAGCTCACCCTTAGGTTCGAGGCGCGAGCGGATGCCAGCATCCGCGAAGGCATGGCGTGACATCAAAACCTTGGTAGCCGTCTTGATGTCGTTCTTATCGAACAGCCAGACTTCCAGCGCAGTCACTTTCTTCGGTTCGCCCACGCCGATAATTTCCGAAACGCCAACACCGTATTCGCCTAAAAATTCACCCGCCCCCGTATCGATGCTGAAAGACTCATCGTATAGATCGTCACCCAAAACATACGTGGTCATGGTTTGAGTAATGGGCGGAGCCAAACCCATATCTTCAAAATTTGTCTTTGCTGCAGAACGACTGATCTCAGCCGCCTGCATCACGACTGTCACTTCGCCGGAGCCGCGTTTGCCGAATAAGCGGAACAAATACATGCCGCCCGCTGCCGCGACGCCTAAAACCAAAATAATGCCAACGCCGATCAGCGCCGTGCGCATGATGGGAGACATGCCAGTAGCGGTCGGATCCGGCGTGGGTTGACCACCACCAGAGGAAAGGACCTCCGTTACTAATTGACCATACGCTTGAATCACTGCCGGGTCCTGATCGCCAGGGTTGTTCTGAATGTTGGTATAGGCTTCCTGAGCCGTTGAACCAAGACCCTGCCAACGCTGCACTGCCAGGTTCGGGTTCTGGTTGAGACGAAAAGAGTCAATCGTCATGCGCAGATAATCTTCCCTCAAGTCTGGGCGCAGGTAAAAAGGAGTTGCATCTTTAAACTCCTTGGTTCCCCAACCAATAAACAACCCCAGTACTACCCCCACAATAAAAAGGGCAATCGGTACAATAGGCAGTTTCTTCAACAATGCAACGACAAATTGCATATCAGACTCCTTCGCTTGGATGCTTTGGCTCGATTATACAACGTAAATCCGACGTGCCGCATGGCAGAATGATTGCCTAATTGGACATAATCCGCTTCAGACTCAACTCAGCCTGTTCTTACAACCAAACCTGGCACGCCGCTGATGCTATGCGCTCTCCGGCATGATCTCTTCCAGCAGGAAACTCTCGGAACAGTTGGTGCACTGCGCTTCGCGCTTGTTCGCGATGACCAACAAGCCGTTGCATTTCGGGCAAGGCTTGGCAAGCGGTTTCTTCCACGTGGTGAAATCGCAATTCGGGTAATTAGCACAGCCGTAGAACGTGCGACCTTTGCGCGTGCGGCGCTCGACCATATCGCCGCCATCCTTCGGGCAGGAAACGCCGATCTTTTCCAGCCAAGGCTCGGTATAACGACAAGTCGGGAAGTTGGCGCACGAGATGAATTTCCCGAAGCGCCCATAACGGATGACCAACTCGCCACCGTCATCCGGGCATTTTCGACCAATCGGCTCCGGCTCAGATTTGGCAACCGGCATCTCCGCCTGTGCCTTTTTCACATCTTCAGAGAAGGGAGTATAGAACTCGCGGATCGCCTCAGTCCACAACATCTCGCCTTCAGCAATCTTATCGAGGTCTTCTTCCATGTGGGCGGTGAAGTTCAAGTCCACTACTTCGGGGAAGTATTGCGTCATCAAGTCATTCACTTGAATGCCCATATCGGTGGGAACGAGCCGCTTCTCTTCGCGCAAGGCATACCCGCGCTGTTGAATGGTCGAGATCGTCGGCGCATATGTGGACGGGCGACCGATGCCGTTCTCTTCCAACGCCTGCACCAGTGACGCTTCCGAGAATCGCGGGGGCGGCTGGGTGAAATGCTGTTCGGGAATCAAGCGCACCAATTCCTGCTTCTGTCCTTCTGCCACGCCAGCCGGGATCTTTACATCCTCTTCTTCCTCTTCGACTTTGGCATCTTCATTTTTCGCTTCTTCGTACACCACCATGAAGCCGGGGAATTTCACCGCCGAGCCAGAGGCGCGAAGCAGATACTCGTGTTCGTTCGTCTTACCTGTCACTTCGACTTGCAGTGTGTCATATACTGCCGCTTCCATTTGAGATGCGACAAAGCGCTGCCAGATCAAACGATACAGCTTGAACATGGCAGGTTCAAGGAATTCCTTCAGCTTCTCCGGGTCACGCATCACGGACGTTGGACGAATGGCTTCGTGAGCTTCCTGCGCATTGGCAGATTTGGTCTTATAAGCAGGCGGTTCTGCAGGCAGGAAATCTCTACCGTATTTACCTGTGACGAATTCGCGTGCTTCGGTTTGAGCAAGCGCCGAAACATTGGTTGAGTCGGTACGCATGTAGGTGATAAGACCTGTCGTGCCGCCTTCGCCTACATCCTGACCTTCGTACAGTCCCTGTGCCAGAGCCATCGTACGCCTGGCGGTATAGCCTAGCTTGCGTGAAGCCTCCTGTTGCAGCGTGGACGTGGTAAAGGGTGCAGAGGGTTTCCGACGCCGCTCTCCGCGTTTGACCCTTGTAATGGCAAACGAAGCAGTTTCGAGGTCGAAGAGAAGCGGTTTGACCGTCTCCTCGTTAGGCAGTTGCGGCTCTTTATCATCCACGCGGACGAGTTTGGCGGTGAAATTCGATTTCAATTTCTCCGGTTTGAATTCGGCATGGATGCTCCAATATTCGACCGGCTTGAAAGCATCGATCTCGCGTTCGCGATCAACGATCAGACGCAGCGCCACCGATTGCACACGACCCGCAGAGAGACGCCCGCGCACCTTTTCCCACAGAATGGGGCTGATGCTGTACCCCACGAGGCGGTCTAGCACACGGCGCGCCTGCTGGGCGTTGACCAGGTTCATGTCGATGTTGCGCGGGTGTGAGAACGCCTCCGCAACCGCAGGCGCGGTGATTTCATGGAAGACCACGCGCTTGGTGCGCTCCGGCTCGATGCCAGCCGCCTCCATCAGATGCCACGAAATGGATTCACCTTCGCGGTCGGGGTCGGTTGCAAGAAAGATTTCTTCAGCTTTCTTCGCGAGCTGCTTGATCTCTTTGACCACATCCTTTTTTTCGTTGGGCACGCGGTACTTCGGCTCGAAATTATTATCTACATCTACAGAAAGCTGCGACTTCAACAGGTCGCGCACGTGCCCCACCGAAGCGCGGACCGTGTACCCTCTGCCGAGGAAACGTCCGACAGTCTTTGCCTTGGCAGGCGATTCGACGATCACAAGTTTTCCTTCGCGCACTTCCACCTTCTCAGGCTTGGGCGGCGGAATCAAACCAGCATGGGCATCGGTCTTTCCCATGCGAAAAAGTTTTGTGCCGCAAACGGGACAGACACCAGTCGTCACCGCAGAACTCTTGGCGTTGAATCCTGCCACAGGGTCCTGTATCTCCCGTTTGGTCTTGCACTTCATACAATAAGCTTCCATTACATTCCTCCAACATTTCCCTCATTAAAAGACGCACACTCAATGAGAGTTGTTCATTCATTTATAAAAAACATCCCGCAAGGCTAAACCTCACGGGATGGACATTCTACAACAACTTTGCGTTTTTTTGCAAACGCCAGTTTTTCAGGAAAGAGTTAAAGGTATTTTTCCTGCCTATGTTTCTTCAAATGTTCGACCACATCTTTCACCTTTTGTGACTGGTCGGTCTTGCAGATCAACAGGGTATCGCCCGTGTCCACGATGACCATATCATCCACGCCGATGGTGACAACCAGGCGGTCAACCCCGCCGCCATAGACCAGGGTGTTATTCGTTTCAAGCGCCAAATGCAAAGCGGCGTTGGTCGCGATGTTCCCGCTCATATCGGGTAGAAGCACCTCGAATAGTGACGACCACGAACCTACGTCACTCCAACCCAAGCCACCCGCCGGTAGGACTGCGACCTTTTCCGCTTTTTCCATGATGCCATAATCAACGGTTTCGTTTTTCAAGTCGGGCCACAATTTATTCAACACTTCTTCTTTATTCGACGTGCCCCATGCCGAACCGATCTCTTTCAACGCTTTGCCTAGTGAAGGCATCTGCTTATCGATCTCATTCAATATAGCGTCTGCGCGCCAGATGAACATGCCGCTATTCCAGGAATGCCCACCCATGCGCAATAGTTGCTGGGCGGTCTCATCGTTTGGTTTTTCTTTGAAACTCTGCACTGTATAAACGGGGTATTTATAGCCGCCGTTCAGGGGCGTTCCTTGCTGAATATAGCCATACGCCGTGGAAGGCATGGTGGGCGTGATGCCCAACGTGACCAGATAATCATCCGCAGCGACATCGAAGGCTGCTTTGAGCAGGTAGTGAAACAAGTCCACGTTGCGGATGAAGTGATCCGAAGGCAAGATCGCCATCGCAGCTTGTGGGTCGCGCTTTTGCAGCGCCATCGCCGCCAGCCCAACCACCGAAGCCGTGCCACGCGGAGCAGGTTCGATCAAATAATTCTCTTCGGGAAGTTCAGGCACCTGCTCCTTCATTTCCTGCGCCTGTTCTTCAACGGTCACCACCAGAATACGTTCCGGCGGGAATAGCTCCTTCAACCTTGCCACCGTGCTTTGAAATAAAGTTTCCTGCCCGATCAAGGGAAGGAGTTGCTTGGGTCTATCTTTACGCGAGAGGGGCCACAGGCGCGTCCCCCCGCCGCCCGCCATAATCACCGCATACGCATGTGAAAAGTCTGACGCCATTTTTTCTCCTAAGCCGTGTAATCCGACTGTTCTTCGCGAACAGCCACGTAATTCATACCGCCCACCTGCCGAACCATTCCTTTCAATTCCATCATGGCAAGTGCGGCGGAAATCTTTTCAATCGGCAAATTGGCTTGGTTGCGAATCTCATCCACATGCAGGGGTTCGCTGCCAAGCGCGTTCAAAACCAGCGCTTCGGTTTCATCGGATGGCAAAATCTTTCGCGCAGACTTTTGCTTATCCATGCGCGTCAAATCCAATGCCTGCATCAAATCCGCAGGGGTCAATAGTGGCTGCGCGCCTTTTTGAATCAAACGATTCGTACCTTTGCTTTGCGGTGCAAGGATACTGCCTGGCACCGCAAAAATTTCGCGTCCCTGTTCAGCGGCAAACTCCGCGGTAATCAATGCGCCGCTTGTCTCAGCGGCTTCGATCACAACCACAGCCAAAGACAAACCTGAAATGATTCGATTCCGCGGCGGGAAGTTCGACGCATCTGGCGGCGTGCCAACTGCAAAATCGCTGATGATCGCGCCGCGTTGCATCATCTGCTCAGCAAGACCACGATGCTCTGGCGGATAAATTTTATCCACGCCTGAGCCGAGGATCGCTATCGTCCGCCCGCCAGCTTTGAGCGCGGTCTGATGCGCGATGGCATCCACTCCACGGGCGAGTCCACTCACGACAGTGATCCCATTCGCGGCGAGGAATGAGGCAATTTCCTCCGTCACCTGCCTGCCATACGGCGTGACTTTGCGTGTGCCCACGACGGCGACTGCGAACAAATCATCCATCAAATATTCACCGCGGATATACAAGACGGGCGGCGGTTGATCGATCTCTTTCAGACGGGCCGGATATTCTTCATCTGCCCAGGTGAGGATTTTAATTCCCTGCGCTTCGATCTTAGCCCAGACCTGATCCAGGTCAATTTGCGTTTTCGCCCCGAGAACTTTTTCTGCCAACTTCGCCCCCAAGCCAGCACTCATGAGTTCAGCCGCATCTGCATTCCACGCGGACTCAAGATCGCCAAAATAAGCGACCAGCCCCTGCATGCGGACTGCGCCTATTCCTTTAATTAAATTGAAACCGATCCAATATTTTTTATCGTCCATTGATGTGCGATTCTATCACTCCCCGCTTTGTTTTGTTTTATGATTTTATATCGTCGAGCAAGCCGTCGATGAGATGAACTTTCATGACGCGGTCATCCATGTTGATCTCAAGGACCACATCCGGGATAGCAGGCAGGAGAACTTCCTTGCCGTCGTCTTTTTGCACAACGTACACGTCGTTTGCGCCGGTCTCGAGCACTTCATTTAAAATGCCAAGCTTGCCGTCATCATCCGTCATCACGGTCAGTCCGATCAACTCATGCTTGTAATGTTGTCCTTCGGGCAGCGCCGGGACCTCGCTCGATTTGACATACACCCACTGATTGCGGAAACGCCCTGAGGCTTCAGGAGTAGCAAAACCCCGAATTCTCACCAACAATCCGTTCGCATGTGCGCGGGCAGAATCAATCGTGAAGGCTTCGTGCTTTTCACCGATATACACCTGGCGTCCCGATTTGATGCGGTCAGGGAAGTCGGTGTGCAAATCCATGATGACTTCGCCTTGCACCCCATGCGGACGGCGCAGAAAACCGATTGCCAAATAAATAGACTCGCCTTTTGGCGAGCCTGAGTTCTTTTCAGCCGTCATCAGGAGGGTTCCGTCACATCCAAGGTAGCTTGCTTGCCTTGTCGTTCCGCTGTCACACGCAACAGGGTGCGGATGGCGTTTGCCACCTTGCCGCCCTTGCCAATGACGCGCCCCATATCTTCTTTGGCAACGCTCAGTTCAAGGCGCGGACGGCTGCCGTTGGTTTGTGTGACAACGACATCTTCGGGGTGGTCAACAAGGGACTTGGCGATATATTCGATAAGGTCTTTCATAGAAGTCCAATCGTCATTGCGAGGAACGTGATCTTCGGACGCCCCTCGCAATGACAGCAAATATTAGTCTTTGCGGGTCTTGACGGGCGCGGCGCGCTTGGCTTCGGCTGCAACAGCTTCCTGAACCAGAGCTTCCATCGTTTCGCCCTTCTTGAGGCGTTCGAAGCGATCGAGGGTACCGGCAGTCTTGAAGATTTGCGCCACGGATTCGGTCGGCTGAGCGCCGTGGTTCATCCAACGATAGATGCGGGCTTCATCCAATTTGATCGTGGCAGGATTGGTGCGCGGGTTGTACACACCCAAAATCTCCAAAAAGCGACCATCGCGGGGGGCTTCCTTATCCGCGGCGATGATGCGGTACGTGGGTTGGCCCTTGAGACCAATACGACGTAAACGAATTCGAACCATGTTGACTTGCTCCTTTAGTTTTTGATTACGTTCCAGACAGGCACGAGAGGGTGTGCGGGCTGAAATCGCGGGCCGTATTTTACCAGAAGAAACCGTGATTTTTCCAATGAATATCAGGGGTGTGCAAGCAAAGGTTGTCAGCATCTCTGCTCAAGCCGCCGTCCTCGGCGGCGTTTTATGAGGGAAATCCCGCGCCGAGGACGGCGCTGGGAGCATAGTACCTGACATGTTTTGCTTGCACACTATCAGGGGTGGGAGCACTCAAAGTCTGTTAGTAGTTTGGCTCAAGCCGCCGTCCTTTGCGAAGCATCCTGTGGACGGCGGCGTTCTGCGAGTAAATCCTTCGCCGAGGACGGCGAAGGGAGCAGGTCATCTACAAACTTTTAGCGCACCC
>JACPVC010000024.1 GCA_016191955.1 Chloroflexota bacterium
AATATTCAATGCAATATTATTGAGAATATATTGATTCGGGTTTTTGATATTCTTACTTTGAATATCTTGTGTGGGCATCCCATTACTACATCGTAAAGTAAATTTTTGACAAAAGCGGGCATCTGGCAGAAAATAGGCAGATGAACAAACAACACATACAACTCAGTCCAACCGATCGAGAGTATCTGGAAGCCTTGATAAGAAAGGGCGATCTCAAGGCAAGGACCTATCGTCGCGCGCTTTCACTGCTTGAATTGGATCGTGGTCAAACCTACAGCGCAGTCTCCAAAACGGTCAAGATGACGATTGGGACGTTGTCGACACTGGCCGAACAATATCGAGAAAATGGATTACAAGCCTTGTATGATCGTCCACGCTCCGGCAGACCCATCCAGATTGATGGGGAACAACGTGCAAAAATCACAGTCTTGGCGTGTAGTACGCCCCCAGAAGGACACGCGGAATGGAGTTTGCGTCTGTTGGCAGATAAAGCGGTCGAACTTGACTTTTGCGAACAAATCTCGCATACGCATGTGCGTACGATTCTAAAAAAAACATCCTCAAGCCGCACCTGAAACAAACCTGGTGCATTGGTAAATTGGATAGTCGCTTTCTGGCAAGGATGGAAACGCTCTTAGCGCTCTACCATCTGCCTTACGACCCCAATTATCCTGTGATTTGTTACGACGAGCGACCTTGCTTCCTGATTGGTGAGACCGTTGCGCCATTGGTGATGCAAAGCGGCCAGGTTCGCAGAGAACATTATGCGTATGAGAAGCTGGGCTCCTGCGCTTTGCTGGCGATGATCGAGCCGTTGACCGGAGAACGCTTGGCACAAGTTCATCCACAGCGCACCAAAAGAGAATACACTCTTTTTTGTCAGGCCGTGGCAGCAATGTATCCGAATGCCATCAAAATCAGGATGGTTCAAGATAATTTGAACACGCATGATACCAGCGCTTTCTACGAAAATCTAACGGCAGATGAAGCCCTGGCTTTGGCAGAACGATTTGAGTTTTACTACACACCGAAATCAGCCAGTTGGCTCAATATGATTGAGATTGAGTTCTCAGCAATTTCCAGACAGTGTCTCAATCGTAGAATACCAACCCTGGAAAAGCTGGAACGAGAAATCCTGGCTTTAGCAGCGGAACGTACCGAACAAAAAATCAAGATCGATTGGCAATTCTCGATCCAAACTGCTCGCTCCAAACTCAATTCACATTACGTTGCGCTCCAGTCTGCCAATGAAAAATTCAAGGTAACTTAGTTTACGATGTACTTAATACACCGTAAAGAAAGTAATTGCATAATTTCACAAGGCGAAAACTTCAAAGAACTTCGTTTACGATGTACTTAACCTCTCCCTTCTCGGTTTTGCAAATTCATGGGCTTTATAGAAGACTTACTGTTAGCCCAAAGTAGAAATGTCCCCGCCCCGCGGGGCGGGGACATTGGCGCGATTTTTGAAAGCGCCGAATTGACGCCAGGGATGATTGGGTGCAGGCTTGGCATAGGTACGTTCTTGCAGGACCGCATTCACATCTTTGGCGGACACCACCTCAGATTGCTTTGCCTGTTGATGATAAATTTCGTAAGGTAAGGATTTGCCTTTGTATAAAATAGTGACTTGTTGCTGTGCATTAACACAGACTGTCATCTTGGCGTTACGCAGCGCATAGGAGGGACGCTCGGTCTGGATCTGATAGACGACCTTTTCAAACTGAACAGTGAGGTTCTTGGAGAGGGTACGCTGTTCTTGCCAGGTCAGGATGGTCGCCAGGTCATCTTTGGCGGTCAGCGCACGATGAGCATCGACGGAGCTACGTGGTTCAACGGCAAAGCGTTGGTTGAAGTCTGCGATAAACTCAGGCAAGTAGGTGTTGCCATCTGCCGGACTGGAAATGTTGTGCAAACGCATTTCCTTGACCAGGCGGTCTTGCAAAGTCTGGTTGACCCGTTCCACACGTCCTTTGGCTTGCGGGGTATTGGCACAAATGATCTGAATACCCAATTCTTGCATGGCTCGCCCAAACTGCGTTAGCGCGTCCCCTTGCCCCACCGAGGGGAGGTTGACCTGAAAAATGCCGTGTTTGTCGCTGTAGAAGGCGGTTGGCTTGCCATGCTGCCTGAAATAACCATCCGCGGTCTCAGCATGACTGACCGTTCGCTGCGCGAAGACGCAGAAAAACTCTCGTTCTCCACAAAACGCAATTGCAACAACTTTCCGGTCGCATCGTCAATGAAAACCAGCAGCACGCACCTTTCCGCTCGTCCTTCAAACCAGTCGTGCGGCGAACCGTCGATCTGTACCAACTCTCCAAAGCAAGCTCGCCGCTCTCGCAATTGATGCGCCACCATCTTTTTCTGCTTGCGCGGTTTCCATAGGTTTTCTTCGATCATCAACTGGCGCACACTTTCATCCGACAGTTTCAGTTTTTCTCTCTCAACCAACTTCTCGTGTGCCAGCGTCGGTCCAAAACCTTTGTATTTGCTTTTCAACAAATCCAACGCTTTTTTCTTCACGTCTGCTTTCAAGCGATTGTTGCCCTTGCGCCCGCGATGCTTCGAGATCAGCCCCGACGCTCCTTTCTGACGGTAGGCCTTCAACAACCATTTGACCTGGCGTACACTCAGATTCAAAATCCGCCCCGCTTCTTTTTGGCTCATCTCTTTTCTGGATAGCCTTTGCAACCGGCTCAATTCTTTTGTGCTCATCTGGACCACTCTCTCCATTTTTCTCGTCCTCCGTAGGGGACATTTTAACTTTGGAGAAATGGGACTTTTCTACTTTGGGCTAACAGTAAGAAATTTCCACTTGACAATTCTTCCCTCTCTCATGTACACTGCAACAGTAATTAAATCTCAAAAGAAAGGAACGCACTTCAAATGCTATTGTCTCGTACTCGTAAAGCCAACCGAATATTTCACCTCCTCGAAGTGCGTCCATTGACCGTTATTTAACGGATTCAATCCCTGTGTCTTTCCAAAACACGGCGCGCCTGCGCCGTGTTTTTTTGTTGTATATCCGTTTCTATTCGCTTATCCGCTTCATAATCCGTTGATAACCATGAACCTCTCATTCAAATCTTACTGGAATCTACTCTCTGACCACATCCGCCCTCAACGCGGACGGTTCATTCTGCTCGCCGTCATGCTCTTCGGCAGCATCGGACTTCGCATCTTCGCCCCGCAGATCATGCGCCGTTTTATCGACTCGGCGCTGGCAGGCGAAGCCCTATCCACGCTCACATGGACGGCAGTCGCTTTTATCGGTATTGCCCTGCTGCAACAAGGCGTTCACATCGGCGTGACCTATCTCGGTGAGAACGTCGCATGGACAGCCACCAACGCTCTGCGCGCCGAACTCGCGGAACATGCGTTGAAACTTGGCATGAAGTTCCACAACGACCACACACCCGGCGAACTGATCGAACGCATCGATGGTGACGTGACCGAACTGGCAACCTTCTTCTCGCAGTTTGCGCTCAACCTCGTGGCGAACGGACTTTTGCTCATCGGCATTCTCATCACCCTTGCCATCGAAGATTGGCGCGTGGGCTTGGCATTCGCCGTCTACTCGGCGTTGACCATCGGCATTCTCGGCAAGCTGAAAGACATCGCCGTGCCGCATCAAAAAGCGCGGCGCGAAGCCGAAGGTCAACTCTTCGGCTTCATCGAGGAACAACTGGCTGGCACCGAAGATATCCGCTCCAGCGGCGCGGTGGGATTCTCCATCCGCGAGTTATTCCGCCACCAAAGCGAGATATTGAAACACAACCGCCTCGCACACTTCAAACGCTGGATCATTGAAAACGCGATGGGCTTGGCGCTCACACTTGGCACACTACTCGCCGTCACAAGCGGATACTGGCTCTTCACACTAGGCGTCGTCACCATCGGCACGGTCTATCTCTTCGTCCACTATCTCAACTTGCTCGAAGAACCGTTCTGGGCAATGACGCATGAGATCGAAAGTTTCCAAACCATTGGCGCGTGCGTGGAACGCCTGACCGAGTTCAAGCAATTCACTCCAGAAGTCAAGAACGAGACCGGCAAAGAGATCGACTCGCATCCGCTTGCATTGGAATTCAGTGATGTGACCTTCTCCTACAACGGCGACGACTCCGTCATCAAACGCCTCTCACTCGACCTCAAGCCTGGTTCTGTTCTCGGGCTGCTCGGTCGCACTGGAAGCGGCAAGACCACACTTGGACGTCTGATCTTCAATCTGTACGACGTGAATGAAGGCAGCATAAAAATAAATGGCGAGAACATCCGCGAGATTCAACTTGAGTCGCTGCGACAAAACATTGCCATCGTCACGCAGGATGTGCAGTTGTTCCGAGCCTCCATCCGCGAGAACCTGACCTTCTTCGATAGGTCAATTCCCGATGACAAAATCATCGCCACCCTTGAAGGACTCGAACTCGGCGACTGGTTCCGAACCCTGCCAAACGGACTGGACTCTGAACTGGAAACAGGATCAAGGTCCCTGTCCGCGGGTGAGGCGCAATTGCTGGCGTTCACGCGAGTCTTCTTGCGAAATCCGGGTTTGGTCATCCTTGATGAAGCTTCATCCCGTCTTGACCCTGCCACCGAGCAAAAACTCGAACACGCGATAGACAAACTATTGAAGGGACGCACCGCCATCATCATCGCCCATCGACTCGATACATTGCACCGCGCCGATGATGTGCTCATTCTCGATAACGGCACCGTGCTCGAATACGGCAAACGCAAAGAACTGGCATCCCAGCCGACCTCGCGCTTTTATCAATTGCTGCAAACCGGTTTGGAAGAAGTATTGGCATAACGTAGGGGCGGGGTTCCCCCGCCCAGTTTGGTGAAAATGAAAAGAGGCGAGGAGACCTCGCCCCTACCAAGGAATTATTATCATGACCGAAACAACCCTCAACCCAAAAGACCCCAACATCCCCGCTCTGCCCGCGTGGAAAGTTGTGCTGGAACTCATCCGCTTTCGCCCATGGCTGTGGTTTGTAGACCTCGTCTCAGTCGGGCTCGTCCGCTTCTGTTGGCAGGTCGGACCCGCACTCATTATCAAAGCCTTCTTCGACATGTTGACCGGTGAAGCACAACTGACCTTCGGCATCTGGGCAGTGATTGGCTTCTTTGCCGCCCTCTGGCTCGGACGTGTCATCTCAACTTACGGTTTTTATTACGCCGATGTGCCCATCTTCGCAGACATGAACACACTCTTGCGCAAGAACCTGCTCAGCCACATCCTAAAGCGACCCGGCGCATCACAACTGCCCGACTCCGCGGGTGAAGCCGTCAGCCGCTTCAAAGGCGACGTGAATGAAATACCGCTCTTCGTCATCCTCATCAACGACGTTATGGTTGGCTTGGCGATCATTGCCGTCTCCATCGTCCTGATGACGCAGATCAGCCCATCGGTCACAGTCATGGCGCTCATTCCACTGGTCATCGTCGGCATCGTCGCGAACATTGCCACCAGCCGCATCGAACATTATCGCCGCGCCTCGCGTCAATCCACTGGCAAAGTGACTGGCTTCATTGGCGAATTTTTCGGCGCAGTACAAGCGGTGAAGATCGCCACGGCTGAAAAGAATATCATCAACCACTTTCACAAGATCAACGACGAACGCCGCAAGTTGACCGTCCGCGAAAAACTCTTTGATGAAGTGCTCAGCTCGATCTACCGCAACACATCCATGTTGGGAACGGGCGTTATTCTTGTGCTCGTCGGTCAGTCCATGCGCACGGGCAACTTCACCCTCGGCGATTTCTCGCTCTTCGTCTATCTCCTGCAAAGCATGGGCGACCTTACCACCTTCGGCGGCATGTTGTGGGCGCGTTACAAACAAATGAATGTCTCTGTCAAACGCATGTACCGCCTGATGGAAAATGCCCCGCTGGATGCGCTCGTCGAACACAGCAAAGTGGATTTGGACGGCGGCCTGCCCGAAGTGGATTATCCGACAAAAGCCGCCTCAGACCGACTGACCGAACTGGTCGCTGACCATCTAACCTTTCACTACCCGAATTCGGTCAACGGCATCGAAGGCATAACGTTAAACGTTAAACGCAACACGTTGACAGTTATCACCGGTCGCATCGGCTCTGGCAAAACAACGTTGCTGCGAACCTTGCTCGGACTCCTCCCCCCCGAATCAGGCGAAGTCCGCTGGAACGGACAAGTCATCACCGACGCAGGTAACTTCTTCATCCCGCCGCGCAGTGCCTACACTGCGCAAGTCCCGCGCCTGTTTAGCAACACCCTGCGAAACAACATTCTGCTGGGGCTGAACAAAATCGATGAAGAAGTTTATAAAGCCACCAAACTTGCCGTCATGGACAGAGACCTGGAAATCCTCGACGACAACCTCGAAACGATGGTCGGAGCACGCGGCGTCAAACTCTCCGGCGGACAAGCGCAACGCACCGCCGCTGCCCGCATGTTCATCCGCGGCACAGAACTCGTCGTCTTTGACGATCTGTCCAGCGCGTTAGACGTGGAAACCGAGCGTCAACTTTGGGAGCGAATATTTGAGAAAGGCAACGAACTCACCTGCCTCGTCGTCTCCCATCGTCGTCCGCTGTTGAGACGCGCCGATCACATCATCGTGCTCAAAGACGGCAAAGTCGAATCCGAAGGCACGCTCGATGAACTGCTCACAACCAGCCCAGAAATGCGCGAGTTGTGGAAATTGGAAAAAGAATAAAATTTAACACAAAGGACACCAAGGTCACGAAGGTGGAACGATTGACGGCTCAAGCCTTTTTCCTTCCTTTGTGTTGCTTCGATAAACTCAGCACAAGACTTCGTGCCCTTTGTGGTGAAAGGTTTTTACGATGACAACTTCAAACGATCTAATCCGCACAGCACGCGAGGCATTCAACCGCGCCATCGTCGAGAAAGACTCCAAACGCATCCGCCCGCTGCTGGCGACGAGTTATCATCTGGTCACCGGACGCAGCGACCAGTTCCACGGAGCCGACGAGGAAGCCAACCGTTGGGCTAAACTTTTCCAAAGCGACCCGACCGCCGTCTATCGTCGAACCCCGCGCGAGGTCACCGCCAACGATGTTTGGGGTATCGCTGAAGAACTAGGCAACTGGCAAGGCGAATATACTCTCAATGGAAACGTAGTTCATGCCTCAGGTGTTTACGCTGCCAAATGGCAGCGCACTACTCAAGGCAAATGGGTACTGCAAGCAGAAGTTTTCACTACAATCAATTTCGACGAGGCTTGCATCCCACCTGAACCGATTGATTATTAGTACGGCGACATAAATGTCGCGGCACAGAGAAAGAAAATCTCATGGACATCATCACAGGAAAAATCCTGAAACTCAACAACTGGCAGGATGGAAAAAGTATCGGTCTTGCCAAAGAAGCAGGCAACAAAATGATTGCGGACGGCATGGAACGTGACGCGGCTCTTGCCAAACTCGAAGCGGTTCGCCAAAACCCCGGCAGTTTCCTCGCCGATAGTTTGCTCGCAGACCTTGCACGCGAGATCCTGCGCCAAAACAAGAACGACGAGCCTTCCGCAGAAGACCTGCGCGAATCGCCGCTGCCCTTCCCCATTTGGGGCGCGGATCATATTGAACAAGGCGCAATCCAGCAAATGGAGAATGCCATGCGCCTGCCTGTGACCGTCACCGGCGCGCTGATGCCCGATGCCCACGTCGGCTACGGTCTGCCCATTGGCGGTGTGCTGGCAACGAAAAACGTCGTCATCCCCTACGCCGTCGGCGTGGACATTGCCTGTCGGATGCGTCTCTCGCTTTATGAAATCTCTCCGATCCTTATCGGACAGAAGAAGGGCATGTTTGAAAATGCCTTGTGGGACGAAACCGCCTTCGGCATGGGAGCAGCATGGAAAGGCAGCAAACGCGCTCAACACGAAGTCCTCAACGATGATGCTTGGTACGCTACACGCCAACTTAAGACGCTCAAAGACACCGCCATGAATCAGCTCGGCACGAGCGGCACGGGTAATCACTTCGTTGAATGGGGATCATTCCGCTTGCATGAAGAAATGTTCGGGTTGAAACCCGGCGAGTATCTTGCCTTGCTCTCACACAGCGGCTCACGCGGAGTTGGCGCAAAGATCGCAGACCGCTTCAGCAAACTGGCGATGGACAAACACCCCGACCTCGATAAGAGCGTCCGTCACCTCGCGTGGCTTTCGCTGGATTCTGAAGATGGTCAGGAATACTGGCTTTCGATGGAACTGGCGGGTCGCTTTGCCTCGGCAAATCACTACATTATCCACAAGCGGGTGGCGGCGGCAGTTGGCTTGAAAGAAGTAGCGGTGGTTGAAAATCATCACAATTTTGCATGGCACGAAAAACTCCCTGATGGACGCGAAGTCATTGTCCACCGCAAGGGAGCCACGCCCGCAGGTGCTGGAGTTCTCGGCGTGATCCCAGGCTCGATGGGAGATGCAGGCTACGTCGTCCGCGGAAGAGGCGTGAGCGAGTCGCTTGAGTCTGCGTCGCATGGCGCAGGTCGCCGGATGAGTCGTAAGGCTGCGCCCAACTCCATCAGCAGGCGCGAACGGGATGATTATCTCAAGGAGCGCGGGGTCACCCTGCTCGGCGGCGGCATCGACGAGTCACCGCAGGCGTACAAAGCCATCGATGAAGTCATCACCGCCCAGCACGACCTGGTGGATGTGATCGGCAAATTCACCCCGAAGATCGTCCGCATGGCAGATGAGCCGGGAGACATTTAGTCAGGCCGCTCAAGCCGACGGTTTGAGCGCTTCTATGAAGGACTAAAGATTTAAAAATCTTTAGTCCTTTTCAGTATCTTTTCGTTATAATATTCTTATGCACATCCAACCCAAAGACCCGCTCCTCCAGGAAACCCTGCTGAACTATTCGCAGGAGTCGGATGCAGGCAAGCGCAAAAAGCTGGAAGATGCCATCTGGCAAAAACACGGCAGTAAAAACACAGCCTTTGTGCTCGATATGTCCGGCTTCTCGTTGCTGACCCGCAAGTACGGAATCGTTCATTACCTATCGATGATCCGCCGCATGCAATTGACGGTGGAACCCATCATCACAAATCACGGCGGCAGGGTCATCAAATTCGAGGCGGATAACTGCTTTGCGGTCTTTCCTGAACCAGCCGCGGCAGCACGCACCGCCATCACCATTCAACACGCCATTACTGCCGCCAACCTGCTCACCAGCGAAGATATGGACATCCACGTTGCCATCGGCATCGACTACGGCAAAATCTTAATTCTCAACGAAGACGACATGTACGGCGACGCCGTCAACCGCGCCTGCAAAATGGGCGAAGACCTCGGCAAAGCGGACGAAATCCTCATCACCAAAGAAGCGATGGATATGATTCCCGAAGAAGCCCAAATTCAGGGAAAGCTGATCGAGGTCAGCATCGGCGGTTTGAACATGCTCGCTTATCAGATCGTTTACAGGACGGATGTAGATGTAGTAGAAGAACAGCAATAAAAAAGGAGCGACGCTAGACGCCGCTCCTTTTTCTCTCTTCAATCGAATGAAGCTAAATCAACATTTCGAATAGCACACCGATGCCTGTCATAGCAAAGGGAAATACCGTCGCCACCAATACCCGATAAAAATCCGAATTTTCAAATGGCCATGTAGGGGTCCTTTCGGTCATTTCCAGCAAAGAACGCAGGGTCGAGATACGGTTCGCATCTTTCGCTGCATAATCTAGTGCCAGATTTTTCATCATATGATCGTATTCATTTTGAAGAGAGTCTGAAATCTGGCGCAATGCTTCCGCCTTTGAAGCACGCATACTTGCATGCGCCTGCCAGAATGGCAGGGAAAAAGCCAGCGGCACTAGTAGTAGATATAGAATCAAATAGATCGCGTCCTCAGGGAAAATAGGCTTACTCCAAAAGAAACGCATGGCAATGAACATTCCTAAAACACTGCCAAAACCCGCAAACCACAGCCCATAGCGGGTGATGGCGTCGAATGAGTCTCCATATTTGGATTGACCGATCAACACGGGCAGTCGAACATGCTGATACACACGGTTCAGATTAAACGCCATCATCAGGTGCCGCGACAAAATATTAATGATCAGGTAGAACAGGAAGAAGCGTGAGAGTTGGAGAATTATCGCCATCAGCCAGTTGAAGCTATACCATCGGATACTAATGTAGTCGCTTATATAGATAAATCCAAGATACATTACACCCCCGCCTACAAAAACACCAAGAAGCCAATTCCGCGATGTCGCATGCAAGATTCGCGAGGCGCGCAAGACTCCGCTTTGTTTTTCGACTGGAACAAGCGGCATGACAACGTGATATAGACCCGCCATCGCGCCCGCCTGCCAAATATAAAAGAAAATAACTACCGGGTGAATAATGAAAAATCCAACCATATTGATGCGGTCTACAGTGCTGCTACGCTCCAAACTTTCACGCGCGAAGAGAGTCCCTTGAATGGCGGGCAAAACAAACATATAGATTACGAAAACCGAAAAACTCAATAGCCCAGCCTGCCATGGCTTGAGTTTTAAACGAAAGAGGAAGCGCCCGATGGGGTCCCTGCCAATCACGTCCTGAGAAGTAATCGAAGTTTCCATGCGCTTCCTCCATTGGATTTCAGAGAATTGCTTCTATTGCATCTTTTCTAACATCTCAATCGCATTTTGGATACGTTTTAAACAGACATCGCGCCCGATGATCTCCATGCTTTCAAAGAGCGGTGGGCTGACCTTTTGTCCCGTCACTGCGACTCGCAGGATGCCGAAGACTTTGTTGGCGTTGAGTCCACTCTCTTCGACGTATGCCCGCATGGGCGGTTCGCATCGTGCGTGACTGATATCTGGTTGCGCTGCCAGAATTTGATACGCCCTGCGAGCGACTTCTGCCGATTGCTTCGCATCCAGTCCCTTCGCGATGATATCTTCGGGGTTGGGAGTCACTTCATCTTTGAAGAAGAACGCGCCAAACGAGATGCAATCATCGAGGGTGGTGAGACGCTCACGGATGAGCGGAATGATTTTTAGCAGCACATCGTCCTTGACGGCGAGTCCCTCACGGGTGAAGTAAGGCTTGAGACGGGCTGCCAGGTCTTCGGTCGTCAGGAGGCGGATGTGTGTCGCGTTGAAGTGATCCAGTTTTTGGAAGTTGATCGCGGCGGGAGAGGGAGTCAATGAGTCGATGGTGAAGCGTTCGATCATTTGCTCCACGGTCATCACGTCATCTTCAGCGACACCCCAGCCCATAAGCCCGCTCCAATTCAAGACGCCTTCGGGAGTGAAACCGAGGTCTTGCATGTCTTTGACAAAAATGGAATGCCCATCTTTCATCGCATCCGCTGCTTCACGCTTCGACATTTTGCCCTTGCCGCTCGGCTTGAGGAAGACGGAAAGATGCACCCATATTGGCTCGTCCCAGCCAAATGCGCGGACGATGTTGACGTGCAACGGAAAGGTACCAAGCCATTCTGAACCGCGCATGACGTGCGTGATTTTCATTTCATGGTCATCCACCATCGCGGCAAGATGATAAGTGGGCAAGCCGTCCGTTTTGAGGATGACCTGATCGTTGAGTTGTTTGTTCTCTGTGGTGATGTCGCCACGCAGGTGGTCGCGCGCAACGGTCACGCCCTCGTGCGCCATCTTGAAGCGGATGGTATAAGTTTCACCGCTGGCGATACGTTTGGCGGCTTCGTCGGGAGCAAGATTGCGACAGGTTCCGTCGTAATGCGGGTTTTCCTTGCGCTTCATTTGTTCCTGACGAACTTTCTCAAGACGGTCAGGGGTGCAGAAACAGGGATAGGCATGTCCCTTTTCTACAAGCAGTTTTGCATGCGCCTGATAAATCTCGCGTCGCTCGGTCTGGCGGTAGGGACCATAGAGTCCGCCCACATCGGGACCTTCATCGTATTGCAAACCAAGCCAGCGCAAACCATCCATGATCTCCTGCTCCGCGCCAGGGACGGTGCGTTTAAGGTCGGTATCTTCAATGCGTAAGATGAACTGTCCGCTCGTTTTTTTAGCGAGCAGATAACAGTAAAGCGCCGTGCGGGCTGTGCCAAGATGCATGTGCCCGGTTGGCGAAGGTGCGATGCGAGTGCGAGCAGGTTTAATGGACAAAGCGATTACTCCTAATTAGACAATAGACGGTGGACGGCAGACCGTGAAAAACTATCCACGGTCAACGATCCATCGTCCAATTTTAGAATTCCAATTCTTTCTGGCGCATGACCACGGATTCTACCAAACCGATTCCGATCATAAGCGCGGTAAGACCGCTGCCGCCGTAACTGATGAATGGAAGCGGCAAGCCCGAAACGGGCAGCAGGTTTAGATTCATACCGATATTCACCGCGCCTTGAAAGAAGATCAAGGTCGCCACGCCGATTGCCAGCATGGCTCCCGCCACATCACGGGCTTTTTGCGCCGCGCGGATGCAACGCCAAACGACCACGCCGAGAGTGACGATAATGAGCACGCCACCCGCCATGCCAAACTCTTCGGAACTGGCGGCGAAAATAAAGTCGGTGTGGCGAACCTTCAAAAAACGAAGTTGAGTCTGGGTGCCATACCCATACCCTTCCCCATACACACCACCCGCTCCAACCGCGATCAACGCCTGTTGGACGTTATAACGGTTACCATACGTATCGTTCGGGTCGGGGACAACGAAGTTAACGATACGTTCCTGCTGGTACTTCTGCAAGCCGGGAATTTTCACACCCAGCACAGAAAGGGCAATCACACTGACTACAACCAACGCACCCAACACGACCGCCGTGATAACGTGCCTGACTTGAATTCCATTGACCCATAGCATGACCGCCAGAATAACGGAAAGCACCATTACATTGCTCAAGTTGGGCTGCAGAAGGATCAAGCCAATGATCCCCAGTGCGCGCAAAGCCGCACCGAAAATCCAGCGCAGGTCACGAGGCCGGTCGCGAGTCACTTCAAAGTAGCGAGCCAGGATGATGAGCGCAACGATCTTGGCGAACTCAGTAGGTTGAAGGAACAACACACCCACAGTAAACCAACGCTGGGCGCCAAACGCGGACTGACCGAAACCCGTCAGCGTGATGAGGAAAATCAAAATCACAAGGTGGATCGGGCGATAAAGCGCCAGCCAGTAACGATAATCGATGGAGGCGAGGAAAAAGATCAACACCACGCCCAGAATGGCAAAATAGACCTGGCGCAACACCAACGGTTGAAGTACCTCATTCCCCGCAATGGCAGAACGGATCATCACCACGCCAAAAGAGGACGCCAAAACCACTGCGCCCAGCAAAAGGAAATCAAAGTTTCTCCAGGAAAGTCCGCGTTCCATAATAAAAAATGGATCAACCCGTATCGCTACAGGTTGATCCGTGTCCTATACTTAAACATATCAACCTGCGCGATGGCGCGATGAGCTCTTCAATGGAATATCCGCCACCAGCCGCTGTTCACGTCCATCTTTTTCCAGTTCGATCCGCACAGCTTCGGGGTCGATCTCAATATATTGCGAGATGGCTTTAATCAAATCATCCTTCAAAGATTCCAACTGACCCGGCGTCAGATCGGTTCGGTCATGCACCAGCACTAATTGCAGGCGTTCCTTTGCGCTGGTTGCACTGCGTTTGCGTGTGAAGAAACCCATGATTACTTTCTCCCTGCCAGGCGTTGAATGGCGTTCCACAACCCGCTTTGCGGAGCAAGGTCCATGAAAGGCACATCCACGCCTTGAAGACGCTTGGCGATATTGCGGAATGCCTGCCCGGCGCGGCTCTTTCCGTCTGTGACGATGGGCGTACCCCGGTTCGAACCGATGATAACTGTCTCATCCTCCGGCACGATCCCCACCAGATGGATGCCAAGCAGGTCGAGCACATCTTCCGCCGAGAGCATATCATTGTTCTTTACAAGGGCGGGATTCAAACGGTTGATGATGAGGGACGGGTTGCCTTTTTCTTCCGCTTCAAGGATTCCCACCACCCGGTCGGCATCGCGCACCGCGCTGACCTCGGGGTTGGTCACCACGAGGACGCTGTCTGCTGCGGCGATGGCGTTTCGAAATCCGCGCTCGATGCCCGCAGGTGAGTCAATGATGATGAAATCGGTATCCGGTCTGAGGTCCTTGCAGATGCGCACCATATCCGAAGGGGAAACCGCATTCTTGTCGCGAGTCTGCGCGGCAGGGATGAGATACATCTCCTGATAATGCTTGTCGCGGATCATGGCTTGCTTGAGTTTGCAGCGCCCCTCGATGACATCCACAATGTCGTAAACGATCCGGTTCTCAAGACCCATCACCACATCCAGGTTACGCAAGCCAATATCGCCGTCGATACAGACGACCCGTTTCCCGTCCATTGCGAGCGCAGTGGCAAGGTTGGCGACCGCAGTGGTCTTACCAACGCCGCCTTTTCCAGAAGTTACAGTGATCACTTGAGAGGTCATATTATTTCCTAATCGTAGTTTCGCCAGTCTGCCATAGTTCAGCCTGCAATTTTCCTTCACCATTAATGCTGGCAATCTCAGGCTTGGGGTCTTTTTGTGGTTTCAGCATTGCGGATGATTCATTGGCAATGCGTAGTTGATTTGCAGAAAGGTCAAGCGCGCAAATGAAAGCGGAACGGTCTCCCTTCGCACCGGCGTGGATCACGCCGCGCACCCGTCCCCACACGATCACATTTCCTTCAGCAATGATCTCAGCGCCAGGGTTGACATCGCCAAACACAACAACCGTTCCAGGGTATTCAATGCGCGTACCAGAGCGAATGGTCTTCGAGATAAAGAGCGCCGTATCGCTTGAAATGGCTTCGTGAACGTGCCG
>JACPVC010000025.1 GCA_016191955.1 Chloroflexota bacterium
ACCGACACTGAACTTCGCCATGCGGCTCTTCCAGGGGTCGTCTTGCAGCGCGCGGATGGACAAACCGATGCGGCGCTTTTCGCGGTCGATGTTGATGACCTTGACGTTGACTTCCTGCCCCACTTCGAGCACTTCCTTGGGATGAGTAACATGATCCCAGGAGATTTCAGAAAGGTGGACGAGACCATCGGCTCCGTTGATGTTGACGAATGCGCCAAAGTCTGCGAGGCTGGTGACACGACCGTTGTAGGTCTGCCCTTCTTCGAGTTCGTTAATAACACGTTCTTTCAACTCGGAGCGGGATTCGGTGCTGGCAGCGCGTTCGGAGAGGATCAGGCGGCGGCGTTCGCGATCCACTTCCACGATGCGGACGGAGATCGGCTGACCGACCATCTTCTGGTAGCGCTGTTCGGGTTTGTCGCCTGTGGATTGTGCGCGGCGTACGGCGCTGATCTGTGAGGAGGGGATGAATCCGCGCAGGCTGCCGATGGCAGCGATGAGACCGCCCTTGTTGAAACCGATGATCTTGGTGTCGAACACGGTCTCATCGGTAATCATCTTCTCAACGTTCTCCCACGCAATCTGTTCAAATGCGCGTTTGAGAGAAAGCACAACATTGCCATTCGCGTCTTCGGGAATGATCACGAAAACATCGAGTTCCTGTCCGACGGTGAGCGCGGTGCGTTCTTCTTCGGTCAGCTGCTCCAATTCCTTGCCAGCAACGACGCCCTCGGACTTCGCCCCAATGCTGATCAGGATCTGGTTTTGTGAAATACTTGCAATAGTCCCTTTGCGAATCTCGCCTGCTTTGGGAAGATCAATACTCAACGACTCAGATGCTAACAGCGCCTCCATCGATTGATTGTTGTTCTGATCTCCCTGCGCATTATTTGTCCCGCTCAGGGTTTCATTTTGATCCATCACTCGTGACTCCAGTTAAAAGAAATATGGACGGGATTATACAAGTGAAACGACAAGTTGACAACCCTAATAAGAAGAAGAGACCCCAAATTTACACGCGAGTTTCTAAAACAGGCATTATAATCACGGGCTGGAGTAAACAAATGCCCGCTATTTTTCCCTTTACAGCTATCGTTGGACAAGAACGTATGCGACGCGCGCTCATTCTCAATGCAGTGGATACGCGCATCGGTGGCGTATTAATTCGCGGCGAGCGCGGAACCGCTAAATCCACGGCGGCTCGTTCGTTGGCTGCGCTTCTACCCCACGTCAAGATCGTGCAAGATTGCCGCTTTGGCTGCGATCCAGATAAACCCTCCACGTGGTGTACCGAATGTAAAGAACGCGCTGCCGCCATGAAAAAACTTCCGGTTGCCGAACGCGCAACTCCATTCATCAACCTGCCCGTCTCCGCCACAGAAGACCGCGTGGTCGGAACGCTCGACATCGAAAAAGCGATTCAAAAAGGCGAACGTCACTTCGAACCCGGCGTGCTGGCTGGCGCGAACCGCGGCTTGCTCTACATCGACGAAGTGAACCTGCTCGACGACCATGTGGTGGATGTTCTTTTGGACTCGGCCGCCATGGGTGTGAACACGGTGGAGCGTGAAGGGATTTCCTTTGCCCACCCCGCTCGCTTTATTCTCGTTGGGACGATGAATCCTGAAGAAGGAGATCTTCGCCCCCAGTTGCTGGATCGCTTCGCCCTCTCGGTCGAGATCGTCGGCATCCGCGAGGCACGCGAACGCATGAGCATCATGGAACGCAATATCGCCTACGAAAAAGACCCCGAAGCCTTCCGCAAACAATGGCAGACGAAGGAAGATGAACTCTCCCACCAGATCGCCAAAGCCCGCGACCTCGTAGACCAGGTCAAGTACACCACCCGCGACCTGCTCTCCATCGCCGCTCTGACCGCCTCTCTCAATGTGGACGGTCACCGCGCGGATATGGTCATCCTCAAAGCTGCGCGCGCCGAAGCCGCCTTTGAAGGTCGTACCAAGATCAACGACCACGATATTGCCCTTGCCGCGGAACTGGCTCTGCCGCACCGCATCAAGCGCACGCCCTTCCAACAAGCCGAAATGACCACCGAACAATTGCAAGAACGCATCGAGCAGTTGGCGGGTCAGTCCATGCCGAGCGATGAGGATGAAGAATCCGAAAGCCAGCAGCAGGAAGGCGAAAAAGAGGAAAAAAAAACTTAAAATTGGAAGATGAGCAGACCGAAGAGGGTCCGCAGGAGGGCAACCCCGAACCGATGGAGAATCGGGAAGTGTTCGCAAGCAGCAGCGCGAACTGGTGGGAAGGCGGGCAAAAGGTCAAAGCCGGCGATACCTTCCAGCCGCGCAAGCTCAACACTCCACTAGATAAACTTACTCGCAAGCAGGCGGGCCGCCGTTCGCTCACCAAGACCGAACGCAAACACGGACGTTACATCAAAGCCCGCCCTGCCGGCGATAACCTGACCGACATCGCTTTCGACGCGACCTTCCGCGCCGCGGCTCCTTTCCAAAAACAACGTACAGAAGAACGCAAGAAACTCGCCTTCTCGATCAAGAGAAGCGACCTCCAGCGCAAGATTCGCGTGAAGCGTGTCGCGAATCTTGTGCTCTTCCTCGTAGATGCTTCCTGGTCGATGGCGGTTGCCGAACGCATGAACGCTACGAAGGGCGCAATTCTTTCGCTTCTGACGGATGCGTATCAGCGCCGTGACCGCGTCGGTTTGATCGTCTTCCAGAAAGACCGCGCCACGCTGGTGCTCTCCCCCACCAACTCCGTTCAACTTGCACAACGCGCATTGATGGACATTCCCGTCGGCGGCAAGACTCCGCTTTCGGCGGGTCTCTTCATGGCACATGATGTACTCACACACGAGAAGCATGTCCACCCGGATGTAGAGCCATTGTTGATCGTATTGACCGATGGTGCGGGGAATGTGTCCATTGGAACACTGCCACCGCAGGAAGAAGGATTCAAATTCGCAGAACTGATCGCGAATGAAAAAATCCGCTCGGTGGTCATCAACATGGAACATGCCGCCTTCGACCAGGGTCTCGCCAAACAACTTGCAGATCACCTCGAAGCGCCATGTTTCTCACTCAACGAGTTGAAAGCTGAAACTCTGTACAACGCGGTTGTGGATGAAATGTCCAAACCGGCGAAGAAGTAAATTGCGCAAAGAGTGCTCTAAACCAAACGGCGTGGATGAGTCTCCTGGGAGACTCATCCACGCCGTTGACTTATCTGCTCAACCTAGCCCGCCCGACGGTAAACCGTCGGGCTATTCGTACAAACCCCGCTAAAGCGGGACTCGCTAAGCACAGCCAGCCGACTTGAGTCGGCTTTGTAGGAATAGCGCGGGGGTTCATCCCCGCGCGGGGTTAGGTTACGAGTCAAACCCCAACCCCAACACATCCAACGTCTTCAACCAAAGATTTCTTCGTCCTTGATTTCGGTCCGCCTGGTCGAGTGACCATCTCGTAAAGTTGATGATCGGTGACCTAAACGGTTCCGGCGGGAATGGAAACGGCTTGGATTTCACCATCTGTAACTCAGTACGTTCTGTCTTTTTCCCAGCTAACGAATCCAGCATCACTTGCGCGCCGAAACGTGTCGCACCGACCCCAAGTCCCGTGTATCCCATCGCATATGCGAGCTTATCCCCATACGTTTTGCCCCAAAACGCAGTGTAACGTGAGCAGGTATCGATCACACCACCCCAGGCATGCGTGAAGCGGAGTCCTGTCAGCGTGGGAAAGGTTTGAAAGAAGTGCTCCGCTAAAAGTCCGAAAGAGGCGGGGCGGTTTTCGAGATGCGGCGCAATCTGATTATTTTGATAATAGACAGCGTCGTATCCACCAAAAAGAATCCGCCCGTCTTCGGTAGTGCGATAGTAGTGGAATTGATTGCCGTCATCCGCCAGACCTTCGCGACCATGCCAGCCAATAGAATCGCGCTGTGATCTTGAAAGCGGCTCTGTCATCAAAACATAATCATAGACGGGTACAACGAAAAGCCTGAGATATTTGAGCAAAGGGGGAAAAGCATTTGTAGCGAGCGCAACTTTGCGAGACTCGACTCGTCCGTGCGGCGTTTTGAGGATAACGCTCTCGCGCTTCTCTTCTAACGTCGTGACTTGAGTGCCCTCAAAAAAGCGGACTCCCAACTGGAGGCATGCCTTCTTTAATCCCCAAGCAAGCCGTGCCGGGTTAAGCATGGCAACCGATGGATCGTAGATCGCAGCGAGATAAGACGACGAGTGAACCCGTGCTTGTACTTCATCCTGCGTGAGGAATTTTGCTTTCATGCCATATTTTGAAGACTCTTTCACTTCGTCGCGAAGCATATCCACTTGATACTTTTCAGTGGCAATATGCAACTCGCCGGAGCGGATGAAGTCACAGTCGATATTGAATTGCTTGATTGTGGCTTCGATACCATCGAGGTTTTGCTCGCCGAGTTGAATCAACTTGGCGAGTTCTTTTTCCCAGCGGCTCTTGCCATTGGAAAATCCATGTGTGAGCGACGCGGCGCAGAAGCCGCCGTTCCGTCCGCTGGCGCCGATGGCAACCTCTCCCGCTTCGAGCAGAACAACATCGCGCTTCGGGTCGGCTTGTTTGGCTTGCAAAGCGGTCCACAGACCGGTATAGCCTCCGCCGATGATGGCAAGGTCGGTTTGGATTTGGGTTGTAAGAGGTGGGGCTTGTGCTGGTTTGGATGGGTCATCCAACCAAAAGGGGGTCAACTTCACATCCGCAATCGCCCGTAGATTCTCCAGGCGCGGAGTGGTTGAGAAAAACATGGGGTCTCCCAGTTCGCGGTTCACCCATTTCACAGGTTGAAGTCATAGAGTGGAGATAGTGTAACGGGGAGATGGGGATTGAGTCAAATAAGAATTATAGT
>JACPVC010000078.1 GCA_016191955.1 Chloroflexota bacterium
CCCCTTCGCGGGTTTCTGGTCTAAGGATGAAATTCTTCTTGATGCCAGCTTGCACTTCACCAGCATCTATTGGCAGTTGACCATCGCTGCTTTCTTCACCGCCTTCTATATGGGACGCCAGATTTGGATGGTCTTCTTCGGCGAAGCACGTACAGACGCGGCGAAGTCCGCGCAAGAAAGCCCAAAGGTGATGACCGTGCCCCTGATGGTGCTGGCAGTTTTGAGCGTAATCGGAGGCGCGTTGAACCTTCCGTTTGAAGGTTTCCACACGTTGACCCATTGGCTCAGCTACACCTTGGGTGAAGTCGAGGGTCTTCCATTGAATTTGATGGTGGCAGGGATTTCAACCGCGTTGGCGTTGCTGGCTATTTTCATCTCCTGGCTCATTTACGGACGGAACACGCTACACGCCGGGCAACCCGACCCATTGAAGAAGCCGCTCGGTTTCATCTTCACCGGCATGGAAAACAAATGGTTCGTGGACGAAGGCTATGGCGTTTTGATTATCAAACCGTTCAAACAGCTTTCGCAGTTCCTCGCCGATGTGATCGATTGGAAATTCTGGCACGACTTCGTGCATGACACCGTCATTGCTGGCACATACAACTGGCTCAGCATGATTGTTCTGGACCGCTATGCTGACCAGAAGGGCATCGATACCTTCTTCAATAGCTGGGGCACATTCACACAATGGCTCTCTGGCAATGTTCGTAGAATCCAAAACGGCTTTGTTCGCTCGTATGCACTCTCCGTGCTGTTGGGCGTGGTTTTGATCCTGGGTTATCTCATCTTTAAATAGTTGCAAGTTGAAGGTTGCAGGTTCAAGGTTCAAACCTTCAACTTGCAACTTTCAACGATCTTGTTTTCGAGGATAGAACATGGAATTTCTTTTACAACCTCTTACACTTCTGACCTTCCTCCCGCTGTTAGGCGTGCTTGTCATTCTGTTCATCAACGCCGAGCAGAAAACCGCCATCCGCTGGACTGCCATGGTCACATCGTTGATCACGCTCCTGGTTTCGTTGTGGGTCTTCTCGATGTTCGACGCATCGAACCCCGACCTGCAGTTGGAAGCGAAGTACCCGTGGATCCAGGTCGCGGGCTGGAACATCTACTACTATCTCGCCGTGGATGGTTTGAGCATTTTGCTGGTCTTGCTCACTGCCTTCCTCACCCCAATCTCCATTCTCTCCACATGGAAAGCCGTGGACGAGCGCGTGAAGGATTTCATGATCTTCTTCCTCTTGTTGGAAGTAGGCATGACCGGCGTCTTCCTCGCTCAAGATTTGTTCCTGTTCTACATTTTCTGGGAATTCACGCTTGTGCCGATGTACTTCCTCATCGGTATCTGGGGCGGACCGCGCCGCGTGTACGCTGCCATCAAGTTCTTCCTTTATACAATGGCGGGTTCCATCCTGATGTTGTTGGCGATCCTGTTCCTCGGCATCAAGGCGGATACCTTTAACCTCCCAACGTTGTTGACTCGCCTGCCCGATTTGTACGCGAACGGCACCATCCCCGCCGCGACTCAGATGCTGCTCTTCGTTGCCTTCGCCGCCGCCTTCGCCATCAAAGTTCCGATGTGGCCCCTCCACTCGTGGTTGCCCGATGCCCACGTCGAAGCGCCCACTGCCGGTTCTGTCATCCTTGCTGGCGTTTTGCTGAAGATGGGTACCTACGGCTTCCTGCGCTTCAACATCGCTCTCTTCCCGGATGCCACCGTCCAAGCCGCCCCGTGGATCGCGCTCCTCGCGACCATCGGTATCATCTACGGCGCAGCAGTTTCCTACGCCCAACAGGACGTGAAGAAACTTGTCGCGTATTCCTCAGTGAGTCACCTCGGTTTCGTTATGCTCGGTCTATTCGCGCTCAATCCTGAAGGTGTAGCTGGCGCGATCCTGCAAATGGTCAACCACGGTCTGAGCACCGGCGCGTTATTCCTTCTCATCGGTATGATCTACGAACAGACTCACACCCGCGAGATCAAAGTCTACGGCGGCTTGTGGAAGATCACTCCGATCTTCGGCACCATCATGCTGATCGCATCCCTTTCCTCGATGGGTTTGCCCGGCCTCAACGGTTTTGTGGGTGAGTTCACCATTTTGCTTGGCGCGTTTGGTTCGAAAGCCATCGGCAACCCCTGGTACGCCGGTATCTCCGCTCTCGGCGTCATCATGGCAGCGGTTTATATCCTCTACATGTTCCAGAAAGTCTTCCTCGGACCTACTGGCGAGATCACTCACCACCACGACCTCAAAGACCTGAACTGGCGCGAAATTCTCACCGTCGTTCCGCTCGTCGTCTTCATGTTCTGGATCGGTCTGTATCCCAAGCCCTTCTTCGACATCCTCGCCCCCGCGGTTGAGAAGTTGCTGTCTGCTTTACCTTTGTAATTTTTTCGTCATTGCGAGGAGCGATCTTGTTCTTCGCGACGAAGCAATCTCAAGATATGGTTGGAGATTGCTTCGTTGGGCTAAAGCCCTCCTCGCAATGACATAATATGGAGCGTTCATGACGCAGCCTACACTTACTGATTATTACTCTCTTCTTCCCTACATTGTGCTGACCGTTTGGGCATGTCTGTTGTTGCTTGTGGATCTTTTCATTCCAAAGAATTACAAGGGCATCACTGCATTACTTGCCGCTATGGGGCTCATTACTGGGATCATACTTTCTGTTTGGCTGATTGGGGTTGAGACTACCGGCTTCAACGGCATGGTCACTCTTGACGGCTTCTCGACCTTTGCCAACATCCTCCTACTCGCCAGCGGATTGTTCGCCATCGCCCTCGCGTACGGCTATACCAAACGCATGGGCTTCGAACGCGGCGAATACTATACCCTCCTGCTCTTCAGTGTCACCGGCATGATGCTCATGGCGCAAGCCAGCGACCTCATCATGGTCTTCCTTGCGCTCGAACTGCTCTCCATCCCGCTCTACGTTCTTTCCGCCATCACCCGCAAACTCCAATCGGAAGAATCCGGCGTCAAATACTTTTTACTCGGAGCCTTCGCCAGCGGATTTGTAGTCTACGGAACGGCTCTGATCTTCGGCGCGACGGGGTCCACCAACCTGTCCGTCATCTTCGTCCAAGCCGCCTCTGGCGCGACCTCGGGCTTGCTCCTCATCATTGGGGCTGCGTTACTGTTGGTAGGGTTTGGCTTCAAAGTTGCCGCCGTTCCCTTCCACATGTGGACTCCTGACGTGTATCAAGGCGCGCCGACATCCGTCACCGCCTTCATGGCAGCAGGCGCAAAGATCGCGGGTTTCGTAGCGTTGTTCCGTGTGTTCAGCACCGCCTTCCCCGCCCTCGCCTCCGACCTGACCGACATCCTTTGGGCGCTCTCCGCGTTGACGATGATCGTCGGAAACATAGTCGCTATTTCGCAGACAAATATCAAACGGCTATTGGCATACTCCGCGATTGCTCATGCAGGCTACATCCTCATGGCATTCGTTCCCTATGGAAATGAGAAGGTCGCCCCGACAGCAATTGCCGCAGGTTTGTTCTACCTCGTAGCGTATGCCATCAGCAATTTCGGCTCATGGGGCGTGGTGATTGCCCTCGAAAAAGCCGAAGGCAAGGGACTCGAACTCGACGACTATGCCGGCTTGGCGAAGAAATATCCCGCCCTTGCCATTGCCATGACCATCTTCATGCTCTCCCTTATTGGCTTCCCCCCGACCCTCGGCATGGTGGGTAAGTTCTATCTTTTCCGCTCTGCCCTCGCAGGCGGATTCCCCGGACTCGCCCTGATAGGCGTAGTCACATCCTTGATCTCCGCATACTATTATCTGCGTGTCGTCGTCAATATGTATATGAAGGAAGGCGATCCCGAAATCGAGCGCGAACCGTGGCTTGGCTTCACGACTTCCGTCACTGCTATTTTGACGGTGGTAGTCAGTCTTGTTCCGCAGTTCCTCTTCATGCTGGCATATACAGCGGTATTGAGATAATTTTGAATAAGATAAAAAGCGATGGCTCAAACCATCGCTTTTTTGTTACATACTTCCAATTGCAGGAGGAGGGGCGGGCTTTGTAAAGAACTTCTTCTTGATGAAGCGAAACAAAAAAATGAGCGGGATCACGACCAACAGGACAAGCACGAAAGAAATACCAAGCGAATACAAAAAATATTTCGGGAAGAACCCAAGCGCGCCATACCCAAGGTCCTCGGCGGGATATTGATTCCCTTCGGCGTCTTCACAGTATCCATATAAGACTTTCTCCCCGGGGCGGGTATAGGTCGTCTCTTCCCAGCCTGTCACCAGCGTCATGCCGGGCGGACAGGCGATCTCTTGTAGATTGCCCCGATCAATCATTGGGATGGCGACCGTAGCGATGCAGGCAAACGTCACTGCCAGCACAATGACCGCCAAAAAGAAAAGGGCAATACCGCTGCAACCAAGGATGGGTTTCATTTACACCTCGAAGTGTTGTGGAGTTATCCGATTGTAAGTTTTTTCTTCTTAACAGGCATGGGATATAGGTCATGTCGATTGGATTTAGGTGTGCAAGCAAAGGTTGTCAGCATCTCTGCTCAAGCCGCCGTCCTCGGCGGCGTTTTATGAGGGAAATCCCGCGCCGAGGACGGCGCTGGGAGCATATTACCTGACATGTTTTGCTTGCACACGGATTTAGGCATGACATTCAGCGTTGAAATGATCAAGTTATAATTATTGACACAATTTCCCTTTGCGGTATAATACCGCCCGCACGGTTTGGCTCCGTAGCTCAATGGCAGAGCAGTTGCCTCTTAAGCAATTGGTTACAGGTTCAAATCCTGTCGGAGTCACCAACAAAAAAACATCCCCATTCGGGGATGTTTTTTTGTTATTTCAATAGACGTTATCGGAAATAACTTATATGCCACCGTCCCGAAGGTTTGAGCGAGTAAATTTAATGCCGAATAACAACCTTCGGGACGTTTTTTTCTAATTACCGATAACGTCTAATGTAGGTC
>JACPVC010000009.1 GCA_016191955.1 Chloroflexota bacterium
AAGTGAAGATGATGAAGAAGAGTATTCCGCAATAGCGCGTTTGATCGAACTGGGGCGGCAGAAATCCTTTGTAACTCTCGATGACATTTTGCATTTCTTCCCTGAAGCCGAGCAGGATGTAGAACAGCTTGAAGAGGCGTTTTCTGCGCTTTTAAGCGCAGGCATCCCGTTCGTGGAAGAAAGCATGACCCCCGAACCCACCGAAGACGAATTAGTGGCTGTGGAAGAGAGCGGCGAAGCCGAACCCGAACCCGATCTCGCGCTCGATGATTACCTCGCGAATATCGACACAGACGACACCATTGGTCTATACCTTAAAGAGGTCAGCCGTGTTCCGTTGCTTACCGCCACCGAGGAAGTTCAACTTGCCCAGCGCATCGAACGCGGGCGCTCTGCCCGTGAAGAACTCGCGCATGGCAGCGTTCCCCCCAAGCGCCGCATGGAACTCCGCCGTTTTATTGAAGACGGCTGGGCGGCTCGCGAACACCTCATTACGGCGAACTCCCGCCTTGTGATCTCTGTTGCCAAAAAGTATATGGGACGCGGCGTTCCCTTCCTTGACTTGATTCAGGAAGGTAACATCGGTCTCATCCGTGCCACCAAGAAATTCGACTACCGTCGTGGTCACAAGTTCTCAACCTATGCCACGTGGTGGATCCGTCAGGCTGTTACCCGCGCCATCGCCGATCAGGGACGCACCATCCGCGTGCCGGTCCACATGGGTGACCAGATCAACAAGCTCCTGCGCGTCCAACACCAGTTGACCCAACGCCTCGGGCGTGAACCCAGCGTGGAAGAACTTGCCGAAGCATTGGATGTGCCTCCCAAGAAAGTGGAGAACATGATTCAGGTAGCGCGCCGTCCGCTCTCGTTGGAAACCCCGACGGACGACGAGGAAGATTCGGTGCTCGGTGACTTTATCGAAGACGATGAAGCTCCCCCACCCGACGACACCGCCACCTACAACCTGCTGCGTGAGCATCTCGGCGAAGTACTGAATGGACTGCCCCCGCGTGAGGTGCGCATCCTCCAACTCCGCTACGGCTTGCTCGACGGTCAAGCCTACACCCTCGAAGAAGTAGGGCGCAAAATGGGCGTCACCCGCGAGCGCGTGAGGCAGATCGAAGCCCAGGCGCTGAGCAGGTTGCGCCACCCGTCCATCCGCAGGAAATTGCGCGATTACTTGGGCGAGTAGGATCGAATGAATTAAAATAGACCACCCCATCGACGGGCGGTCTATTTTTTTAGGATCATCATGCACTCAAAACCGATCAACGCCAAATTCGTTTTCACAGCAGCCGTCTCCCTCTCGTTGCTGATTGTTTACGTGGCGCAATGGGTTACGATGATCGCGAATCCCAGCCTGCGGACAGGCACCGACTTTATGGCTTTTTACGCAGCGGGCAGGGCTGTAGATTTGTATGGCTATTCAGAGGCATACAACCTTGGACATCAAAAACAGATACAGGAAGAGGTGTTGGGGTTTCCCATTATAGAAAGCCAGACATTGCCGTATCTGCACCCCCCATATTTACTTCCGCTTATATCCATGTGGATGACGCAAAATTACATTGCCTCTTTCTTACGTTGGATGTTTTTATTCCTCTTGATATATGCAATGAGTAGTTTCTTATTAATATCCACCTTGTCGCCTGCTAAACCCGGGATTGTTTTTGGAACGCTATTATTTTTCCCATTCTTTCAAAGCCTTTTACTCGGGCAGGATACTGCCCTATTATATGCAGGGGTAATCCTTTGGTTTTATGGCATCGATAAAAAGAATGACTGGACCGCAGGGATCGGACTGGCATTAACCTCCATTCGTCCACATTTATTGGCGGTATTTGCCCTCTCACTTCTCTTCATAAACCGCGGCGCGATCTGGCGATTCTTTCTGGCTGTCGGGATCCTTGGTCTGTTCAGTCTTGTTTTAATCCGCTGGGACGGGATGCGGGATTTCCTGCTTTTAATTCAGATCAGCGCATCCGGCGAAGGGCATGGAACAAACGAAGCCAGTATGCTCAACTTGATCGGGTTGACTGCGCGATTATTGCCCGGATTACAGCCGGAAACCATCCGTGCCGTTGGTTGGGCAGGTTACGCCGTTGGAGTCGGAGCATCTTATTTTGTCTGGAGGCGTGACGATTTCTCTCTCCAGTCGAAGGTCGGTCTTTGCATCATCCTCGCCTTGTTCTTTTCGCCTCATCTGCATTATCACGACCTGACCCTGTTGATCATCCCTCTCCTGTTTCTAAGCCAGATGGACAAAACTAGTTATCAGACCCCATTGGTGGTCTCTTTTTCATTACTCATTTTCAAGCCTTTGTATTATGTGCTCCCTTATTTGTTATATGCAGCATTGATCTGGGGATTGGTCAAACGACAAAACAAGGCTCAGGGTCGAGAAGCAGGCATCCCGTTGGAATGAGGCGGAGTAGTATCCACAAGATATAATCATCCCATGCATACAATCCAAGGGCAAAAGACACTTCCAGATTCGAAGCTTTCATTTCCGCTTATAGTTTTTAGCCTTGTCTTTGGGATCCTATGGGGCTGGATGCGCTTTGTTCGACAACTCCTCCCATTCGAACTATCACCCGATCCGATTCTGCGACCGTACATGGGCGTCCAGCCGGAGGCAAATCACTGGCTGGAAGTTTGGCAGCGGTGGGATGCGCTCCACTATCAAGCCATTGCCGAAAGAGGATATGCCGCGTTCGAGACCTCGCTGTTCACTCCTCCGCTGTATCCTTTTCTGATGCGCATGGCTGGCGCTGTGTTCGGCGGGAACACTTTGTTGGGCGGCATGGTCATTTCTCTTTTCTTTTGTGTTGCTGCGTTGGCTGCGTTTTACCGCCTTGCTCAATTTGAATTGAAGGATGAAACACTTGCCCAACGGGCTGTAATCTATCTCGTTCTCTTTCCCACCGCCTTTTTTTTATTTGCGCCATATACCGAATCAATGTTCATGTTAGGGAGCGTCATGTGCCTGCTGTCTCTGAGAAAAGAGAGTTGGCTAGCGGCAGGGTTATGGGGCGCTTTGGCAGCAAGCGCGCGGTTGACGGGAGCCGTGCTTTTTCTACCTGTGCTATGGCATGCCTGGCAAAGTTGGAAGAAAAATCGTCAATGGGTAGTATGGCTCGCGCCGACGATGGTGGCACTCTCAGCAGTGGCGTTCCCGCTTTACACATGGCTGGGAATGGGACAATCCTTTTTTGCATCGTTCGAGGCGCAAAGCCAGCGTTTTCACGGCGGGTTTACCTTTCCGGGCATTAACATCGTGAAAGCGCTCCAACAAGCCTTTGCAGGAAATTTCCCCATTACCAATACTCTCGATGTACTTTTTACCATGTTGTTTCTGTGGTTCGGTATGGAAGTTTGGAAGCATCTCCCCCGCATTTATGGAATCTATTACGCCGGGTTTATGGCACTTTACCTTACTCGCATTGCGGATGTCTATCCCCTGCTTAGCATGGCGCGATACGTGCTGGCGTTATTTCCCGCTTTCCTCATTTTGTCACGCTATGGTGAAAGCCCCGTTTTACGGCGTATCATTATTTACGTCTCTATCTTCGGCGCACTTTTCCTTTCGGCTCAATTCGCTATGTGGGGATGGGTAGGATAAGTCCATGGACTCTGAAACCAAAGCTATTCAACGCCTCGTCTCCCTCACGACCTTTGCCCTCATCTTCATCCTACTTACCCGCACGCCAGTCGATGCCGACCTATGGTGGCATTTACGCGCCGGGCAAGTGATGCTGAAACAAGGTCAAATTTTGCTGACTGATATTTTCAGTTATACACGAACCGGCGCGCCCTGGGTTAATGCCTTTTGGGTTTCTGAAATTTTGTTGTACGCGCTTTATTCTCTGGGGGGTTATTTCACCCTGACAGTCTTTGTCTCCCTGATGGGGGCAGTTACCTTCCAGCTTATTTCGCGCCGTTTTACTGGCAACCCCTTCATCAACGGATTCGTGCTGATCCTTGCAGCCGTCACTGCCGCTCCCATTTGGGGACCGCGCCCACAGATCATTTCATTTTTTATCGTTGCCCTGCTCGATCACTGGCTGGCTGTGAAGCGTCCGCATTGGTGGCTGCCGCTGCTTTTTACCGTTTGGGCAAACCTGCACGGCGGTTGGATATGGGGCTTCCTACTACTGATTGCACACATTGCTGGGCTGGTCGTTCAAATCATCACCCAACCGCAAGAACGCAGCGCCGCATGGCAACAAGCCAGGAGCCTTCTGTTCTGGACGGTTATCTCCGCGTTTGCCATAGGCATCAACCCCAATGGGCTTACCCTTTGGAAGCTTCCCTTTCAACAAGTGGATGTCTCCATGCAGATTCAAGAATGGCTCTCGCCCGATTTCCACCGATTAGATTTCCACCCCTTCCTCTGGATGTTCTTCCTGCTTTTGCTCTCCTCGCCTTTTGCAGCAAAACCGCCGGCATGGGGGCAGCTTTTCAAAACCCTTGGCTTTGCCTATCTCACCTTTGTGGCGCAACGAAACATTGCCCTCTTCGCGATCATGGCCGTCCCCCTGTTATCAGATTGGATGAACGCCGCTATCGATTCACTTCGACGGGAAAAGCGCCTCTCTCCCCGCCCAAGCCTGCCCTTGCCTCTCAGAACCGTCATCAACGCCGTACTCGGATTCTCACTAGCCTCTGCCGCGCTTGGAAACGCCTACCTCGCTTCCCTCCCCGAAAAAGTGGACAAGAATTACCCTGTCGCCGCCATCGAATGGATTAAGACAAACCAACCAACCGGACGCCTTTTCAATTCATACAATTGGGGTGGTTACTTGCTGTGGACCCTACCCGAATACCCCGTCTTCATCGACGGTCGCGCGGACATGTACGATTCAAAGATTATCGGTCAATGGCAACAGGTGGTTGGCAACGGAGAGAATGCTTACGCAATATTGGATGAATGGAAAATAAACCTGATTCTCCTCGAACCGCATTGGGAGATCGTTAAATCTCTGCAAGCAAACGGCTGGCAAGTAGAATACGAGGATGAGAAATCGATCATCCTCACCCGAACGCAGTAATGCCTAAAACACTGAATCTAATATCAACGCCAGGAAGATGAACGCCAGGTACATGCTCGACCAGCGATACATCGTCCATGCCACCTTGTTGCCGCCCACGCGGAATACCTGCCACGCGGCATACAAGAGGAACAGACCCAGCACAACAGCAGAGATAAGGTAGATCGTCCCAGCCAGGTTGAAAATGGGGAGCAATAATGTGACGATAAATAACTCAACGGTATAGATCAGAATCTGCTTGCGAGTCTTTTCCTCGCCTTCCACGACGGGCAGCATGGGCACACCGGCTCGTTCGTAATCCTTCATGCGGACAATCGCCAGCGCCCAGAAATGCGGCGGAGTCCACATGAAGATAATGGCGAAAAGAATCCACGCGGCGAGGCTGAGATTCCCCGTCGCAGCCGCCCACCCCACCATAGGCGGAATCGCGCCCGCCCCACCGCCGATGACAATATTCTGAACCGTCGCCCGTTTTAGCCAGACGCTGTAAAAGAAGACATAATAGAAAATGCCCGCCAGTGAAAGCAAAGCCGCCAGCAAATTCACATACCCCGCCATCACATAATAACTGACGAGGCACAACGCCAGCCCATACGAAAGCCCTTCCGCCGCGGTCAAGCGACCATCTGCCAGCGGGCGTTTGGACGTGCGCTGCATGTTCTTATCCAACTCGCGGTCGATATATTGATTCAAAGCGCTCGAACCCGCCGCTGCCAACGCGCCGCCGAACAGAGTCCAGAACGTGAGCGACGCGGAGGGCCATGCCTTGCCGCCCGCCACCAAGCCGCCATAGGTCGTCACCAAAAGTAACAGAACGATCACCGGCTTGGACAAGATAAAGAAATCCTTCACACGCTGACGCCAATCGAATTGATAATCGGCAACGCCGTCTTTCTCCAACGTGCCGGAAACGAAAACGAGCATCGTGAGCGAGACCCACAATGCAACCGCCGTCAGTGTATGAAGCACCACAATGTGGATGGGAAATTGGCGTATCACTTCAATCGCGCCGACGAGTGCCTGCCCCAAAAACAAAACGCCCGTAATCGTCGTCAACGGCAGCAGCACAGCATGATGGCGCTGTTCCCGCCACGCTTTGCGCCAGACCGCGATCATTACAACCGAAGCCACGCCCACCAGGATCAAGTGGATCAATTTGAAATAACCGAGCGGAGCGGTGGGAACACAAAGGGGCCAGCCCATACACAGAAAAGCAGCACCCGTGATCGTCACCAAACGCCCCATCACCGTCAGCGCAAAGACCGCCACCACCAAGAGAGCCGTCTGGCGCGCAAAAGAAGTCTTCAGGGAATATTTCATTTAGTCTTCCTGTTTCCGCAAATAGAATGGGTATCCGAGCAGCAAGATCGTTGCAAACGTAAACCACTGCAAAGCATACCCGAAGTGCGAGCCTTCCGTCAATTCAATTACCGGCTGATATGGAATGGGTGGTGTAGTATCCCCCGCTTGCACATTCGGTTGAATAAAAACTTCAAGAATTAGATAAGGCATCTGTGTGGATATTTTCTCCACGTCGAGGTTGTTCCAAACATCGAGCCTCGTCCCGTCCATCGGCAGCGCATCAGCGACTCCGCCGATGGCTGGTTTGCCCTGCCCAAGCCGAATCTGCCCCGTGACCGTTATCTCACCCGCTTCATCGTAGACACGCCAATCCTGCGGAGCGGAGTCGCTTTCAGCGGGGATCCAGCCGCGGTCCACCAAAACAACTCCCGGAGCCTGCCCTGAGCCGGGCGAAGGGTCGTATTGAAGCGGGGTGATGAGATGGAATCCGTAATTGCTTTCGTTGTATTGATTCCGCAATGCCACTTGATTCTCAAAGTCATATTCCCCGGTCACCGTTACGGCACGCCACTCCATCGAAGCAATGCTCTCAGGCGTGGATGAATTCAATTCCAAAAGTTCTGCCGCACGCATAGTCTCGACTTGATGATTGAAAGCGCGGCGTTGTTCGAGGCGATCCAACTGCCAGATGCCAAGCCGAACGCAAACCGCTGCACCAACAAAGACGAGCAAGGTTGTGACTACCCACTTCCACGAAAACATTTTGCGTAGAACGGTCATTGCTCTTCCTTCTTCTTCTTTACGCCGATCAACCCGCTGTAGACGGCGAACATCATGCCAAGCGGGAACCCGGCAAAGAAAATGCCAGAGACGCGCGTGCGCCAGGTGACGGGCTCCTGCACGGTGATGCCCATATAGCTGCCCGTTTGGAAGGAACATTCAACGACCATGTTCTCCACCGACTCCAACTTCAGGCTGGCGGAAGATTCGGCTGGAATCCATAACAGGCCCAGTTGATGGTTTTCAATATCCCGATTGACGACCTTCAATGTGTCGCCCACCACAAAGCGCATATCTTTTGGAATCTCCGGCGGTGCTTCGCCTGCGCGGATCATTTCTGCCGTGCCTGCCGGGATGGTCAGTTCGACCAGCATCGGCTCACGATTTTCTTTCTTGAGCAGGGCATACGAAAGTTCCGTGGTGATGGCGGCAAATGTCAGACCAAGCAGGAACGAAAGCACGACCCGTTTGACGGAGAAGTTCATTTTATTTTCCTAACAGCAATTCAATATCATGGACGATGTCTTCGACCGGCGTGCCATACGCATAAGACAGGCGCAGGTTGCCATCGGCGTCTATGAGGTTCAGACGCGCGGTGTGGTCGATGATAACACCCATGGCTGAATCACTATTCACTTCGGCGCGGAAGATGGAGTAGCTTTGCCAAATGGGTTCAAGCTCCGCCTGCAAGCCGCTCAAACCAATAAAGGTTGGGTTGAAGCGGGAGGCATATTCCTGAACTTTTTCTGGGGTGTCGCGCCGCGGGTCCACTGAGACAAATACAACCTGCACATTTTGCGAGGCGTCGCCAAGTTCGTTCATCACCTGCGTCATTTCCGCCAGGGTGGTTGGGCAGACATCCGGGCAGGAGGTGTAGCCGAAAAATAAAAGAACGATCTTTCCGTGCTGGTCGCTCATGCGAAAGACTTCCCCATCGGCTTTGGTTAACTCGATCTCCGTAGCAGGTGGGAACGGCTCGCCATAAAGTGTGCCGCGAAAAGATGGCGGCTTGGCGAAGAGGAAGGTCAACATCGCGATCAGCCCGATCAACGAAAGGATGCTGACGCCGATCCAAATCAATTTACGGTCCATTTCAAACTCCAGAGACAAAAAATCCGCCGCCTCATCGGCGGCGGAGGTATTCAATTTATTTGATTACAGCCGTGCCGATCAGATATAAGGCAGGGTAGAAGAATATCCAAACCAGGTCTACGAAATGCCAGTAGACCGCGGCAGCTTCCACGCCCCAATGCTTTTCGGCATTGTAGACGCCCTTGCGAGCATTATTCCAAACCACGTAGAGGAAGATCAAACCGGTGAGGACGTGGAAAGCATGCATGCCTGTCATCATATAGAAGACGCCTCCCAACGGACCGACAGCCGGGTTGCCAAACGAAGCCACCAAGCCCTCCTCTGCCGCCAACCGCCACTCGACGAAGACCACGCCGATCAAAAAGCCCAAGCCCAACACAAAGGTGATGATTGTGTTGTTCATGAAAGTTTTGACATCGCCATATTTCATGGCGGTCTCGCCGCGATTCATGAAGAAGGAAGAAATGAGCAGGACAGAGGTCACACCCAGACCGAGCAATTGATTAAGGTCTGGGCGGGTGAGACCGAGCAGGTTGGAGCGCATCACCAACAAACCGGCGAAGACGAAACCGTCTGAAAGCAGAAACAGCCAAAGACCGAACCGATTCGTGCCGGTCTTGTAGGCGTAGGAATGCTCGTCGCCCTGGTCCGTTTCGTTGAGCTTGTAGATGTGCATGTAGTAGTACATCACCAGCGCGGCTTTGATGACCGCCACCACGATCAACAGGAGCGTCGCATTGAAGGATATAGCGACGAAAAATTCGAGAACGGTCAATACTGCCAGATATACAAAAATCACCACGCCCTGACCAAGGGCGGACGATTTATCTTGTGAATGTGTCATTTATTTTCACTCCTCGCCTTTTATTTATGCTTGCCTTTGGCGGGCTCTTCGATGAATTTCACAAACCCATCATCTTTCAAGCCGTAATCGTAGGGTTCACCCACCACCTCAAAGGGCTGATCGTAGTTATGGATGGGCATGGGTGAAGGGACCTGCCATTCGGGTGAACGGGAATTCCAAACGTTGCCTTCCGCCTTTTCGCCGTTCTTGATGCTGTTGAAGAAGTTATAGAAGAAGACCAACACCGAGAGGGCAATCAGGAAACCAGCAACTGTCAGGATGAAGTGCTCGCTGTCGATGCCAAGCGCGGGGTCATAGTCCGCGATGCGGCGGCGCATGCCGAGCAAACCGATGTACATCATGCCAAAGGTGAGCACGAAGAACGAGGGAGTCATCAGCCAGAAATGAATCTTGCCGAGGGTTTCGTTCATCTTGCGACCGGTCGCTTTGGGGAACCAGTAGTACAGGGCGGCAAAGAAGGGAAAGACAAAGCCGCCGAAGATCGTATCGTGGAAGTGCCCCACGATAAAGTAGGTGTCATGCAGGTGTAAGTCGGTGGAGACGGTCGCATTGGGAGGACCGGAGAGACCACCCATCAGGAAAACCACGATGCCACCCAAGACGAAGAGCATGGGGGTCGGAGTGGAAATCTTGCCTTTCCAAATCGTAGCGACCCACGAGAAGAACTTAACACCCGTAGGCACCGCCACGAGCAGGGTGCTATACATGAACGGCACACGCAGGTATTCATTCATACCAGAGGTGAACATGTGATGCGCCCAAACCACGAAGCCAACCAGCGCAATGCCCAAAGAGGACATGGCGATCCAGCGATAACCGTAAAGTGGCTTGCGGACGAAGACCGGGAGAAGTTCAGAGATCACGCCCAAACCAGGAAGAATGAAGACGTACACAGCCGGGTGCGAGTAGAACCAGAAGAGGTGCTGGAAGAGAACGGGATTGCCGCCCTTGGCAGGGTCAAAAAAGCCCATGCCTAAGAGACGCTGGAACATCACCAACTGGAAGGAAAGACCGATGAACTGCGTAGCGGTCAGAGCGATCAATGAGGTGGCAACGGCTGCCCAAACGAAAATGGGCATGCGCATGGCAGTCATACCTTTGGCACGCATGCGGACCACCGTCACAAGTACATTGAGCGCGCCTAAAATGGAAGACCAACCCGCAGTGAATACGCCGAGGAAGAACATCTGCATGCCGACAGGGGCACGGGTAGAAAGAGGCGGGTAGCCCGTCCAACCGGTATCGAAACCGCCAAGGAAAAGACTTGAGAGCAGGAGCACAGATGCAGGGACGGCGATCCAGAATGAGAATGCATTCAAACGCGGGAAAGCCATATCCTGCGCACCCAACAAGAGCGGAACTACATAGTTGATGATGCCCGCAACGCCCAACAGA
>JACPVC010000010.1 GCA_016191955.1 Chloroflexota bacterium
AATTGCCCCTGGTGAACAGGCTCGAACTGAAATTATGCCAAACTGGCTAAAGTGGATGATATATTTACAGGGGAACAGGGTCTTCAATTTCTCGATACAAGAGATTTTATCTGCAGGGTTTATAGATTGTTTTCGGCTTTGTAACCCAAACGATGAAGGTTTTACTCTGCCTCCCAATAATCCAAACGCAAGATTAGATTATGTGTTCGTCAGTGAAAAAATGAAACCATATCTGAAGAGCTCGCTAGTGATTCGTGCGCCGGAAGAGGTAAAGCTGGCATCCGACCATCTTCCGGTTTTAACGGAATTTGTAATTTGAAGACAAAAATCATCACCCTCGAATCTCACGATGACCTCATCTCGGTCCGCGATAAATTGTCGTGGGCGAAGACGCCGCGCATTTTGCTGGTGTGGCCCAAGTATGAGAATGTCACCTTGCGCGTGCTGGATTTGAAAGTCCTACAACGTCACGCGGATTCGCTTGGAGCACAGCTGGGGCTCGTCACCCGCAGGATGAATGTCCGGCGCGATGCCGAGTCGCTGGGTATTCCAGTTTTTAAGACGACGACCGCGGCTCAAAAGGAAGCCTGGGGTGAGTCTTCACCCAGAGTTCAGCGCACGCCGAAGCCTCCCCGCAAGGGGCTGCGTGCCATGCGTGAGACGATCCAGACCAAAGAGGCGAACTGGCGCACGTCGCTCTTGGGAAGGGTGGCGGCGTTCACAGCGGGGGTCATGGCTGTTTTGGTGCTGGCAGGCTTATTCGTCCCGCGAGCCGCGCTGACGTTGAATCCCGAAGCGCAGGCGGTGTCCATCGTCATCCCGGTCAATGCAAACCCGGCGACCGCGTCCGTTTCGTTGAGTGGCGAGATTCCCGCGCAGACGATGTCCATATCGGTGAGCGACGAGCAGACTGCGTCAATATCGAGCCGCATTTCGGTGCCAAAGACCAAAGCGGCGGGCATCGTGCAGTTCACAAATTTAGGTTCGGATGAACTCATCATTCCGGCGGGGACGGTGGTTGCGACCAATACGCTCGTCCGTTTTGTGACGTTGAATGAGACGCGCCTGCCAGCGGGCGTGGATGAAGTGGTCGAGGTCAAGGTGGAAGCGCTGGAGATGGGGGAGCAGGGGAACGTCGAAGCGGGCGCGATCAGCATCATCGAAGGCGCGTTGGGGCTTTCTGCCAGGGTCAGCAACCTTGAAGCGATCACAGGCGGCGCGGATGAAGAAGTGATCGGCGCGACCGAAGAGGATCGTGCCGCTTTGCGCGATAAAGCGTTGAGCGACCTGCGCAAAAAGGTCGAAGAACAATTCCGCGCCAGCATCGGCGCGGGCGACCTATTGATCGTGGACACGGTGAAGATGAAAGATATCAAGAATGAAGAATTTTTGCCGTCTGAAGGCGAAACGGGGACTGAATTAATTTTTTCAGTCGAAGCAGAATTCACGGCGAATTACATTTTGGCGGAAGACCTCAAAGCCCTTGCCGCCTCATCAGTCACGGCGTCCATCCCGCAGGGATTTTCTCCCTCTGGCGAAATGACCTTCAGCGCGCTCGAGACTCCCATCACGGATGCGACAGGCATCACTCGCTTTCCATTACAGGCTTCGCAAGCCACACTCCGCGATGTGGATAAGATGCAAATCCTCAACCTCATTCGCGGGCGCAATGCGCGAAGCGCTGCCGCTGCGGTGAAAGAAGCCTTGTCCCTGCAAAACGAACCGCAGATCATCGTCACGCCATCCTGGTGGCAATGGATGCCGTTGATTCCCTTCAATATTTCGGTGGAGGTGGAGTAAGAGAAGTAGACAAGTAATTTGTACACAAGTAAACAAGTATGCGAGCCTCCTTACTTGTATACTTGCTACTTGTCCCCTTGCTCTCGCAGCCATGAGAATCCTCGCAGTTGACCACGGTGAAAAGCGCATCGGTCTCGCTCTCAGCGACCCGACCGCGACCATTGCCAGTCCTTTGAAAGTCATTCAACATGTTTCGCGTATCGTCGACGCGGCTCAGGTGGCGGATATTGCCGCGCAAAATGATGTGGGCTTGATCGTTGTCGGTCAATCCTACGACGAGGACGGTAATCCGAATCCCGCCGGTCGCCGCGCCGGAAGATTTGCGGACGTGCTTCGCAACCAGACGAACATCCCCATAGAAATGTGGGACGAATCGCACAGCACCCAAATCGCCCGTGCCGCGCGCATCGAGCTCGGTGTCTCCCGTAAAAAGCGTGCCGGTCATCAGGATGAGTTTGCCGCGGTGGTGATTTTGCAATCGTATCTTGAAGCCAGGCGTGCTAGTGAACAGTAAGCAGTAAGCAGTAAGCAGTAAGCAGTAAGCAGTAAGCAGTAAGATTTTCTCCTCTCTTTAATCTCTAATCGTAAATCAGAAATCGTAAACTTGTGCTGAGCCTGTCGAAGTATCGAATGTCCAAATTCTTTCGCCGCAATCAATATTATTTCATTCTCGCCCTTATCGTTGCAATCCTCTTTGCCTGTGTTTTTGCGTTCATCTATTATGTCCCTGCGCGGGCTTCGCTGCTGTATGGTCCGCCTGCGAAACACCTTTCCATTTCAGACCGTATCGAATATTCAACGCGTCTGCTTACTCATGGCGACGTCCTCAGCACGCCGCTCGACGTGAACGGTATCGAACAGCCCTTCCGTGTTGAGCCCGGAGAGTCTGTTACCTCCATCGCAGACAGACTCGAAGGCTTCGCCATCATCTCGGATGCACAAGCCTTTTTTGACTACGCCGTCTACACGGGCATCGACCTCACCATCCAATCCGGCGACTTCGACCTCAGCTCGTCTCAATCCATCATTGATATTGCCCAGTCGCTGCAAAAATATTCTCCCAGCGATGCGACTCTTGTGATCCTGCCGGGTTGGCGGATGGAAGAGATCGCCGCCTCGCTCCCAACCTCGGGCTTGTCCATTGACCCCGAAACCTTTCTCGCCGCTGGACACGCTCCGCCTCAAGTCCTCGCCACTTCACCGTGGTTCAGTGCAGGCTTCGCCGCTCCCGCCAGCATGGAAGGATTCTTCTTCCCTGATACCTACACCCTTCCGCGCGAAACCACCCTCGACCAATTGCTGGACATCATCGGGCGCAACTTCACCTCCAAACTCACCACCGACATTCAAGCCGGATTCGCCGCCCAAAACCTGAGCATCTACCAAGCCGTGACTCTCGCCTCCATCGTCGAACGGGAAGCCGTTCAGATCGAGGAAGCGTCAATGATCGCTTCGGTCTACCTCAACCGCATCGCCATCGGCATGAAGCTGGACGCAGACCCTACCGTTCAATACGCGCTTGGCTATCAATTCGATTCGAGTTCATGGTGGAAGAGTCCGCTTGCATTGGCAGACTTGGAAGTCATCTCCCCGTATAACACTTATTTAAACCCAGGCTTGCCGCCCACGCCCATTTCCAACCCCGGCATCGAGGCGTTGATGGCGGTCGCATATCCGCAGACCTCGCCCTACTACTACTTCCGCGCCGCATGTGACGGCTCCGGTCGTCACGTTTTCGCCGCGACGTTTGAAGAGCAGATTGCGAATGGGTGTCCGTAGTGTGGTAAGGTAGTTATCTTTCGATGATAGTAGGTTTATAATGTTATATAGTTTATTGTAAAGAAATATTTCTATAAAACCCCTTTGTGGATAACCACCCAAAACGAGGTCTTATGCAGAAACCTATCGGATTAGATCATAGTTCAAATTTGAAATATTACGATCAATTCATGGAGACTCTAAGAAATGACTAGTGCGTCCACCAAGAATAATTCAATCAGAATTAGATACATGCTTTTCATTACAATTTTTATCCATCTGATTGGGATTAGTTGTCAGTCGATCCCAACAGATCACCCAGAAAGTTCTGAGGCGGTTTCAATTTATCCAATATCTGTAACGAAAACGAGTCTAGGAGATGGGTATGCCAGTTTAGATGTAAAAATGGCCATTGCTAATACGGATACGGTATGGCATACATTTGGCTTTCTCTCTCCTTGGTTGATAGTTACGGCAGAAGGCTACACATATACTGCGGATTATGGAACATTAACTACCGGGGATATATTACTTCCGGGTTTTCAAATGCTAGGTTGGGCGTGTGTAGCGGTAAATGATCAGAAGGATATAACATTTCATGCTAAGGTTGCCGAGAATTCGAGCGGATATAAGTTGATTTTATCCGGGTATCACGATCGTAGAACTATCTACAATCAACCAAGTGATGATGTTATTTTTAATACACCGTTAACGGTTGATCTGACAAAATTTAAACCCTTTACATCCCCACTTATTGAAGAGCAACAATCTTCCAACATTCGTAAAATTGGTGAAAACATTGATTTAGAAAATGCGACTCTAAGTATAGAGAATATTTCGCGCACAGGTGATTTTCTAAAGATTGCATACGAATTTACTAATCTTCTAGGAGGATACGGTATAGAATATAAATCCAGTTCATATTTAATAGGAGATGATGGTTTAATGCGAGTCGCTACAGATTCATGTGGAGAGTTGATTGACAGCAAAGAAGGCGAACTGGAATTATCCGCTGGTCCAGCACAAACTGTATCTGGAATAAGAACATTTTACGTTCCACAATCTGTGAGCGACTTGTATTTTGTCCTCGCAATAAAGGACCCTCAGGCGGATGCATTATTTGAGTATACATTTGCTTTCAAAATACCATAAATTACTAATCGTTAATTATGCAAAACGCTCTATTCACTGTCTGCGGCGCAATATTTAGAGACTTGGCATGTAAATAAATTTAGACTCTCAGTATCGCCTTGATTTATTCCATCTTATGAAAAAGTAAATTGCTATCATTCCGAGACCAATGACAGTCAGTGCCAGCCCTTGCCACATGACCGGGCTAAGCAGGGCGCGCACCATCGCGGCGGCGAAGTCGCCTGTGAAGTCCAATAGAAAGGCGGGGAGGTAGTTGGATAATCGGCTCGCAAGGATGCGCTCGAGCAGTGCGCCAACGACGGGCGCGCCAAGGATTCCCATCACGAAGGCAATGAACCCGGTGACGGCAAGTGGAATGCCCCAGCTATTCAGCCAGTCTTTTGGGGAGCGCACAAGGAGAAGCGTCAGCCCAAGCAAAAAGACCAGGGGCAGGATCGGGCTGAGCCGCATGAAGAGGCGGATGGTCTGCAATCGCTCGCGCGGGTCGTTTTGCGGCGGCGCGGTTGCCAGAGTCAATTGATCCGGGATGATGGAGGCGGTGAGTTGCATCTGTCCCTGAATGACCGGGGTGAGCAGGGGCAGCATATCGGCAGGCGGGTTACAGAATTCGATCTGCCCGCCGGATAAAAGATTGAACGTGGTCTTTGCAACCTGGTCGAACGTGCAGGCGGGCAGCGTGGTCAACAGTGAAACGACAGCCTGCGTGCCCGTGTCGCCTGCCATATTGGTTTTTACGGGTGTCAGGCTCACTTGCACCGTGTCTGTTTGCATGCTGAGGTAAGCGAAGGTCGAATTCAAAACGTCATCGCCCAGCGATTTCAGCACCTCGGTTGGGAGCAGGGCGCGGATGAACGCTTCCCAGGCTTCGACGCCCATGCCTTGCATCACAAGCGGCAACTGGCTCGTATCCGCATCGGATGAAACGATGGCTTGCGCCATGAGGCTTGGAAGTTTGTTGTAAAAATCTTCGCGCGCAAAGGCTCGTTGATAGGTCTCTGCCGTGAAAGCATGGCGGTCAAAATTGAAAAGCAGGATCGCCGTCACAGCTGTGATAACGAACAGGATGGAAAAAAATACAGCGGTTATTTTTCTAAGAGTGTCCATGCTGCCCTATGCTGTTAATATCTCAATGTAATCCTGCGTTACGGTTTCGGCGTTACCCACTCCAAGCATATCGAGTAGTTCACGCACGAGGTCCGCTTTGAGGTCGGCGTCCTTGCGGCTCCAGGTGCGGCTCTTGACTTCAAGGAAGGTTCCCATGGCAGGCTGCTTTACTTCGTCGAGGTTGATGAAGAATTCGGTGTTCTTGTATTTGATGTGCCAGCGCAGGCGGTTCTTTTCCACCGGGATTTCCGTCTTCGGCTTGAAGTATTCGCGGTAAAACCTGAGCGACTGGGTGGCAGGCGCAAGGAAGCGGCTGCGTGAGAGCAAAACATCGTGTCCCACTTCGCCTTCGCGCTTCACACCCAGCAGGGTCAGGCGCGAGCGGACACTGGCGATAGCGCCCTTTTCGTTGATCAGGCTGTCTTCACGGTAACGCAGGCGTCCCTGATTAGGATCGTCGAACAGGAAATATTCATCGAACTGACGATAATGCTTGTAGGCGTTGATTTCGATTTCCGGTCGCTTCACATTCTGGATAACGAGGCTGGGTTCTTCGACCTTGACCTTGATCTGTACCTCGAATGATTCCTCCTCCATCGAGCCGCCCAAGGCGATGAGTTTCGAAAGCACAGACTGTTCACGTTCGGTCAGGAAGGCGTCGATCTTCGTGGCGAGTTCGCGGGCTTGAGCGATCAATTCCGTTTCGTTCAGCGTGAGCAGGTTATGGTCGCGCATCAACCATTTTCCATTCACCATCACGTCGGTCACATCCGTCGATTTCGACGCGTACACCAATTGGGCATACGCATTCAACGGGTCACGTTTGAAACGTGGAGTGTTGTGCAGCGGATTGGTATCCACGAGAATCATGTCTGCGCGTTTGCCAACTTCCAGCGAGCCGGTGAGATGACCGAGATGCAGCGCTTTTGCGCCGAGACGTGTCGCCATCGTCAACGCGGTGGCAGCGGGGAGAACGGTCGGGTCGTTCGTGGCAGCTTTGGCGACGAAAGAGGCGAGGCGCACTTCCTCGAACATATCGAGATCGTTGTTCGAGGCGGGTCCATCCGTGCCGATGCCCACGTTGAGTCCATCCGCAAGCATTTTTTGGACGGGGGCAAAACCCGATGCGAGTTTGAGGTTTGAAGACGGGTTGTGTGACACGCCCGCGTTGGCATGTTGCAGCGTGCGAATCTCGCCGGTGTCGATGTGGACGCAATGCGCGGCGATGACCTTGGCTTCGAACAAGCCGAGTTTCTTCACGTAAGGGATGACGGGCATGCCCTGTTCCTTGCGCATGTTCTCGACTTCAAAGGCGGTTTCGGAAATGTGGATGTGCAACGGCACGTCAAATTCTTTGGCGAGATCGACACAAGCGCGGATGATCTCAGGGTTGGTGGAGTAGGGCGCGTGCGGCGCAATGGCAGGCACGATGAGCGGATGCCCCTTCCACTTTTTGATGAACTCACGCGCATACGCAAGCGAGTCATCGTAAGAGGGCGCATCGGGCGCAGGATACTTCATGATCGACTCGCCGCATACGGCGCGCATGCCTGCATCGGCGGTGGCTTGGGCGATGTCGTCTTCGAAATAATACATGTCGTTGAAAGTGGTCACCCCGCTGCGGATTTGTTCGGCGCAGGCAATCAGCGTGCCGAGGCGCACGAACTCTGGCGAAACGAATTGACGTTCGACCGGCAGCATGTAGCCCATCAACCACACGTCGAGGCGCAGGTCGTCGGCGAGTCCGCGGATGAGGGTCATGGGCACATGCGTGTGCGCGTTGACCAGACCCGGCATAAGGATCTTCCCGCCGCAGTCGATGGTTTCATTTGCCGAGTATTCTTTTTTGAGATCTATTTCATTTCCAACAGCAACGATGGAATCACCTTTGACGGCGACCGCGCCGGGATCGTATTGAGTGAGTTTTTCATCCATCGTCAACACGATGGCGTTGATGAATAATGTGTCTATTTTTTGAGTCATTCCTTCTCCTCTGTTTGTCACCCTGAGCGGTAGCGAAGGGTCTCTGAGATTGTCTAAGAGATGCTTCGCTTCGCTCAGCATGACATTAATCGAGCGTGTTATCTCCAATTCAACAGCACTTCCAACGCTTTGAGATTTTCTTCAAAATCCGTCGTCTTGTGCGTGGAAAGTTCCATGTCTACGGCGGTGGTGCCGAGTTCGACGGCGTAATCGGCGAGGGTGCCGGTGTAGACGCAGCCCGTGTCGATGGGTGGGTAGGGATAGTTGGTTGCTTTGGCGAGCGCCTTGGCGAATTTCTTCGAGTCCGCTTCCCACGGAACGCCGCCGGGGAAAACGCCCAACGCCGCACTGTGATAACTGATGAGCGTTTCGACCTCGTGTGATTGCAGGAAGTACATCACGGCTTTGGTCTCCGGCTCGGAGCCGGGACCCGTGCCGCCGGTGGTGGCTGCCAGGTCCCAACAACCGTTACGGTCCCAGGTCTTTGCCCAATTGACGGGGAAGTTGCGGTTCAAGTCCACGCCGTGGTCGTTGATGCGTCCGTCGATGCCGTGGTCGCGCGCGTCGCCGTCGGGGTTCATGTTGCGTAGGACGTACAAGGTCACATCGCTGGGGATGATATCGGGGTGGTCGAAGATATGTTGGATCAATTCATCTGCCAGCGCAATCGTGTTCCATTCGTAACCGCCGTGGATGCCTGCCACGATCATCTTTTCGCGTTCGCCGTGCCCGAAGATATAAACTTCGATGGGTCTGCCTGAAACGGAATATCCCACTGTGGCGACGCTGGCTCGTCCCTGCGTCCCGGCGTTTTGTAAAACGAAGGGAGTGGGGGATTGGACGACGATCATCGTTGAGCGCGGGTTTGGCGTGATGGTGGGCAGGCTGAACGAGAACGCATCCGGCGTGTAGGTCGGGGGCATGGTGGCGGTGTAAGCAGGGTTCACATCCTGCGGCGCGGCGTGGACGGGATTCAACGCCCAATAGGCAACCAGCACAAACGCAATCGCTCCCAGCCCAAAAATATTCAAGCCCCAGGCAAGGATGACCAGCGGCGTGTCATTCTTTTTGCGCGGCTTGGGTTTCGCCATTAGTTCATTTCCTCGAGCGTTGTCCGCAGCCAATTCAAGGCAAGGTTCATGCTCCAACGCGGCAAACTTCTGGGCGGACCGCCGTACGTAATGCGATGAGTCTTTTCGCCTTTGGATGTAATCATTGCCATTTCTGCGGCGCGTTCCTCCATGTAAACGGATACGCCAAGCGCGATGTCCGCTTTTGAATCCGCTCGGGCGGCGCGTAAGGCGTCTATAAGGGCGGCAGGTGAGAGGTCCGGTTTTGAGGCGGTGTGCGGCACTTTGCGGGCGAGCAGTCCGTCGAGTCCGCTTTCTATGGCGGTCAGAGTCAAGCCGCGGCGGGCGAGCATATCCAGCACAACGTCTTCGAGTCGATCTTCATCCACACCGAAGACAACCGAGCCGAGACGTTCGCGTATATCGGTTTCAACTTTGGCGATCATCTCACTCGCCTCAGACTCGCTTTTGGCTTTTACTGTGATGCGCACATCGACCACGCCGGTATGCGCAGCGAGACCAACCGTTGGGTTGCTGAGCGTTTCGAGGTCTGCAATCTTTTCGTCGATCATGCCTTCGCCGAGACCGGCGCAATGCAGCACGCGCACTTTGATGACTTGATCAAGCCCAAAGCGTTTTTGTAAATAAGGGATGACCGACTCATGCAGGATATGTTCCATTTCGGCAGGCACGCCGGGTAAAGAGATGACGGCGTTCTTTTCGGTTTCAACAATAAAGCACGGTGCGGTGCCAACGGGGTTTCTCAAACCAATTGAACCTTTGGGCGCATACGCCTGACGTTTTTGATTTTCAGAAGGCTTGCGCCCATAACGCGCGATGGTCTCAACCACCTGCTGCCAAAGGTCTTCGCGGAATTCGGTTTCCACGCCGACGGCTTTTGCGACCGCTTCGCGCGTGGGGTCATCTACGGTGGGACCCAGCCCGCCGGTGGTGATGACAATGTCTGCGCGTTCCATCGAGTTGTGAATGGCGCTGGCAATGCGGTCTACGTTATCGCCTATGGTGATGGTACGATATAAATCCACGCCCAAACCGCGCAAGGTGAGCGCGATGTGACGAGTGTTGGTATCCACGATCTCGCCGAGCAATATTTCCGTTCCGATTGTGATGATTTCTGCTGAGGTCATAAAATCCTGTTTAAACACGAAGGGCACGAGGTACACAAAGGTTGAACCCTCTCCTTGGCCTTCCCTTCGTGACCTTGGTGTCCTTTGTGGTTAATTAAACTACATTGTACTCTTTTATCAAACGCCCCTCTTCAAAGCGTTTCAGGTCGAGCATCGAAACATCCACGCTTGAAAATTTTCCATCCACGATAAATTCGCTCATCAACTTGCCTGAGATCGGTCCATGCATGAAGCCGTGACCTGAAAAACCGGTGCAGAGCAAAAAGCCTTTCACGTCAGTCGCACCGTAAATCGGGTGCGCATCCGGCGTCACTTCGTACAAGCCCGCCCAATGCGATGCGCGGCTGGCTTTCTCGATCAGCGGCATACGCTCGATGGCAGCTTCCAAGTTCACCAATTCAAAATCCTCATCCACATTCTGGTCGAAGCCTGGCTGCTCATTTTGATTGCTCATGCCAATCAGCAAGCCTTCGCCTTCGCGATGAAAATACAACGACTTCGCAAAATCGATCACGAACGGGAAATCCTCCGGCACTTCCTTCAACGGATTCGTCGTGAACATCTGCCTGCGCAGAGGGGTGAGCGGGATTTGAACCCCTGCCATCGCGCCGATCAATCCCGACCACGGTCCTGCCGCATTGAGGACGATACGCGCCTCGACCTCACCCAGATTTGTTTTCACGCTGCGAACCTCTCCGCCGCTGACGGCGACTCCAATTACATCCACGCCTGTGAGCGCTGTTACACCCATCTTCTGCGCCGCGCTGATGTATCCCATCACCACACTGTTTGGGTCTACCGTGCCGTCTTTCTGATGGAACGTGCCTGCAATGGCATCGTCGAAGCGCATGAGCGGCAATCGCCTGCGGACTTCATCGCCGCTTAGAAATTCCGTCTGCACGCCGAGCCGGTTTTGCATGGCGACGTTGTATTTGAATTCCTCGACTTCCTGTTCGGTCGTCGCCACCAACAAATATCCGTACTTGTGATAATTCACGTCCTGCCCGAGTTCGTCTTTGAAGCGTTCGATCATCGGCAGGCTTTGCAGGGATAGCTCGACGTTGACCTCGGTGGAGAATTGATAGCGCACTCCGCCCGCGCACCTGCCCGTCGCGCCGGTGCCGAAGTGAGATTCTTTTTCGAGCAGGAGAATATTTTTCATACCGCGTTTGGCAAGGTGATAGGCGGCGCTGGCGCCCATCACGCCGCCGCCGATGATGGCGATTTCTGCTGATTTAGGAAGGTTTGTCATGGTTGTTTACCCTAGTGACGGCTTTTGCCGTCCAAAAAATGAGGGGTAGTAAGCGACTGATGAACTTTAAGAAAATAATCTCGTAATACGGCATAAGGCGCGTTCTCTTATGCGCCCGTTGGTGTTACACCTGCCCCTTCGGCATCGCTCCGCGAATGCGAAGCCGATGTGACGGGCAGTGCCAGGGAGAACTCCAACTACGCGGTTACGTTATTTATTTGTTAATTTCCATAAGCTGCTGCTACGATTTATAAGATTTTACAAAAAAACCGCTTTCCGCCAAAGGCGCGAAAGCGGTTTTTCGTTTCTTGTGCTTCGGTCTATTCGATACCCAGATAGGTCTTTTGAACCATCTCGTTCTGCTTGAGCTTTGCCGCGTCGTCGGTGAGGACGATGCCGCCGGTTTGTAGGACGTATCCGCGATGGGCGATGGAGAGCGCCATGAGGGCGTTCTGCTCCACGAGCAGAATGGTGGTGCCCTTATCGTTCAACTTCTTGATGGTGTCGAAGATCAAGTCTACCAACACCGGCGCGAGACCCATCGAAGGCTCATCGAGCATGAGGATGCGCGGGTTGAGCATCAGTCCGCGCCCGATGGCGAGCATCTGCTGTTCGCCGCCGGAGAGCGTCCCGCCGAATTGAAGGATACGCTCTTTGAGACGAGGGAACAACTCAAAAACCAGTTCGATGCGTTCTTTGATCGCCTTTGGGTCGTTGATGGTATACGCGCCCATTTCCAGGTTTTCTTGCACGGTCAATTTCGGGAAGATGCCGCGTCCTTCAGGCACATGCCCCAGACCCATGTTCACGACATTGTGCGGCTCGATGTGAGTGATATCTTTTCCATCGAAGCTGACTTTGCCTTCGCGGGCATGAATAATGCCGGAGATAGTGCGCAGGGTGGAGCTTTTGCCTGCGCCGTTGGAACCGATCAAAGTCACGATCTCGCCTTCGTCCACGTGCAAGGAGATACCTTTCAGGGCGTGGATATGTCCATAATAGGAATGGACATTGTTGAGTTCAAGTAGTTTTCCCATTCAGATTCTCCTAGTGCTTCTGCTCGTGTGCCACGGCAGCGCCACGACCAAGGTAGGCTTCGATCACGCGTTGGTTCGAGCGGATCTCCTGCGGTGTACCTTCGGCGATCTTTTCGCCATAGTCCATCACGCTGATGTACTCTGAAATACCCATGACCACGCGCATGTCATGCTCGATCATCAGGATGGTGATGCCCTTGTCATCGCGGATGCGGCGGAAGAGTTTGATGGCATCCTCAGACTCGTTGGGGTTCATGCCTGCGGTGGGTTCATCCAGCAACAGGAGGGTGGGGTTGGCGGCGAGGGCGCGGGCGATCTCGATGCGGCGCTGACCACCATAAGGCAGGTTGCGCGCGAGTTCGTTCCCGACGTTCTTCAAACCGACATATTCCATCCATTCACTGGCGCGCTGTTCAGCTTCCAGTTCTTCTGCATTGAAATGCCTTGTGCGGAAGAGGATGTCGATTGGGTTTTGCTTCAAGCGGATATGCATGCCGACCATGATGTTCTCGATCACGGTCATGCTTCCGAACAGACGGATGTTTTGGAAGGTGCGGGCAATACCCGTGGCAGCCACCTGGTCGGGGCGCAGCCCAATCAGGGAGTGATTCTTGAACTGGATTTGTCCTTCTTCGGGTTTGTAGATACCGGTGAGACTGTTGAAGAAAGTGGTCTTGCCTGCGCCGTTCGGACCGATGATGCTGACGATGCGCCCTTCATCCAAAGAGAAGGTCATTTTGTTGACAGCGATCAAACCGCCAAAGCGTTTGACTACGTTTGTAGTTTGCAATAGAGACATGGTCAGATCCGCCTATTCTTTATCTTCGACGAGTTCGCGTTTGCGCCGCTCAGCAGGGATGAGCCCGGATGGACGGAAGATCATCATCAAAACCAGAATGATCCCGAATACAAGTTTTTGGTATTTTGCCGGGTCCAATTGGTTGGAGAGGTTTTTCCAGGCAAAATTGATGATGGGGATGACCGCGTCGCTTTGGCGAAGTTCACTCAGATACAGGGAGAAATTTTGCAGAACCTGGATGTTGAGGAGAACGACTGCCGCTGCACCAAAGATCACGCCGGGGATGCTTCCCAAACCGCCGAGGATGACCATGGTCAACACACCGATGGATTGAAGGAAGGAGAAAGTTTCCGGGCTGACGAAGGTGCGGTTGGCAGCGTAGAGCGCGCCCACGGCTCCAGCGAATGAGGCTCCGGCGGCGAAAGCAGCGAGTTTCATCTTCACCAGCGGAATTCCCATGGCGATGGCGGCGGTTTCGTCTTCGCGAATGGCGGTCCAGGCGCGCCCAATGCGGGAATCTTCCAGCCGGGTTGCCACCAGGATCGCGATCGCAATGATGACCAACGCGAGGAAGTAGAAGAAGACGTTGTAGAATTCGGCATCGGTTGGGGGGTGCCCTACCAGCGGAGTCAACAGGTTCCTAAAGACTTGCATAACGGCTTCGGGTGGCAGGGGAGGGCGTTGAATGGGAGTGATGCCCTGCGGACCGTTCGTGAGGTTAATGGGTTTATCGAGGTTGAGCGCCAGGACGCGGACCACCTCACCGAAACCAAGCGTAACGATCGCGAGGTAGTCGCCTTTTACACGCAAGACCGGAAGCCCCAAAAGTATGCCTGTAAATGCTGCCAGACCTACGCCCAAAAAGATGAAGAGCCAGAACCATCTGGGGTCAAGGAAGAATGGAGCGTTGGCAGGGGCAGCGCCGGGGATCGAATGTAGAAGCGACATTTGTTTTGAGCCGAAGATCGCCCATGCATAAGCGCCCACAGCGTAGAAAGCTACATATCCCAAGTCTAGTAACCCTGCCATGCCGACCACGATGTTCAATCCGAGGGCAAGGGCTGCAAAGACTGCCATCTGGAAGATGACTTCCAGATAAAAGATATTGCGGATTCCCAGAACGGGCAGGATCACAATGATGAGCAGTAACCCAATGAATATCTTTATCTTCATGTTTATTTTCATGAAATAAAGGATCAGAGGAGTAGTTATCAGTATCAGGAAGGCGGAAAGCGACCTGGGGCTGAGGTATACGCTGATGCTGCCAACAACAAGGAAGGCAAACACGATGAGGATCGGCCAGAAACCCGTATTTAATTTTTTGTACAAATCACTGAATAGTGTTTTCATGGGTGTACCTTTTCCTAAATACGGACTATGCCTTCTGCCCAACGGTCTCACCGAGAAGACCAGAGGGGCGGAAGATCAATACAACGATCAGGATGGCGAACGCAAAGATATCCTTGTATTCAGCGCCAAACGCACCGTTTGTAAAGATTGAAAGGTAGGATGCGGCAAATGACTCGAGCAAACCGAGTACCAGTCCGCCCAACAGGGCTCCGGTCAGGTTGCCGATACCACCCAGAACAGCGGAGGTAAATGCTTTCAAACCGGGGAAGAAGCCCACGAAGGGGTCCAATTTGGTGGCTTTCAAGGCGAACAAAACGCCTGCCGCTCCGCCCAGCGCACCTCCAACCAGGAAGGTGATGGAAATGATCTGGCTGACATTGATACCCATCAAGCTGGCGGAGGGACGATCTTGTGCAACAGCGCGGATGGCTTTGCCGACTTTGGTTCCATTAACCAGAAAGTTCAGTACCACCAGCATGAGCACGGCAATACCAACGATGATGACGGATTTGATCTGGATGCGAAGAGGGTCTGCCATGCCGGGCAATGCTACTAGCAGAAATTCGTCGAAGGTGCCGAATTGGGGGAGGATGACGTTGAATTCACCGGTTGTCAGGCTGAGGATCAGGCGCACGGCGTCTTGAAGGAAGAAGGACATACCGATGGCGGAGATAAGAGGTACCAGCTTGGGCGCGCCGCGTAGCGGTTTGTAGGCAACCCGTTCCACGGTCACAGCGAGAGAGCCGGAAATAATGATTGCAAGGATGATGGCTAAGGCGATCACCAAATATTGGTTCAGGGTGGCGAGTATCCCAAGATGTTCGAAATAAGCTATCAACTGCACACCCACAATGCCGCCCACCATGAATATCTCACTGTGCGCAAAGTTGATGAATTCCAAAACACCATACACCATGGTATAGCCAAGGGCGATGGTGGAATAGACGAAACCAATGGTCAGCCCATTAATAACTACCTGCGGAAGAATCAAAAGCGACCTTTCCACAAGGTCGAAGTTGGTTACGTTGAACTTGAAAACATATGCGAGTAATACAGTTATCAGTGACAGGCCCACGCTCGACCCCAATGCGAACATGATAATTTGCCCAATTGGAAAAAGGAAAAACTTATATACGGGACTTGCCGCAAATTGTTTCATTTCGTCAATCCTGTCCTTTTGAAAAGTAGCCTCTCTCCCGTACGGGAGAGAGGCTTTTGCTGCAATTACGAACTATTCGCCCTTGCCAGGGGAGGGCAGGTCGAAGGAGTCGATGATCTCGTTGGTGCTCCAGGTGTCTTTGCTGGTGGCATTCACTTTGATGATGAAGTACTTGGCGGTGGGAAGATCGCCGATCTCGTCGAAGGTGATGGTGCTGGTAAGACCGTCGTAGCTCACAGCGCGGACCGCTTCAGCAACCTGAGCGCGGGTGGGTTTGCCACCGGCGGCTTCAGCAGCAGCCATGATCGCGGCCAAACAGACGCCCATGGAGTCGTAACCTTGAGCGGCATAGGCTTCGGGGGCGGCGCCGAACTTGGCGGTGTAGTCTTCAACGAACTTGGCAGCCTTGGGGTAGGCGCTGACAGGTCCTGCAACGGTGGTGTACGCCATGCCGCCGCCGGAAGTGAGGGCATCACCAGCGATGTCAGCGAGGTCGGAAGAATCCATACCATCGGTGCCGAGGAAGGTGCCTTCGTAGCCGGCATCGCGAGCCTGCTTGAAGAACACACCAGCCTGGTTATAGATACCGGCAAAGAACACAACATCAGGATTCGAGGCAATCAGAGGGGTCACGATCGCGTCGAAGTTGGCAGTCTCTTCGGTGCCTTCAAAGCCCAACACTTCCATACCATCTTCTTCGGCGGCAGCCTTGAAGAATTCGGCAACACCCTGACCGTAAGCGGTCTTGTCGTGGATGATGTAGACGGACTTGGCGCCGAGGGTTGTGAAAGCATACTCTTCGGCGGCAGGAGCCTGAACGTCATCGCGGCCCACAACACGGTTCACTTCAAGGTAACCACGGGTGGTCACAACGGGGTTGGTGTTGGCGGGGGAGACGAAAGCCAGACCAGCGGTGTGATATTCCTCAGAGGAGGGGATCATAACGCCGGAGTTCAAGTGACCAACACCGCAAAGGATATCGGTATCGGCAACGATGTTCTTGGCATTCGCAACGCCGACATCGGGGGTGGCTTGGTCATCGTACGGGGCGAGCTGGACATCGTAGCCCATCCCAGTTAGGTCGCCGCCCAACTGTTCGAGCGCGAGTTCGGCACCCTGCTTGATGGCAACGCCCAGAAGGGACTGACCGCCGGAAAGCGGGCTTTGAGTGGCGATCTTGATGGTCACAGCACCGGCGGCTTCTTCAGTAGCGGCGGTGGTACCACAGGCGGCGAGCGCCATGCTGGCAATCACCAACACGGACAGCAAAGCGAGTAAACGCTTGTTCATTATCTTACTCCTCCAAAATTTACAAAAATTTTTGATTCCCGCACACTGTGCGGGTGGCTACAAACGGAGCAGACCAAGCGAGGGGGAGTCGGCATCACCTCCTTCAAAAAATTTTGTTTATATACAAAGAAAGCCTAAAAACCCTATCTCATGGATTTTTATGGCTTGTTTGACGAAACCTAAGATGAATACCCGTAACTTTGATGTGCGAATGGCTAATAATACGTCGAATTCCATCTTCGGTCAAGCATTTGTGTCTGTACGTTTTGAAAAATCAGAGAAACTTTATCCGCATCACGGCTATTTTTCGGCAGGTTTATACAGCAACTGCTCGCGAATGCGCAGGTCGGTATTGCGTATCTTCATGGCAAGGTCAGCAGCTAGGTTATACATCAGGCGATACCCAAGCTGCGGGTACGTTTCACACAACATGATGATCTTGTCACGTGGGATGACCAGCAACCGCGTATCCTTCTGCACTGCGCGTGCCGAAGCCGACCGCAGTCCCTCATCCACCAAAGCCACTTCACCAAACGATTGCCCCCGTCTTAGGCGGGCGATAACCGTCTCACTTTTGTTGCTGAGAGAACCGGTCACGCCGCGGTTGATCAGAATATCCACCTCGCCCTGCACGATCACATACAACTCCTTGCTGCTGCTGTTTTCCTGAAAGACGGTCTGATTGATATCGAACTCAACCACCTGGCACAGATTGGCGACCAACTCCAGTTGAGTCGGTGTGAACTGATAGAAAATATCGCTCTGTTTCAGGAAGTTGACGAGATTACTCATGCCGAAAGTTTAGCATATTCATGGATGAAGTGCAACGCCTCATCTCAAGGATAGGTCTGGTTCAACCAATCGAGCGGATCCACCTGGACGCCGTTCACCCACAACTCCCAATGCAGGTGCGCGCCGGTCACACGCCCTGTTCCGCCCACCAAGCCGATCACATCGCCTTGATTGACCGTTTGTCCCACCTGCACCTGTATCGCGGACTGATGCCAGAAACCGCTATACACACCCCAGCCATGATCGATGACCGTCGCGTTTCCGCGCACCGTCCACGGACCGGCAAACACAACCACTCCCGAAGCAGGAGCCGTGATCGGCAAACCATCGCCGCCACCAAAATCCAACCCGGTGTGAAAACCTTGAACCGACAAGTTTGTCCCCTGACCGATATACGTGCGGCGGTTCCCATAACGGGATGTGAAATAAGTTGATTCAGCATACGCAATCGCAGGCGAAATGAAGTCACCGTCCCACAATTTTGTGGGAGAAGCGGGTGTGGTGATCGAAACCAACTGCTGGAGTTCCGGCTCCGTGGAAGCCGGGTCGATGGTGGTGGGATCTACATAAAGAAGCGGGTCTTCAGGGTAGTTGCCAGAGACCACCAAAACTAACTGCTCATAAGATTGTGTACTTCCGTCTGCAAGGGTCGCATCCAATCGCAAAGGATAAACCCCAGGCTCAAGCAAGGCATGGACGCCTTGCAGCGCGATCTGTGTCCCATCTGCATTCGGAAAGAAATGTAACTGATGGTCCACCAACAAACCGCTGAGGGTGACGCCGGGTTGTGTCACAACTTTAATTACACCTGTGCCGCCTTGTTTGATCGGTAAATCACGTATCTCTGCGCTGACAAAAGCAGAGGGCAATCCGCTGGCGTTGTTTTCACCGGCTTCACCGGGGGTATAAAGAGTATCTCCCGGTATGCCTGCCCATGAGCCGTCTAATTGATTGATGGCAGTCAGAGACCAGACGTCCGTATTGTTCTTCACCGCCAACTCCAGCATAGACTCGCCCACAGTGGGGGAGATGCGCTTGCTATATTGGGTCTGGTCTTGAATGGGGACAATCATATTACTGCCCACGTAAAATTCACTTGGGCTGACCACATGATTTAGTTTGCGGAACAGGCTGTCTTCCACTTGGGTCTGGCGCTTCAAGCCGCGGTAGGAATCGCCGAAGTTGATAAACCTGGTATCGAGCAAACCCGTAATGCCCTCCAAGCCGGGGATGATGAGCTGCTGACCCGCCGCCAGCGAATTGGGGTCGACAATACCGTTCACCGCCAACAAGTCATCGAGGCTGATGCTGAAACGCACCGCAATCGAATACAGACTATCCCCCGGCTGGACGATGTAGATTGGTCCGCTGGGGTCTTGCGCGAGCGCTGGTTTGAAGGGAACGATCAGGGTTATTAGCAGAAGTGCAATGAGAAAACGTTTACGCATTTTTGAATTCAACTTTGTCACCGATTTCGTAATCCGCCCATCGGTCTGGGTGTATTTCCAATGTATATTTTGCATCCGCCTTGGGGAAGTAGGCGGGCTTCCATGATTTGGCAATGACCTTGTCCACTACGGTCAGGTCGGAGTTGATCCAGAACACGGCAAGGTCGAAGGGTACGAAGAACATATGGATGGACGTGTCGAGGCGTGAATCACGCTTTTCGACGAGGAGCAAGCCATCGTCCGGTTCGAGGCGGGGGCGGAACATCAGTCCGCGCAGCTTGGATAGGAAGGAGTCGCAGTAGCCCACGTGTGCGGGCTTTTCCAAAGTCCTGCTAAGGTTTTTTATGGTGATGGGGCGGGGCATGTCTTTTCATGAAAATGGGCGGCGTATTCGCCGCCCGTTTTGGATAAAGAAAAATTATTTCTGGCTAAAAACTTTTTCCACACTGTCCATCAGTTCCTGCGGACTGAATGGTTTGGCAATGTAGTCGTCCACCTTGGCGATGTGCAAGCCGAGCACTTTGTCGATGTTCTGCGCCTTGGCGGTGACCACGATGACGGGGATATCGCGCAGGGAAGCTTCGGCTTTCATTTGTTGGTATACTTCCCAGCCATCCATATCCGGCATCATCAGGTCAAGCAATACAAGATCAGGACGCAGTTCGCGGACGAGTTTGATGCCTTCCACACCGCCGGCTGCACCCTGCACGTTATAACCTTTTCGCGCAAGGATCAACCGGATCAGATCTATCATTTCAGGTTCATCCTCGACGCACAGGATGGTCTTTGCAATTGTTTCATCCATATAATAATCTGCCTTCAAAGCAAGTTTACCATAAAGAGATGGGTCGAATTCGTATGAATATTATTACCTGGAACGTTAACGGAATCCGCGCGGCGCTTGGGAAGAACGCGCTGGCTTGGGCGTTCGATAAAAACCCGGATGCATTATGTTTGCAGGAGGTCAAGGCGCGCCCCGAACAATTGGATGAAGAGCAGGCGGCTCAATTGAAACTACCCTATATATGGAATCCCGCTGAGCGCGCGGGTTACAGCGGGGTGGCGACCTTCCACAAGCATCAACCCGATGAGACCAAACTTGGCATGAATGATTCCGAGTTCGACGTGGAGGGACGTATCATCCAAACCCGCTGGGGAGGCCTGCGCCTCTTCAATATCTACTTCCCAAATGGACAACGCGGACACGACCGCGTGGATTACAAACTGCGTTTTTATGCCCGCCTGCTTGAATTATGTGATGCGCTTCATTCTACGGGGGAGCTGGTCGTCATTACCGGCGACTTCAACACCGCTCACATGCCCATCGATTTGAAGAATCCCAAAGCTAACGAAAAGACTTCCGGTTTCATGCCGGAGGAACGCGAATGGGTTCAGAAATATCTGGATAACGGCTTCGCGGATGCCTACCGCCGCCTTTACCCGGACCGTGTCCAATACACCTGGTGGACGTACCGCCTCGATGCCCGCGCCCGTGGAATCGGCTGGCGCTTGGATTATTTCCTCGTCACCGAGGCGCTCATGCCCAGAGTCAAGGATGTGATTGTCCACGAAGAGGTGATGGGGTCCGACCACTGCCCGGTAGAGTTGGTGTTGAAGTAACGCGAGATACTATCTCGCGTTACTTTTAAAGCGTGTTAGAAAATCGTAATAATAAAAGCCTAAACGCCATCACTATTGAGGTGGCTTGGTATAATGATCGCGTACGTCAAATTTGGAGGATTCCGTGAATTCCCGTAGTAGTCAATCGTTCTTTGTGTACTTTTTATTGCTTGTAGCCATCGGAGCCATGATCTTCGTCGGCTTGCGAGACAATTCCAACGCGGTCAAGCCGCTCACTATTAGTGAAGTGGCGCGAATGATCCAAGGCGGTCAGGTCGCACGCATTATCATCGAAAGCGACGACACCATCCGTGTGGTGAAGGTCAATGGGTCTGAAGAGACAGCCCTTGAGTCTCGCAAGGAGTCGGACACCACCCTGATCGAACAACTCCGCGATTATGGAGTCACTCCCGAACAGCTTGCCGATATGAATATCGAAGTCAGCGCGCCTTCCGTGTGGGGCGGGGTGTTGAGCGGCGCGTTGTACTTGTTGCCCGTCCTCTTTATGGGCGGTCTGCTGTGGTTCATTTTCCGTCAGGCACAGGGCAGCAATAATGCCGCCATGTCGTTTGGAAAATCCCGCGCACGCATGTTTAGCGGCGAGCACCCAACCGTGACCTTTGCCGACGTAGCCGGTGCAGATGAAGCCAAGCAGGAATTAGCGGAGATCGTCGAATTCCTGAAAGAGCCACAGAAATTCATCCAACTCGGCGCTCGCATTCCGAAGGGCGTGCTGTTGGTAGGTCCTCCCGGAACCGGCAAGACCCTGCTTTCGAAAGCAGTTTCCGGCGAAGCGGGCGTGCCCTTCTTCTCCATCTCCGGTTCTGAATTCGTAGAAATGTTCGTGGGCGTGGGCGCCAGCCGCGTGCGTGATCTGTTCGACCAAGCTAAGCGTCATTCCCCTTGTATTATTTTCGTAGACGAAATTGATGCTGTGGGTCGCCAGCGCGGAGCCGGTCTTGGCGGTTCCCATGATGAACGCGAGCAGACCCTCAACCAGATGCTCGTCGAAATGGACGGTTTCGATACCGACACCAACGTCATCATTATTGCCGCCACTAACCGCCCCGACATCCTCGACCCGGCTCTGCTCCGCCCCGGTCGCTTTGATCGCCGCGTGACGCTTGACCGCCCCGATGTAAAGGGACGCGAAGCCATCCTCAAAGTGCATGTCAAAGGCAAGCCATTGGAACCGAATGCCGACCTCGCCTCTGTGGCGCGCGGTACACCCGGTTTCGCTGGCGCCGACCTCGAAAACCTTGTCAACGAAGCGGCAATTCTCTCTGCACGCCGCAATAAGAAATCCATCGGTCAGCCCGAGTTGGAAGAAGCCATCGAACGCGTCGTAATGGGACCGGAACGCAAGAGCCGCCTCATCTCGGATGAAGAGAAGCGCATCATTGCCTACCATGAAGCGGGTCATGCCATCGTAGCCAATGCCATCGCTGAAGCCGACCCCGTCCAAAAAGTGACCATCGTCGGTCGCGGACAAGCCGGCGGCGTGACATGGTTCCGCCCGGATGAAGATCGCATCCTCATGTCGCGCAAGAAGCTGATCGCCACACTGGCATATGCCCTCGGTGGACGCGCCGCAGAAGAATTGATCTTCGATGACATCACTTCTGGCGCTTCGAATGACATCGAGCAGGTGACACGCATGGCGCGTGCCATGGTCACCCGTCTCGGCATGAGCGCGGAATTGGGCACGCTGGTCTACGGTCAGAAGGAAGAATTGATCTTCCTCGGACGTGAAATCTCTGAACAGCGTGACTACTCTGAAGCCGTTGCCGAACAGATCGATCGCGAAGTCCGCAAACTGGTGGAAGATGCCTACAAGCAAGCCCGCGCTCTCGTGAAGAAATACCGCAAGCAGCTTGACATTGTTGCCAAGAAACTCCTCGAAGTCGAATCCATCACTCGCGAAGAATTTGAACAACTTTTCCCGCCGCCTTTCGGCAAGAAGAGCGGAACCCCGCAGTTGATGTAGGAAGTAGACAAGAAAAGAGCCTTCGGCGTTTGCTGGAGGCTCTTTGTTTACCTGTGTACGTGTTTACTTTTACCTACTTCACACCTTCTTTATGCTGCCTGACCAACTCGCGGCGCAGGATCTTTCCAACCGTGGTTTTAGGCAGTTCGGTGCGGAATTCGTAATGGGTGGGCACTTTATACGGTGCAAGATGTTCCTTGCAGAAGGCTTTGATCTCTTCCTCCGCCAGCGACTCGCCCGGTTTGACGACGATCCACGCCTTGACGGTTTCGCCGCGGTGCGGGTCGGGGATGCCGCCCACGCCGACTTCCAAAACCTTGGGGTGATCCATGATGGCTTCTTCTACTTCGCGGGGCCATACCTGGAAACCACCCGGCTTGATGAGTTCCTTCTTGCGGTCGACGATGTAGAAATAGCCGTCCTCATCCATGCGGGCGATGTCGCCGGTATAGAGCCAGGTCTTTCCGTCTTTCAATGTACGCAGGGAGTTGGCGGTCTCGGTCGGCATATTGTGATAGCCCTTCATCACCTGCGGACCGTTGATGACGATCTCGCCGATCTCGCCCAGTGGCATTTCGGTCTCGCCATCGTCGAGACTGATGATCTTCACGTCTACATCCGGCAGGGGCATGCCGATGGAGCCGGTCTTGTTCACGCCGTCGAGCGGATTGCAGTGCGTCGCCGTCGGCGCTTCCGACATCCCGAAGCCTTCGAACACCTTGCCGCCTGTCAGCCGCTCGAACTCTTCCTTGGTCTCGCGCATCAACGCCGCAGAGCCGGAGATACACGCCTTGATCGAAGACAGGTTGTACTTGCCAGCCTTCACGTCGGGGTGATTGTTGATGCCGTTGTACAAAAGCGGCACACCGGGGAAGATGGTCGCTTTATATTTCGAAATATTTTCCAGCACGTCTTTCAAGTCACGGGCGTTGGGGATCATGACCATGCTTGCGCCAGTTGCCATGGCAAAGCTCATACCCGCCACCATGCCGTAGACATGGAAGAGTGGAATGCCCATCAACACGACTTCCTTGCCCTCCTCCAAGCCTGTCATCCACGATTTGATCTGGAGTGTATTCGCCACCACATTGCGGTGCATGGCAACTGCGCCCTTCGGCACACCGGTCGTCCCGCCCGAATACTGGAAGAGTGCCGTATCGTCTGGCTGGATATCGATATTGGGTTTAGGTGAACCGGCATGCTTCTTCAGCAAATCCTGCATCCACACATCGCCATTGTCCAGCGACTCGACCCGATCCCCATCCTTCTTTTCCTTCAATAGCGTGAAGAGCACGCGCGTAAAGGGAGGCAGGGCTTCCTTGATATTTGAAACAATGATCTTCTTCAGCCCAGACCTCGCCCGAACTTCCTTCAACTTGCCATAGAAGCGGCTAAGCGTGAACATGATCTCGATTCCCGCATCGTTGACCGGCGTGAGCACTTCATCCACCGGGTAGGTGGGATTCACCGCCACCACTACGCCGCCCGCCTTCAAAATGCCGAAGTACGCAACCACAAACTGTGGCAGGTTCGGCATAAAGATTCCCACCCGGTCACCCTTCTTCACACCCATCGCCACCAGCGCGGCAGCCATGTGATTCGACTGCTCGTTTATCTCCCGGTACGAAATGACCGCACCTTTGAAGATCGTACAGGCGCGGTCAGGGTATTTGCGCGCGGCTTCCTCCAAAAAATGAAATAGCGGCGCTTTGGGATATTCGATTGTTTGTGGCACACCTTTATCATAATGTGCCAGCCACGGTTTGTTGCTCATGCTTCCTCCTCCATTGGATTGTTGGACTGCTGAAGATGACTTTCGACAAGTATATACGTGAAAATAGCAAAAGTCAATTACAACACCTATTTTTTCAACGAGTTACGGATAAAGTCCTCCACTTCACTGACCTGTACCTGACTCGGATTGAACCACTTGATCTGCGGATCAGACTCCTTGAACCAATTCGCCTGTCGACGCACAAAGACGCGAGTCAAACGCCTCATTTCGACTTTGGCTTGCTCCACCGTCATTTGACCTTGTACCACGCTGACACATTCCCTGTACCCGATCGCAGACATGCTTGGCAACATGGAAGAGTATCCACGTTCGAGCAGACCGCGCACCTCATTCAACAGACCGTCTGCGAACATCTTCTCGATGCGCTCATCCACGCGCTGATACAACTCCTCACGCGGACGGTTCAACCCAATCGTGACCAACTGATACGGCGAATCGCCCTGCCCGCGCTGCTCAGAGAATCTTCTCCCTGTGGTGAAGATCACTTCCAACGCCCGAATCGTTCTCCTGAAATTTCTTGCATCGATCTTTTCGGCAGCCTCAGGGTCGAGAATCTTTAATTTATCGTGTAGCCACTCCAATCCTCTTTCTTCTTTCACCCCTTCGGCGTGGCTCAGGGCAAGCCTTTCTATTTCATCCCTCATCCTTGAATTCGGCGTCACCTCTGGCGGACTCCACCCCTCCGTCACTGCACGAATGTATTGACCAGTTCCACCGACTAAAAACGGCAATCGCCCACGTTCATGGATACCTGTAATGATATCCCTTGCCATTTGCTGGAAGACTGCGAGGCTTAACGTCTCGTCTGGGTCCACGATGTCAATTAAATGATGAGGCACATGCACCATTTCTTCATTTGACGGCTTGGCTGTGCCAATGTCCATGCCGCGGTAGAAGAGGCGCGAGTCGACGGAGACGATCTCGCCGTTCATTTTCTCGGCGAGACGCAAAGCCAACTCCGTCTTACCGACTGCGGTGGGACCTATGATGAGGACGACGGGTGGTTTGGTCATTCAGGGGTTTACTTTTGTTCTCTAAACTTGGAAAATAGGAGACCGGTCATCACGGCAAAGCCGAGACCAAGGAGCAGGTCAAGGAAAAAGAGGGGCGGATTGAAGTCGCTGTGATAGGCAAAGCCGCCTTGTTCAAGGAAAACGAATGGGAACCCGGCACGCGAAATGGCGTCGGCGCAGGCACCAAGCCCAAAGAGGGCTGGCAAGCCACAGTTTGAGAAAAGAGCCGAGGCAAGGATGTTGAGCAGGATGAAGACCGAGAGTCCGATCAGAAATCCTTTGAAAAAAGTTCGAGGGCGGGTCATTTCAATTCGATTTCCGTTTCGCTTCAATTTGTATGTTTCTGGTAAACTTTCGCCACTACCCAATTTTACACCTTAGAGGATGCCCTTATGATCAACTGGCAGGAACTGACCATCGATATGTTTGTGGAGCAATTGCGGACTGCATACCGCCGCTCCTATGGTGACATCCAGGCGGAGTATGGAAATATCGTTTCCTGGGTGGCGCGGCTTGCTTTGGAGAATATCTCCAACTCAGATGCGCTTTACCACGACATTGACCATACCATCATGGTATCGTTGGCTGGTCTTTCCATTATCGAGGGCAAACATTTACGCGAAGGCGGCGTGACCCCGCGTGATTGGATGCGTTTTATGATCGCGGTGCTTTGCCATGATATTGGGTATGTAAGGGGAGTTTGCAAGAATGATACAGCAGATATGTTTGCCACGGGGGAAGGGAATGAGCGCATTCATATTTCGCCGGACGGCACGGATGTGGTGCTGACGCCGTATCATGTCAACCGCAGCAAGTTGTTCGTGATTGAGCGTTTTGGCTCTGGCTTAATAAAGGATATGGAGGAGCATCTCAACGCTGAGTTGATCGCCACTTATATCGAAATGACCCGCTTCCCTTCACCCAAGGGTGATTTTTACAAGGATACCAACGGGTTTGGCGGCTTGGTGCGCGCGGCAGATTTTGTAGGGCAGTTGGGCGACCCGGATTACTTCCGCAAGACGCCGGCGTTGTTCTATGAATTCCAGGAATTGGGTCTGAACGAAAAACTCGGTTATAAGTCTCCGAACGATATGCGCAAGAGATATGCCAGTTTTTACTGGGAGCAGGTCAACCCATTTCTCAAGGACGCGTTGATGCATTTGCGCCTGACCGAAGACGGCAAACAATGGATCGCAAACATGCACTCCCACGTGTTCGACTCGGAGCATACGTATAAATAAAAGGACGCCGCAGGCTTTTGCCTGTGGCGTTTAATTTTCTTCTCTTTTATAGGTCAGGCTTGCAGCCTGACATTTTATTTTTTATAGATCGTGTGCCAGTTGCGTTGACTGCAATTTGGGCAGGTGCGATACATGCGCGGGTTGCCGGCAGCTTTGTAACGAATTCCGCCCATGCTCCAAATGGAGCGTTCATGGCTGCAATTGGAACATTTCATCGTCCATAATTTCGATTCGGCTTCCATCGCGGCAAAGGTAGTTTCCGAAACAAATATCTTGATGAATTTTTGCGTGCCAGATAGTTCGTTCATTTGACAGTTCCTCCATAATCTCTAAAATTATCGGTGACTTCATCCAATAAAGCCATATCATCGTCGGTCAGGCGCCAGCCCGCGCCGCCGGCATTATCTTGCGCTTGCTTGGCGTTCTTCGCGCCGGGAATCGGTAATGCTCCCTTGCAGAGGACCCAATTCAGCGCCACCTGCGAAACGGTCTTGCCGTGATTTTGTGCAACTTCCTGTAACGTCTTGATGACGGGCGGCAGTTTTTTGAGCACCTCCGCATAGTTCGAACCGCGCACGCCGGGAGGCGGATTATCCACGGAGTATTTTCCGGTCAACAGACCTTGCGCGAGAGGGGAGTAGGCGATGAACCGCACACCCAATTCTTTGCAACGCGCCAGCATGCCGTTCTTTTCCGCATCGCGTTTCAGCAAACTGAAAGGCAATTGATTGGACGCCAGCGGGATTCCCTTTTGTGCCAAGGTTGAATATGCACGCAGCAGGCGGGATTCCCAAAAGTTCGAGACGCCCACGGTACGAGTCAAGCCTTCTTTGACGCAAATCACCATCCCTTCCATCAACGTTTCGGGGCTAAGGAGTGGAGACGGCCAGTGAACCTGATACAAGTCCATCGAGTCCAAACCCATGCGTTCCAGGCTGCCTTTGAGCGCGCGTGGAAGGAATCCTTTCGAGAAGCGCCAGGGCCACGGGAAGAATTTTGTTGCCACCAGCACAGGCTGGTCGGTTTCTTTTAAAAATTGACCGATCAATCGTTCGGAACGTCCATTGCCGTAAACTTCGGCTGTATCAATAAAACGAACTCCCATATTGAGCGAGACATCGAATGCTTCACGAGCGCCTTTATCTGATTCTCCAGGCTGATATCCCCAAACGACACGGTCTCCCCATTGCCACGCGCCCAACCCCATTTCAACTGCGTGCAAAAATCTGGTTTCATTGCTGACCTCGTTCATACCGTCTCCTTCGGAGAATTTAGACGATTTTATCTTAAAATATCACTCCCTAAAAAGATTCAGGTTACAATTCGGCTCGCTAAAAATCTAATAGGAACTCATGGAACAATATCCCCTCACTGTGGAGGTAAGTGGATATCGCTCCCGGAGTTCCGGGAGGTTCCCGTGACAAACAACTCACAAAAGCGGGAAGTGGAAAGCGCCTCCAGCCTGAACGAGAGGCTGGATCTGTCCTTCTCCAACTTTTCCCTGCTGACACGTGCCCTGACCCATCGATCATATGCCAATGAGCATCAAGATGGGACCATGGACAACGAGCGCCTTGAATACCTCGGTGATGCCGTGATCGACTTTATCGTGGCGGAATGGGCGTATCGTCATTTCCCCGAGCTGCCCGAAGGCGACCTGACCAAGATCCGCGCGCATTTGGTGCGGAATGAAAACCTCGCCAAGTTCGCACAGCAGATCAACCTGGGTGGGGCGCTGCGATTAGGTCGCGGTGAAAAGACCACGGGTGGACATCACCGCGAGAGCGTTTTAGGTTCCGCCTTCGAAGCCCTGCTCGGCGCCATTTACCTCGACTCGAATTTTGAGAAAGTAAAGAACTTCGTCCTGCCGTTCATCGATCCATCGCTTGATACCATTCTAGACGTGATCAGTGACCCAAAGAGTCAGTTTCAGGAACAAGTTCAAGCTTTTAAAATGGGACCACTCGTCTACCGCGTCGCCAACACCAGCGGACCCGACCATGCCCGTATATTCGAAGTGGAGGTGGAGATCAACGGCGAGGTCAAAGGGCGGGGGAGCGGTTCAAGTAAAGCTGCTGCCGAACGTGAAGCGGCAAGAGATGCGCTCAAAAATATATAACTCCGGTGGTCGAGTAGGTCGAGGCGACAGCCGAGACCGTATCGAGACCACTGAAATAATCCAAAATCGTCAATCGTAAATTCCCATGCCTCTTCGCCTAAAATCACTCGAACTGCAAGGATACAAAACCTTCGCCTCGCGCACAACTTTTGAGTTTGCCGCGGGTGTGACTGCCATTGTCGGACCGAACGGTTCGGGAAAATCCAACATCGCTGACTCATTGCGCTGGGTGCTGGGCGAACAGTCTTATGTTCTGCTACGCGGCAAGAAGACCGAAGACATGATCTTCTCCGGCTCCGAACATCGCGCGCGTGCGGGCATGGCGCAAGCCACCATCAACTTCGACAACACCGACCAGTGGCTGCCGCTCGACTTCACAGATGTAGCGATGGGACGCGTCGCGCATCGAGACGGTCACAACGAATACATCATCAACGGTCAGCAGGTACGTTTGCGTGAGATGAACGAATTACTTGCCCAGGCAGGTTTGAGCGAGCGCACCTACACCATCCTCGGACAAGGCTTGGTGGATGCCTCGCTCGCCCTCAAAGCCGATGACCGTCGCCGTCTCTTTGAAGAAGCCGCCGGTGTCGGTCTGTATCGCGCCCGCCGTGACGACGCGCTCAAACGCCTCAACGATACCGAACATAACCTCGAACGCGTGCTCGACATCATGTCTGAACTTGAGCCGCGCATCCGCAGTTTGGAACGGCAGGCAAAACGCGCCATCGAATTTGCCCGCTCCCAGGCAGACTTGAAAGTCATCCTGCGCGAATGGTACGGCTATCACTGGCACCGCTCCCAACGCGACCTGACCGATGCACGCGAGTCTGTCCGCGCACAGGAAAGCCGCGTGAACGAAACGCGTGTGATGCATGAGAAGGCACAGGCAGAGTACAACAACTTCCGCGAACGTCTCTCTGGTCTGCGCGCGCATCTCAATGAATGGCATCGCAAAGCCGCTGAGTTGCACACCCAGCGTGAGTCACTGAGCCGTGACCTCGCCGTGCTCGAAGAACGCCGCCGCTCGCTCACTGCGCAACAAGCATCGATTCTTTCCGACCAGGAAAATGCGATGAACGAATTGCATTTGGCGCGCGAACGCTATCAAGCCGCCGAAGCGGATATTGCTCGTGTGCAAAGCGAAACCGACGAAGCCAAGGCGCAATTCGGCAACGCGCAAAATGCGTTGTCTACTCGACAGTCCGAACGCTCCGGTATCGAAGAGCAGATTCAATCTATTCGCGATCAGATCGAAACGCTGACTCAACAACGCGCCGAGAACAACGCCCGCCTCGATGAACTCAAATCTCGGATTGATGCACAGACTCAGAAGATCGCCCAAACTCAAAGCGCGATTGCCAACGCCGAAGCGCAAACTGAAAAAGCCAAGGCGCAATATGAATATGCCCGCAAG
>JACPVC010000011.1 GCA_016191955.1 Chloroflexota bacterium
CTGACGGTGAGCACGTCACCCTTTTGAAGTTTGGTGTCTGGCGCGGGTAATTCGGCGCGCCCGGCGCGGGTGAGCGCAGCGCACATGATCTCGCTGCAGCCAGCCAGCAGGTCGGATACTGTCATGCCATCCCATTTTTCGGAAATGAACATTTCATACATTTCCACCTCACCGTTGCCGGCGGAGAATACAGCGCGGAAGGATGGGTCGATCAAGAGTTCCTGCACACGTTCCGCGCCCCAGGCAGTGGAGCTGACGATCTGCAAACCAAAGGCTTCGAGCATATCGCGCATGGCAGGATCGTAATTGCGGACGATAACCTGCGTCACATTGGGGTAATGCGTGCGAATGGTGTGCCCGATCACGGCGTTCATCGTGTCTGAATTGGTGACGACCGCCACACCGGCGGCTTTGTCCATGCTGGCGCGGGATAAGGTATCGGCGGAGAGAGAGTCTCCTTCGACGGTGCGACCGCGAAAGTCCGGGCGGAGGCGGTTGAAGGATTGGGGGCTGGAATCCACCACCACCACTTGATGTCCATTTGTGAAGAGACGGTATGCCAGTTCGGCTCCGAATCTTCCACACCCGATAACAACGAAATTCATTCTGATAGCTCCTTAATGGTTGACGTCTTCATTCTCAACCTCATGTACATGATATGGGACATTGGTGATCACGATACCATGTTGATTTTTCAACTGTGCGCGCAGGATCTCTGCGGTGTTCGTATGTAACGCGGAGGATAAACGATTGTCGGAAACGAACTCTGGCACGACAACCGTGATGATCTCGCCAGGCTGGCGGGCATCAAACAAGTCTGCAATGTATTCCAACAGCGGCTCAATGAACAGACGATAGGGCGAATCCAGCATCACCAGGCGAACGCCTTCGCCCCAGGTTTCCCATTTCTTACGGGTTTTCTCGGCGTCTGCCGGTTCGATGACGATATGGACGGCAGTCACATCGTCAGACAACATGCGGGCATAGCGCAATGCTGAAAGCGTTCCCTGATGCACTCCGCTGACCGGCATAATGACACGGTGACGAATGGTTTGCGGCGGGATGATGCCGAAGTTATCGAGCGAAAGTTTTTTCGCGAGATTTTTGTAATGGATGTGAATCATCCAAAGCACGCCGATCAGAGCGGGGATGAGGATCAGCACGACATACGCGCCGTCCTGGAATTTGGTCATGGCAAAGATGAGCATAACAATACCGGTACATAAAGCGCCAAAGCCGTTGGCGATCATCTTCAAGCGCCACAGCGGGTCGTAGACCAGTTTGGAAACACGGGCGTTTGTGTGGACGGCATCTTCATTTTGGTTAAGAAGGCGTCCGCTTTTCCACCAGCGCAACGCCATACCTGATTGAGCAAGGGTAAAGGATAGGAAAACACCGATGGCATAAAGCGGAATAAGGCGCGTCACACTCGCTTGGAAAAGAACGATTAATGCAGAGGACAACACAGCCAGCGCCATAATGCCGCGCGAATAGACGAGGCGGCTGCCGCGATAAGTCAACTGGCGCGGAAGGAAACCATCCATTGCCATCAAGGCGCTTAGGCGGGGAAAGCCCGCATAGGCAGTATTGCCTGCCAAAAGCAGGATTATGGTTGTAAACAGGATCACGCCAAAGTAAAGGATGCCTTGTCCGCCGAAGACGGTGCGTCCCAACTGGGAGATGACCGTTTCCACTTCAGAGGGGACGGCTCCCACCTGGCTCGAAAGGAATGAAATTCCCATGAACAGGATTGCAAGAATGACAGCCATCCATGTGAGTGTGGTGGTAGCATTTTTGCTGCGAGGTTCTTTGAAGGCGGTCGTGCCATTGGAAATAGCTTCGATGCCAGTCAATGCCGCCGTGCCGCTAGAAAAGGCGTGCAGGATGAGGAAAGGCAAGCCGAAAGCGGTAATGCCATGCGCGAATGCCTCAGGCGGGTTGACGACAGTTCCCAAACTACCGGAAATATACTTGAACATTCCGACGAGTATCATAAAGATCATAATGGCAATAAAGGACATGCTGGGCACAGCCACCGCTGCGCCCGATTCACGCACACCGCGCAAGTTGACGAGCATCAACAGGAATACGGCTCCTACAGCCATTGGCACACGATATTCATACAGGTCTGGGTAAGCAGAAACGATCTGTGCAATGCCGGATGAAACGGAAACAGAGACCGTTAAGATGTAATCTGCCAAAAGGGAGGATGCCGCCGTCAGACCAGCCAACTCGCCAAGATTATCGCGCGCCACAACATATGCGCCACCGCCATCCGGGTAAGCGTGAATGACCTGGACATAGGAAAGGGACACGATACTGAGCAAGGCAACGATGGCAATGGAAATCGGGAAGACATACCCAAAAGCCATGGTCCCGGCTGCCGCCAGAACCACTAAAATTTCCTGTGTGGCGTAGGCATTCGATGAAAGCGCATCGGAAGCGAAGACCGCCAAGCCAACGACTTTGCCGATGGTCTCATGCGACGCGTCTGCTGTAGAGAGTGGACGCCCGATCAGCCAGGAACGCCAGGTGCGCGGAGGTTTATATTCCGTTCTTCTTTCGATAATGGGGGTTTGTTTGTTTTCTTGATCGATCATATGACCTGCTTTACAGGTAAAAAATTATGCCCTTCCTGTAGAAGGACAAGGCTGGATTATAGTACGAATCCTTTTTTCAGGCATCATCATTTAGGGGGAGTGTGCAAGCAAAACATGTCAGGTAATATGCTCCCAGCGCCGTCCTCGGCGCGGGATTTCCCTCATAAAACGCCGCCGAGGACGGCGGCTTGAGCAGAGATGCTGACAACCTTTGCTTACACACTAGGGGGAGGGGTGCGCTAAAAGTTTGTAGATGACCTGCTCCCTTCGCCGTCCTCGGCGAAGGATTTACTCGCAGAACGCCGCCGTCCACAGGATGCTTCGCAAAGGACGGCGGCTTGAGCCAAACTACTAACAGACTTTGAGTGCTCCC
>JACPVC010000012.1 GCA_016191955.1 Chloroflexota bacterium
ATTGGGTCAACCAGCCAATGGCGAAGGTCAACCCTGCGCCGAACGCAAAGAACAGGAAAAATAATTTGGAGCGCGCGCCGAAAATATTTTTCATCAAGCCGGTTCTAGCGAAACAGATTTCCTGCTCATCCAAACGATAACGACCAAAAGCGGGATCAAGGCAACTGCTGCACTGACATATGCCATCATGTTAAAGCCAAGCGAGGCAAAGATAAAGCCGCTTTCCAAACTGCCGAGCGCAGATGCAAGACCGACCAGCAGGTCATTGAAACCTTGCGTGCGGGCGCGTTCTGCGGGGGAAAGTTGATCGGCGAGTAGGGTCGAGCCGCCAACGAAGCAGAAGTTCCAACCCAAACCCAGCAGGAACAATGCCACACCGAGCGGAAGGACATCGGGAGAGATCGTCGCTGCGATGCAAGCGGCAACAAGGGTAAATGAGCCGATCAAAATGACGACACCGCGTCCCCATTTATCTGCCAGCCGACCGGAGACAATTGAAAATGCGAACATGCCAAACGTGTGCGATGCAATGACCGCGGAAATATCCGAAAGTCCATGATCGTGACCGCGCATATGCAGGGAGGTGATGACCATCACTAGCACCATCACCATCTGCCCGAGCACCATGCTCAGCAGTGCCACAAGGGCAGCGGGCTGGCGAAAGATCTCAAACAAAGGGCGCACATGTTTATGCTTGATCAGCGTTTCAGGGAATTTTTCCGCCACCTGTTTAGCGATCTCACGTGGGTCGGGTCGCAGACCGGAGAAGACAACTACGGCTCCAATTGCAAACAGGATTGCCGCAATGAGATATGCGCCTGCCAATTCATCGATACCCCACGAGCCGACGAGTGAGCCGGCGGGTCCCGCCACGAACGGACCGACGACCGAACCAACCGTCCCGCCGATGACGACGTTGGATATGGCGCGTCCGCGATGCTCGGGCTTGTTCACTTCTGCTGCTGCAAAGCGACCAAGCTGCACCGCCGAATTGGCGATGCCCATCAAGACCATGCCGCCCAGGAACACCGCAAACGAATGAATGGCGATGGCATAGAACGTCACACTTGAGCCAATCACACCGGCGGTGAGTCCCATGGTCAGTCCATTGCGCCTGCCAATGGCGTCATAGACATATCCCCACATGAAGGCAGAGAACGCGCCTGCCAATAGATAAACTGCCGTGGGCACACCTGCCCAATTGGCATGTTGGCTTAGTTCTTTGCCAACAATCGAATTGAGTGTTGACGCCGCAATAAAACCCGCTGAAGCAAGCGATTGCTGGGCAAACAAAACAGTTGTGATCTTACGGGCAAGGGATTCAAGATTGTCCACGGATAATTTTCCTTTATAAATTGAAGTCGGGTCGGAATTATACCTGTCAAGACGATGGACGGTGAACGGTGAACCATGGACGATAGAAAAGCCCCGGGTTCATCACCCAGGGCTTTGACTACTCGACTAGCAGATTAACTTACTACCTTCCCATCGCATCCATGACTGCAACCGAAGCGATCTGCACAATCGCATTGACATCGTCGCCGGTTTGTAAAACGTGGACCGGAGCGCCTACGCCCAACAGAATGGGACCAATCGCCTTGGCGTTGCCTAAACGAGCCAGCAGCTTGTAAGCGATGTTCGCTGATTCAAGCGACGGGAAGACCAACACATTGGCATCCTTCACCGCGCTAAACGGATAGCGTTCTTCGGCGATCTCCGGCACAACAGCCGTATCTGCCTGCATTTCGCCATCCACACGCAGGTCGGGGCGGCGAGATTTGACAAGACTCACCGCCTTGCGGACCTTGTCCGAAAGCGGGTGCGGTGTGGAACCAAAGTTCGAGAACGAAAGGAATGCCACATGCGGGTCGAGTTCGATCTTCTTGGCATAATCCGCTGCGAGAATGGCGATCTCCGCCAAATCTTCCGCCGTCGGGTCGATGTTCACGGTCGCATCGGTGAAGAGGAAGACCTTATCATCTACGATCATGATATACACACCCGCTGCGCGCGCAACACCCTTGGCGGTGTGGTGAACTTGCAATGCCGGGCGGATGACATCAGGGTAATCATAAGTCAAGCCTGAGACGAACGCATCAGCGTCCCCCATCTTGACCATCATCGAGCCGAGGACATTAGCATCGCGCATCTTCTTAAGCGCATCACTGATCGTCATGCCTTTGCGCTGGCGCAGTTCGTAATATTCCTTGGAATATGCTTCGAGTTTAAAGTAAGCGTCCGGGTCGACGATCTCCGGTTTGTAATCAAAACTAAGCGTCTTGAGTTCCCTCTCGATCACGTCTTTGCGCCCGATCAGGATCGGAGTGGCAATGCCCTCCTCCTGAATCTGATATGCCGCGCGGATGATCTTCTGCTCTTCGCCTTCCGCAAAGGCAACACGCTTCTTACCGCCTGAGGAACGCGCCTTGTTCTGGAAGAAGTAGCGAATGCGCTCGCCCTTACCCTGACGATACGCAAGCTGTTCCTTGTATTCGTCAATATCGATGGGTTTGCGCGCCATGCCAGTCTTCATTGCCATTTCCGCCACGGCAGGAGCTTCCCACAACAACACGCGCGGATCGAGCGGAGTCGGAATGATGTACTCACGCCCAAACTTGATCGGCTCGCCGCCATACGCGCGGATGACTGAATCGGGCACATCTTCCTTTGCCAACGCTGCCAGCGCTTTGGATGCGGCAAGTTTCATCTCTTCGTTGATCTGCTTCGCACGGACATCCAGCGCGCCACGGAAGATGAACGGGAAGCCCAATACGTTATTAACCTGGTTGGCGTAATCGGAACGCCCGGTCGCGATGATGACATCCTTGCGCGCTTCCTTCGCCAATTCAGGGCGAATCTCCGGGTCGGGGTTTGCCATCGCGAAGATGATCGGGTCCTTTGCCATCAACTTGACCATATCCGGCGTCATTACATTCGCCACAGACAAGCCGTAGAAAACGTCGGCGCCGCGCAAGGCATCGGAGAGAGTTCGCGCATCGGTCTCGACAAGGAAGCGTTCCTTGTACTTGTTAATGCCTTCCTTGCGCCCCTTGTACACCACGCCCTTACTATCGCACAGCATGATGTTTTCTCGCTTCACGCCCCAACGGATCGCCAGTTCCGCGCAGGAGATTGCCGAAGCGCCCGCACCAGAGATAACGATGCGGATTTCTTCATGTTTCTTGCCGACAATCTCCAAAGCGTTCGCCAAACCCGCTGAGGAAATAATCGCCGTGCCATGCTGGTCGTCGTGGAAGACGGGAATGTCCAGCATCTTCTTCAGTTCTTCTTCAATATAAAAGCATTCAGGGGCTTTGATATCTTCCAGGTTGATGCCGCCAAAGGTCGGAGACATGGCAGCAACCACCTTAATGATCTCATCAGGGTCGTGCGTGTTGAGTTCAATATCGAATACATCGATGTCGGCAAACTTCTTAAAGAGAACGCCTTTGCCTTCCATTACGGGCTTGCTCGCCAAAGCGCCACGGTCACCGAGACCAAGGATCGCTGTGCCGTTAGTGACCACACCCACCAGGTTACCCTTGGAAGTGTATTCATAGGCATCGCTGGGGTTCTTCTCGATCTCCAAAACCGGCTCTGCCACACCCGGGGAATACGCCAAACTAAGGTCTCGTTGGGTGTCCATCGGCTTGGTGGGCACAATTGCCACCTTGCCGGGCTTGCCTTTCAAACGATGGTATTCAAGAGCATCTTCACGTGTGAACTTAGCCATGTTGCCTCCAGAAATTTGATACGCCAAATTATTGCACAGCCGACTAAAATCTCATAGTTCCTTTTGTCACGATATACATCATCTATTACCCCTCCGATATGAAAAAGTTATGTTAACAACTCTCAAAATTCATGTATAATTAAGAAAATCTAAGACACCTTCCGCTTTGCGGTCTCTTGCTTTGAACTGACTGGAAAATTCGCGCACGATCCTCCCCCGGTTTAGGGAGTTAACTTGTGAAGTCCGACCATAGGAATATGAACTTGAGCCAACTGGCTTCACCCTAAAATCTACAAGTGCCGAACGTGACGGGCTTCCGCCACGAATTTCGACCTATCTCCGGCAACGCCTCTCTCTTGGACCCGGAGCCTGGTACCCCAACCCAGACATTTCTCACAGCCGAGACCGATTCTGTCGGGAGTCTCGGCTGTGTGTGTTTAATGGCTGCCTTGTCATGCTGAGTAAAGCCACGACGGAAAGGGATCGCCGTTCCAAGCCAAAGAAACAAGAGCTTCAGCCGCGGATTACGCGAATTTTCGCGAATTGGTTTTAAAATCAGTGCGAATTCGCGAAATTCGCGGCAAAAAAG
>JACPVC010000013.1 GCA_016191955.1 Chloroflexota bacterium
CAAGTCCCGGTTGAGGGGTCGAGCGTATAACCGGCATCACAAAAAGCGTTCAGGCTGCTAACATCCGGCTGGTTGGTACACGCCGGGTTACACACCAGCACTTCATTGGTCGATTCGATCCCGCGCGGACCTTTGCACGTAAGAGTACGAAGACCGCCTTCCACTTTTTCTACACACTGAATGCGTGTACCGCGCTCCTCCCATGTTGCATCAAAGGAGATCTGCACAACACCATACCCGTCGCCGTTCTGGCAGTATTGACTGGTGACTACGCCCTCGGGCAAGGCACAAGACATGGAAGCTTCCAATTGATTAGCAGGCACATGAGCAGTCAATTGACAGTATGGCGCAAACGGCTGTGGATTTGGCACCGCACAGCGGAAGCCGATGTCACGCCCACTGTCGCCCTGTTCGTTGTAACGGCGAATGGCAGAATCCGCCTGCACGTCTGACGTTTCGAACGAACTGCCACGCACGCTGCGATACTGACCGGTCTGCGGTCCGGTTGGGTTGTCTGCGGGCGAGGTCGCATAATAATTTGCGTCATACCAATCGAAGACCCATTCGAAGACATTGCCCGCCATGTCGTACAAGCCAAACGGACTCTTGCCCGCATCGTATGTGTTGACATTGGTCGTGCGCCCATAACAGTTGGAAAAATTTAGCAGGTCGCAGGTCGGCGCGGAACTGCCCCAGGGATACGTATTCCCGTTGGCGCCACGCGCCGCCTTCTCCCATTGGGCTTCGGTGGGCAGGTTTCCCTGAATCCAGGTGCAATATGCCTGTGCCTGGTCCCACGTGACACCGACGACGGGATTGCTGGCAAAACCCGGATTGGTAAACACCGGTCCGCCGAGTTCCTGTGTGGGCGAAGAGCAAGCGCCCGCCTTCACACATTGGTTGTACATTTGATTTGTCACCTTGGTCTGTTGGATCCAATACGCATCCAACGAAACGCTGTGAACGGGAGCGTCGCCGCCGTAACCCATGGTGAACGTCCCGGCAGAGATATACACCAGCGCACTGCCGTCGATCCATTTGATCGTTTCACCGCTTTGCGGTCCACCAAGCGTTACCGGCGCGAGAGGCTGGGTCTGCACCGCCGTCGGCGCTTCGGTTGCCGGAGCCGGTGTTGCCGTCACCACAACTGTCACCACCTCGGGGGTTGGCGATCCGCAGGAGGTCAGAATGACCACCAACGAAAAGGTCAAACCCAGGATCACACTTCGAACGTTTTTCATTCAAACTCCTTTTCTCACGAATTGCGAGACTGAATAATTATAATGCACACAAAAACATGGCTGGCACATTCATGCCAGCCATGTTTTTTACTTTCCTCATGCATCTAATCCCGAAGGGATCTACGGCTGCGCGCAAACACAAACGGTCTGATTCCCAAAATTGAAGCAGACGATGAATTCAGGAGGGCAACCGCCCGGCTCATCGGGCTCTTGACCCGGCTTTATCGGCAGCGGACAAAGCCCCGGCTCGTTCCCCCTCGGCTGGAACCCGATTGCCATACGACAAGTATTATCCAACTCTGAAACCTCTTTGATCGGGTAAAAAATGGGCAGCTCCGCCAGAGATGTTCCTGCCTGCTCGTGAGTGAACAGGTCATTGATGTCGAACAACTCATGAGACAGGTCACCATTGCCCGCCCACATACCCACCAGGAAGGTCGAATCCCCATTCAAAAGATCGCGCTTGACGGCGATTTGAGCCGCGTGCGGGTCGGTGGGCGAAACTCTCGCCCAAGCCAGGTCGGGGTCATCGAGTGTATTGCCCCCGAAAAGAAGGGTTTCAAAACCGTCACAAGCCGGAGGGGTTTTATCTGTGATGGTCGGGGTCACGCCGCCGACGTCATCGTTGGTATCCTCCCATACCTCCACCCCGCTTGTTGACCATTCAGTAGAAGCGGGCTGCGAAGCCAGCACAAGCAAATCCCCGCCGCCAGCCGTATCCAGGTCGATCTCGAAGCCATATTTCCCGTCGAGGGAGAATGCTTCATCGCCCGTATCTTTCAAGACGATCTCAACGTAAAGCCAAAGGTCATCTTGATAAAAGGTTGCGCCCTGAATATCGATGGACGGATAATATACGTCCATGGTTTCGGCGTTGAATGGGCGCTCAAAACGGCTGAACGTAAACCGGTCCCCGCTTGGAGCGCGTTTCTCTTCTGCCGTAATGGAAGAATCCTGGTCGCCCACAATCCCACCTGGCTCGGAGGGAAACTCACCAGGGATCATCGCATGCGCAATTTTTGTCGGCTCAGACGATGCTTGAATCGTAGACGTAACAACGACGATTTCTGTTGGAGCTGCGGGCGGCACCGGGGTGGCAGTGCCCGTCCCACAGGCAAGCGCGGTAAAGATGAGACTCAAAACAAAAAGGTTGAATTTGGCTTTCACATCATCCTCCATTTATCGATACGATTCCAGTATAGGTCAAATCTGCATCTTTTACATGAGACAATAAGCGCGCCTGCCGCCGTGCTCGGCTATCTATCTTACGTTTCGAATCTCCTCCACAGCCGCCGGGTTGACCAATGACGATGTATCGCCCAATTCCAATCCCAGATACGCCGCGCGGATCATCCTACGCATTACCTTGGCATTACGCGTTTTGGGCAGATCACTCACAAACAGGATGGCTTTTGGCGCAAGCGGTTTTCCCATCTCTGCCACCACCATTTCATGTAATTCGCGACTAAGAGCCGCGCTTCTTTCCACGCCGGGAGCTGTCACTGCGAAAAGGACCAGTTCACTCCCCTTGACCTCGTGCGGCACTCCAATCGCCGCCGCCTCCACAATCGCCTCGTGCCGGACGAGAATCGACTCCACTTCAGCCGGACCCAGTCGTTTGCCCGCAATCTTGATCGTATCGTCCGAACGACCGAGGATATACCACAAGCCGTCGTTATCCACTGCCGCAAAATCACCATGCACCCATACATTCTCCCAGCGCGACCAATAGGTATCCAAATAGCGCTGCTTGTCCTTCCAAAATCCGCGCGTCATCCCGATCCACGGCGCTCTGATAACCAACTCACCCACCGCATTCCGAACCGACTTGCCATTCTCATCGACTACATCCGCATCCATGCCTGGGCAGGGCGCGGAGAAGGCACATGGCTTGAGCGGCAACAACATATTTCCCATCACAATTCCGCCGGAAATCTCCGTCCCACCGGAGTAATTGATAATTGGAATTTTGCTTCCACCCACTTTCTCGAACAACCACATCCACGGGTCCGGGTTCCACGGCTCACCCGTAGACGCAAAACACTTCAACGTGGATAAGTCGTGCCTCTTGAAATGCTCATCCCCATGCGGAATCAACGAACGGATCAATGTCGGCGAAACGCCCATCTGGTTGATCTTATGTTTCTCTGCCAGTTCCCATAAACGACTCGGCGTTGGAAAATCAGGCGCACCATCGTATAAGAACATCGTCGCGCCGAGGATCAAACTTCCAAACACCAGCCACGGACCCATCATCCAGCCCATGTCTGTCATCCAATAAATGATATCTTGCCGCACTGAGCGGAGCGACGAGTGCTCGCCGAGGAGTGCAGTCGAAGTGCCATGCACATCTGTACCAAACGCCATATCCTGTGCCGCTTTGATGGGAAATCCACAATGAGTATGCAGCGCGCCTTTCGGTTTTCCTGTTGTGCCGGAGGTGTAAATAATCATCAACGGATCTTCGGCGTCAGTTTTCTCCGTCTCACAAACATCGTTCTGCGAATCCACCAACTCATGCCACCAATAATCTCTTTCGTCTTTCATCTTTATTTCCTGCCCTGTGCGTTTCAAGACGATCATGTGCTTCAAAGTTGGAATCTGCTCCGCCGCCTCATCGGCAATGGACTTCATCTCTACGGCCTTGCCGCGCCGAAAGGCTCCATCTGCAGCGAAGAGGGCTTTGGCTCCCGCATCCACCATGCGCGAGACGATGGCTCCCGCCCCATAGCCGGAGAACAATGGCAGGATTATTCCGCCGATCTTCGCAATCGCCAGCAAAGCGACCACGATCTCCGGCGTCATCGGCATGAAGATACCGATTGCATCGCCCTTGCCAAGTCCCAGGGAATGCAAGGCATTTGCCGCTTTATTCACTTCTCTATTTAAGTCTGCATAGGTTAACGTCCGCGTTATCCCCTCTTCTCCTTCAAAGACAATGGCGGGCATCGTCCGTCGTCCAGCGTCCACATCGTCCCCTTGTGGGGCTGTCCATTTATCCACGCAGTTATGGACGATGTTCAGCTTGCCACCCACACACCACTTAGGCAATTGAATGCCTGCGCTCAAGTCAACGACTTTGGAATATGGCTCGTAAAACTGAATATCTAAAAATTTCAAGACAGCCTCGGTGAACCATGCCACATCCCCCGTGGACTTTTGCATCAACGCTTCAAAGTCCCTGATGCCCCACATTCGCATGAAGGCAGTCAGGTTCGCGCCTTCCACTTGCTCTTGCGCCGGGCTCCAAACGATCTCACCGCCAAACGTAAACTGTTCGGTCATGGACGTCTCCTCATGAAATTGGTCTATTTGTGATTCTAATCCGAAGCTTCTCTATATACAATAAGCAACGACGCAATCCAATAGTACGAATGGCACCTATACCCAAACACACCCGCGCGTCTAAAATCCCAGTCATTGCCAACCTAGAGGAGTAATGCCATGTCTGATTACACGATGAAACTTATCAAATGTCCCAGTTGCGGAGGTCCCATCGACCCGCCCGGCGGGGAAAGCACAGCCAAATGCCCGTATTGTGGCAGCGCTGTTATCATCCCTGAGAGTTTGCGGAAACCGGCATCGTCGTCCCAGCAGCAGTCTTCATCAGGGGCGGGGATGTTCGGTATCGACATGGGCTCAATGATGGGCTATGGAGCGCAATGGTCGCAGGTGGTGCAGCTTGCCCAGCAAGGTAAGAAGGAAGAAGCCATTCAAAAATACATGAGCTTCTCCAGCGTCAGCGAAGCGGATGCGCGCCGCACCGTGGAAGGGTTATCAAATTCACAGGTCTATGATGTCGGTGCTTACGCGTCCAGCGTGGCAAGCGCCTATGCTCCCATGGTAGCGAGTTACACCGATACAGCAAAGAAGATCACAGCCTGGTCATTCGGTTTCAGTTGCTTGATCACCGGGTTCATCATGCTGGTAATCTTGATTATCGTTGGCGCTACTCTTTGGGCAACATTCAGTTCCCTATCCTTCTAAATAACTAACTCACCTTACGTGATTTTACTTTCCCGCATCCCTCGCCCTTCGACTGCGCTCCTCGTCCTTCGACAAGCTCAGGATTCACTCGTCGCTCCGCTCACGCGTGCCGGCGCACGGTGCAGGCAGGACGGCTGCCGCGCTGAGCGGGTGCTTCTCCCGCTCGTAGTCGAAGCGTAGGTGCGTAAGGTGAGTAACTAAGTGCAGTACCAGGATAAGAATGTAGGGCAATTTACCAAATTGCCCTGGCAAGATGGCATCTTGCCCTACAACTTAACCTTGTTGATATACCAGCCATACGCAGTAAATCCCGAAGGGATGACATAGTTTCAAACAACTATGACACCTCTTCGAGGTTGGATTTAAAAAAACATCAAGCTATAATCATTTAACCCCTTCGGGGTCATCGTATTGCAAGAAAGTTTGCGCGTTGCTCGGCATGTTGCCATTCGTGTTATCCCGCTAATTTAATTCGCACAAAAAGCCGCTCTTTGGCAACACGGGCAAGGTCTTCGTCATTTGGGGTTTTGTTCTGCACACGAATGCCCATTGGCTTTGCCGCCATCGGAGCGTGACGCAGATAATCATGCAAATGCGTTTCGACCTGCTCAAACTCGGTCACAAGGTCGGCGTGCGCAAGGGCGGGCTTATGTTTGAGAAGTAGTTCAACATCCGCCCCGTTTCGCAGGTTGCGCCACCAGGTTCGGTCTCGACTGGTGACTACCCACAGATATCCATCTTTCTCAAAATACTCGACGGGCAGCGTATATTTTTTGCCGGTCTTGCAGCCTATGACGGTGATGAGCATCATGCCGCTCAATAACCCATATGCAAGCGAGCATAAGACCCAAGCCATAAAATTATTTCCGTTCATTCCACAACTCCATACATTTGATCTGGTGCAAGCAGGTCGGGAAAACGCGCCCTCAGCGCAACCCGCGCTTCGTAGCACAGGTGACAGGCGTCGGCGTAGGAGGAAGCGTGGGGAAGGTTGTACTCCGTCACCAGCGCGGCGGGTCCGCCCGAGTGCAGGAGTCCACAGATTGGGTGGGATTCCATATCATACTCTTCGCAGATCTGCTTCAAGGGTTTTTCAAACAGGTTGCCGATTACAATGCCCTGACAGATATGCAGATTTCCGAACGGGTCGAGATGGACGCGCCCCGGTTCGCGCAAATCTTCATGCGGGCAGGCATCAAATTCCTCCCAAGGATGGCTGGGCGCTTTTCGCGCAAGTTTTTCGGCGGCACGCCCGCGATACATGACGGCGCTTTCATCTTCGATCTGACCATGCGATGATTTTGTATCTTCCTTCGGCTGGGCAATGCTAATCATGCCGGTTGGGATGCCCAACCACTTGGCGGCGACAATCGCATTCTGCGGGCGCTCGCCCAAACACTCACCGCAATGGAACAGGTCGCTGCTGACCGTGAGGTCTGCCAGCCTGCCCATTAGTGGATACAGCCATTCCTCGGCATCGGCAACGGAGGTTGCCCAGTAGGCGTTTGAAACGATGCCCACCGAAAAGCCCATATCTGCCGCTTTGTGAACGGCTTGTTTCAAGATGGCGTAAAAGAGGAATGGTTCGCCACCCTCGAAATAAATAGACTGGACTCCAGCATCTTTTGCCTGGTTGAGGATATTTTCGATCTGCTCCAGTGTAAGTGTTCCGTTTTGCCAGGGGCTGCCCCACACGAAACAGTGGTCGCATTCGTAGGTGCATTTGTACGTCAGCAGAATGTGCAAGCCTTCGAGTTTCATGATTGGCTCCTTGCTCCATTCTAATGTACGAAATTCACCGTCAAATGTCATGGGTCAAAAATCACCTAGACGGCTATAATAAAGTAACTCAATTACCCTATGCAGTAGGGGCGACCCGTCTAAATCCAAGATAACTGTGTTGCGCAAATGGAGGGTCGCCCTTTATGTGGAAAGTCTTCTTGCCCCCGGGCGACCCTACATTTTGGGTTGTGCAACTTGTAAAGCCTGGACGGGTCGCCCCTACGATCAATCGGGTAAGGTAAGCAACTTAAATTCGGAGAAGTTTTTATGTCCAACGTTTACGCCTCGAAACATCCGCTTGTCGCTCATAAACTTTCGATCCTCAGAGATAAAGACACCAAACCCAAGAAGTTCCGCCAGCTCGTTAAAGAGATTGCGGGACTTCTTGCATATGAAGCCACTCTCGACCTCGCCACAGCCCCAGTGGAGATCGAAACCCCGCTGGCAAAAATGACTGCGCAGCAATTGCAGGAAAAGATCGGTCTCGTGCCGATTTTGCGCGCTGGGTTGGGAATGGTGGAAGGCATTTGGGAATTGATGCCCAGCGCCGAGGTTTGGCACATCGGTTTGTACCGCGATGAAAAGACGCTCAAGCCTGTGGAGTATTACAACAAGCTGCCCATTCAGCCGCGCGTCGCCGTCTGCCTGATCCTCGACCCGATGCTCGCCACGGGCGGTTCTGCCACTGCAACCGCCGAGGTGCTCAAACGCTGGGGCGTGACCAAGATCAAATTCGTCGGGCTGATCGCCGCGCCGGAGGGAATCAAAGCCATGCAAGCCGCGCACCCCGATATCGATATTTATGTTGCCGCGATTGACGATCATCTCAATGAGCGTGCATATATAGTGCCGGGGTTGGGCGACGCGGGCGACAGGCAGTTTGGGACGGGATAGGGTAAGAACAGTAATCAGTAATCAGTGATGAGGTGAGATGGCGTACGACTTGAAACTCGCAGAACGGATACGCGCGGAACTGAAGGGGGTGCCGGTCATTGAGAAAAAGATGTTCGGCGGCGTGGGTTATATGCTTAACGGTAATATGGCTTGCGGCATCCTCCGCGGCGATATGATTGTGCGTGTGAGCAGTGACAAGTATGAAAAGCTTCTCAAGCGCAAGCACGTCAAGGTCTTTACCATGAAAAACGGACCGCGAGCCATGAAGGGCTGGCTGATGGTGGAACCTGACGGTTATAAAACAGCCAAACAACTCGCCCAATGGGTCAAGATCGGCGTAGAATTTGCAGCATCCCTTCCGCTAAAATGAAGGCGATGCTGCTCGAATCTCTTGGGGATGTAAACGCGGCTCATCCGCCTTTGAAGCTGGTTCAACACCCCGAGCCGATTCTTGCTGACGGCGAAGTGCTCTTGCGCGTCACTCGCTGCGGAGTCTGTCACACGGAATTAGACGAGATCGAAGGCAGGATGCCTCCACCGCAATTGCCGGTGATTTTGGGGCATCAAGTGGTTGGTGTGATCGAAGAAGAACCGCGCAGCAAGCGTTCTCTAACGCCAGGTTTGACGGTTGGTCAACGCGTGGGCGTGGCCTGGATAGCATCCGCGTGCGGCGTGTGCGACTTCTGCAAAAGCGGACGCGAGAATCTTTGCCTCGAATTCAAAGCGACGGGTCGCGACGTCAACGGCGGGTATGCCGAATACATGAAAGTCCGCGCGGATTTTGTACACCCCATTCCCAAGTCGCTTTCAGATTCAGAGGCTGCGCCGTTGTTGTGCGCGGGCGCAATCGGATATCGGTCATTGAGACTGAGCAATTTGCAAGATGGGCAAGCGCTTGGCTTGATGGGATTCGGAGGGTCGAACCATTTGGTGTTGAAACTGGCAAGGCATAAATTTCCCAACTCGAAGATTTTTGTGTTCAGCAGAAACCCAGCCGAGCGCGAGTTTGCTTTGTTGCTGGGGGCGGCTTGGGCGGGGATGATAGATCAGAGTCCGCTTGAGGCGTTGGATGCGGTCATAGACACCACCCCAGTTTGGGGTCCAGATATCGAGGCGTTGAAATGTCTGAGAGCCGGGGGAAGACTGGTCGTCAACGCGATCCGTAAAGAGGAAAAGGATAAGGATGTCCTCCTCCAATTGAATTACCCCGCGCATTTATGGATGGAGAAGGAAGTCAAAAGTGTGGCGAATGTGACACGCGACGATGTGCGCGAGTTTTTGCAGGTAGCGGCAGAGGCGAGCATCAAGCCAGAGTTTCAGGAATACGAATTGAAAGACGCGAACCAGGCGTTGATCGAAATGAAGCAGGGGAAGATTCGCGGAGCTAAAGTTTTGTGTGTTCTGTAATAGTGGGGTGTACAATTCGAGACGTAAAGGTTTGACTATTTCATGAGGAGGAGCGGACATGACTTCGGAGAAGTACATTCTTGCCATCGATCTGGGAACGTCGGGACCAAAGGTAGCCTTATTTTCGTTGCAGGGGGAATTGATCGGAAGTGAATTTCAGGAAAATCATGTATTGCTATTGCCGAACGGCGGCGCGGAACAATCTCCCGCCGAGTGGTGGGACTCGATCAACACGGCGGTCAAACGCCTGCTTGGCAGAAAGCTCGTCCCAAATGAAGATATTCATGCCATTGCAACCACGGGTCAATGGTCTGGGACGGTCGCCGTGGACCGCGACGGAAACGCGCTCGGCAATGCCATCAACTGGATGGACTCGCGCGGCGAACCATACATACGACAAATAGTCGACGGTCTTATCAAAGTGGAGGGATACGCCATCGGCAAACTTGCGAAGTGGATTCAGCGCACAGGCGGGCTGCCGGGGTTCTCAGGCAAAGACCCCATCGCGCATATTCTTTATCTCAAGTACGTTCACCCGGAAATCTACCAACGCACCTATAAATTTCTTGAACCCATCGACTATCTCGGTCTGCTATTGACCGGGAAATTTGCGGCATCGGTCAATTCGATCATCCTGCATTGG
>JACPVC010000014.1 GCA_016191955.1 Chloroflexota bacterium
CTATACCTTTGCCAGCATCATGGAAGGCGCCGAGACGGAAGCCCGAAAGAACAATTATTTTGTGTTGTCGTCGTCGGCTTCAGACCCGCAGGCGTTTCAGGGCTTGGTGGATGAGTTGGTGGGGCACCGCCGGGTGGATGGGTTGATCGTCATCAATCCATATGCTGATGAACGCTACATGCACATTCCGAAGGAATTCCCGGTGGTTTTCGTGGGTGCCCGTTCACATGATGAACTTGTGTGCTCGATCTCGTTGGATGATGAAAAAGTGGCGTATGAAGCCACTCAACATTTGATCTCACTTGGGCACAAACGCATTGGGTTGATTACTGGTCCGATGGAAGAGGATTGTTCGCAGGATCGCCGCGATGGTTTCTGCCGCTCGATTGACCTCAAAACCGCCAAACTTTGGAAACTTTCTCGGTAACATTTCTTCTTGATGCAACGAACCCATCAAAGTAACATTTTATCTTGATGCATTACGGGTTCTGAAGGTGCGAATTATCAAGATCAACTCCGCGCTGAAATTGCAGCCGGCACCGCTCTTGATGTCTTCTGGATTCCCGGAACCGATGTGGCGGACTTTGCTACTCGTGGCTTGATCCTCAACGCTGCCAACCTCGCTGCCAACACGGACGGTTTCGCTGTGACTGATTTCTACGAAGGTCCGATGTACCACCTGACCTTCAATCCCGAGACCAGCACCACTGGCGCTGACTCTGGCGCTCTCTGGGGTTTACCGCGCGACGTTTCCACCTTTGCGCTTTACCTGAACATGGATTTGATCAATGAAGCTGGCGCTCCCGATCCTCGCGAATTGGCTGCCAACGGCGAATGGAACTGGGAATCCTTTCTTGAAGTTTCTCAGGCTACCCGCGCTCTTGGCTCTGTTATTTACGGTGGCTCATGTGTAAGGCGTGTGCGTTTTCCAAGTCCGACGCTAGAGAGCGTCTTTTACGCTGGCGTAGGCGGACGTTCTCTAACGTCCGCACATTGTTTACAGATGAGCCTTTACGGTTATGGCGCTTCTGTTTGGTTGAATGCTTCTGGCGGCGGTTTCTTCAATGAAGACCGCACCGCTTGTGCGCTCAACACCGAAGAATCCCTCGCTGGTCTCGACTCCAGCGCTCGCGCTATCAAGACTATGATGTTGCCACTCCGTACGGTAAAGATCCTGAACCCGGTTTCCGTGCTGGTAAGGTTGCCATGTTCCAGAATGGTCGCTGGGCTACTCCGGGTATCCGCACCGTGGACTTCAACTGGGACATCGCATCTAATTTTGTGCATAAAATCTGCTCCCGCAACCCAAAAATTACGTTGTGGGGCGATGTCCTTGTCGGAATCGGCATACCATTTCCGATTTTTGCCTTGCAAGATATCTTGTGAGACCTGACTTTACAAACATAAGGAGGTCGGAAGCCAAGCACAACACAAAAAAGTTACACAGAGTACCAAAAACTGCCACAAAATCGAATTTAGATACGATAGCCCTGGAAGATTAGGTTTCTTCAATTGGACTGCCATGATGTAGAATCCATCCGTGCCCATCACATTCTCCTTGATCGTCAACCTATTCTTCTTCGGTTTCACCCTCTGACTCGGAAGCTACCTCCTCGCCCGCAACTCCCCAAAGCTGACCATAAGACCAATAATTAAGGAGAACCTAATGATTACATCAATACGTCAAACTTCCATTCGTCGGATTCTGTTCGGCAATGCTATCTTCTCAGGTGTTAGCGGACTACTCTTCACCTTTGCATCCGCTTCCGTAGCGCGCTTTCTCGGCATTGAGAATGCGTCTCGCGTCATCTTGCTTTTGGGAATTGGGCTGGTCGGCTATGTCGCATTGATCTACGTCAATGCATCCCGCACGGAAATATCCCGATCCTTCGTCCTCTTTGCCGTGATCGGTGATTCGACCTGGGTATTGCTAAGCATCGTGCTTTTACTTACAGGCTGGGTACCTTTTTCCGTGGAGGGCAAATGGGTGGTCGGCATCATTGCCGCCATTGTTGATGTCTTCGCCACCCTGCAATTCCTTGAATGGAGGAAGATGTAATTCTTGAAAACATCCCGAAGGTTTGTATGCCTGGCAAGGCTCTTTCCAGAAAACCTTCGGGACGTTCTTGTTATGGCTGATATATTCTCGTCTCGGGTTTGAACGCCGCCCATGAAAACCAGAAGTGGTTGATGGACACAACAGGTGTGAGTTGTTTGCCTTCCATTTCGCCCGCAATCGCTTGACCAAGAATATTCCATTCACTGCTTGTCTGCGTGTCAAGGATTTTCCCATCTTTGAATTCGAATTCAAGTTCCTGGTTATCAATTAATCGCGAGTACACGACCGCCGAGCCGACCTCTCGCCCCTCGGGTATGTTGCTTGTGTCAAGTGCAGAGGCCGTTCCCTCTGCCCAGAAGACGACAATATCTTCTCCGCCGACCATATCATTGATGACATTCAATTCACGTAACACATCATACGGATAAGCAACCGCTTCGCCATTCAGATCAACGGTCAATACCCGCGCCATTGGAGGGAGTTGGTCAGGCGTTGTGCCATCGTACAAGAATGGAGTCTGGGTGATATCGTCGTATCCAAAATATGGATTCCTGCCATAGTCGCGCGGATGACCTGTATCGCGAGAAAGCACCTTGCCGTTGGGATACAAGTCTTTGAAGTCACCCCACGAGATCATGGAAGCAGGGTAAAACTCCAGTTGCGCGCCTGTGTATTCGCCTGCAATCGCATCGCCTGTGGCTTGCTGCCACCAGGTTTCAGTTTGGCGGTCGTACATGATCAGGTTACTGTATCGCAATCTACCCGTTGTGCCGAAATCGAGAACCTGTCCAACCTGCCCTGAGCCTGTCGAAGGGTTGAATGTGCGTTTGAAGGCGATGGCTGTATTGCATAACGGACAGAACGTCACCAGAAGCGGCTCGCCCCCGACGGTGTCGTTGACGATCTCATGCCAGATCAGGATTTGGATGGGATAGGCGCGCGCGTCATCGCCGACCTGGATAAAGACGACGGGTTCTCGATCTTTGAGCCATTCATTCGCTTCGCCGACTGAAATGAATTTGGGTTCGTCAATGGCAGGGATTCCATCCTTAGGCGGACCTCCCAAGAGGATTTCGCTATATGGTACGCTGTGTTTGCTGAAGTCGGTGGTGAATTCGCTCTCCGCGCGGGCAGGAGGTGACTCTTCGGGGAGCAAGGTGGGAGTGATCAAATCGGAAGGGGAAGAAGACGATTCGGTAACGGAAGCAGGCTGAGGTGAGGAAGAAGCGGAAGTTGGCGGAGAAGTCGATGCGCAGGCAGAAAGTATCAATCCAGTTGCGAGAATCCAGAATATCCAGTTTCTAAACATGGTCGCTCCTTTATTCGGTTAGAGGAGAATCGCCTGGTTTCCCTTACCCTATTTGCGCCAAAATATCATTCACAGCATCCTCGTTTGCAACTGGTTCCAGGTTGCGCGGATCGTCGGTCATGCCCGTCATTTCGGCTTCAAAAGTATTTCCGACTTTATGGAGAGTCAGTTCTGAATGACATGCGCGGCAATAAATAATTTCGCCATTGCGCGTGTTACGAGGAATGGCAATCACCGGTCCGCAGTGTGGACAGGTGACAACGGGAAGCCCAGTTGCAGTGTGCCCAACAATGTGAGACAAATCGCCCGAGGATCCAAGTTCACGCATGTGTGCAACAAGTTCATGATCAAATTGTGTACCCGACTCTTTTTCGAGAATGGATAAGACAGTTTCAACGGTCATCCCTTTGCGATAAGGGCGGGTACTGGTCATGGCATCGAAGGCATCCACAATGCTGATGACCCGCGCGACCAATGAGATTTGTTCGCCGTGTAGTCCATTTGGATACCCCTTGCCATCCATTCGCTCGTGATGTTCATTTGCGGCTGAGGTGACCATCTCTGCCAGAGGGTGACTGCTGAGCAATTTTCCACCAATGGACGGGTGGGTTTTGATGATCGCGTATTCAGCCTCGGTAAGCGCCTCAGCCTTTTTCAAAATGTCGTCAGGTATGCCGACCTTGCCCAGATCGTGCAGGTAGGCGGCGATACTGATCTTGATGATTTTATCTTCGGGCAAGCCGATTTTGGTCGCCAGTAATTTTGCAAATTGGGAAACCCGCCAAACATGTCCGCCTGTGTAGGGATCGCGCGCTTCGATGATATCCGCCATGATTAGCAAAGATTTGAGCAGGGGTTTGTCAATTTCCATGTTCTCTTCCATTCATTTATTTTCTACATACTGATGAATTCTTTCATCAAATATATCTTACTACCTTCCAAACTCATGTTTCAGGAAGGGTAAGAATTTTTTGGGCTTTTTCCTCTATTCGGGGAGGAAACACCTTTATGGACATGGAAAATTCGAATCCCACTCTGCGAACAAAAACCTGGTTTCAAGTACATATGCAAAAAATCGGGGCGTTGTCCTTCTGGATTCTGTTGATCGTTGTTTACCAATGGTATGCCAAAAGCAACGGGCTTTCTTCCCTGGAAGTGGCTCAAAAAATGCTGGATTTTCTGAA
>JACPVC010000015.1 GCA_016191955.1 Chloroflexota bacterium
TGACCAAGCCATCGTCGAGGCGGAGAGGCGCGGGTGTAGGTTTTGTCGATAGAAGAGCTAAGAGGCAAAAGCTCAGAGGTTCAGAGGACTACTTTCGCATGGATGCAATAAGCCGATAGAGAAGGAAACCAACTTCGCTGCAAACAGTATTCATCTTTCCTCCTTCTTGAAATACGTCTGAACTTCTGAACCTACGGACCGCTCTTCAACAGTTCTTCCACCCTAGGAAAGTCCTTGTAATAGCCCCGATACCTCTCCGGCAGCATCGCTGCGATTCGGCAGAATAATTCATCGATGGAATTTTGCAACAACGCATCCCGCTCTGCGCCTTTGACGGCTTTGATATTCGGCGGGTAATACAATTCATCGCCAGCCGTGATGGTGATCTTCAAACGCTGGAACTTCTTCAAACGCGTAAGCACATCGGCGTCTTCGGTGCCGGTCAATGCGACGGGGACAATGCCCACATTAGCAGCATTGGCAATATAGATCGCGCCCGGCTCCGCTTTCAATAAACTTACCGCTTTTGACCGCGTACCCTCTGGCGCAATAATCATTATCGCGCCGCTTTTCAGACGGGAGATAAATTCTTTTATCGCACTCATATCCGCTTCACCGCGCGTGAGCCAGGTGACATTGAAGATTTTCCCCGCAAGCCTGCCGTACCAGTATTTCTTGTACTTATCCGTCAACGGGTGGATGAGGTCATCGTTATCAATGACGTAATACACAACCAGTGAGTCCAGCCTGCCGAGGTGGTTGGACGCGAGCATATACCCGCCTTTGGGCAGTTTGCTCACATCGCCGCGGACTTCGATATCCGCGATCAGGGGCAGAATTTTTCTGGCACAAAAACGAAGAAAGTCGCTCACTGTTTTTCTGCCAGGAATTCCTTCAAACGCGGGTGCTCGGCATAATAGCCGCGATTCTTTTCAGGCAGCATGACGGCGATCCGGCACATGATCTCGTCGGTGTATTCCTGTAGTTTTTCTTCGCGGTTCTCTTTCGGGAATGGCGGTAGGGTAAAGGATTTCCCTGCCTTGAGGTGAATGGAGGTCTTTTTGAAGTGTTTGAGGTTATGAAGCACGATACGGTCTTCAGAGCCGCTGATGGCAACAGGCAAGATCGTCCAGCCCATCTTTGAAGCAAGATAGGCGACTCCGGGTTTGCCCTGTGCCATCTTTTCGTCGCGGGCACGTGTGCCCTCCGGCGCGATGACGAGAGTCTGTCCATCCGCCATGCGATTCATCATTTCGCGCATGGCTTTCAGGTCCGGGTTGAAGCGGTCGATGAAGATGGCGTTGAGATGTTTGCCCAGCCAGCGCAGAATGGGGCTCTCCTCCCATTTCTCGGCAACGGGGATGAAAAGGTTCCAGTCGTCGAGGGCATAATACGCCATGGGAGCATCCAGAAAGCCGAGATGGTTCACCGCAATGACAAACCCGCCCTTTTCGGGCAGGTTTTCATAGCCGCTGGCTTCGACATTGGCAATACGTTTGATGATGAAGCGAATAAACCAGACAATAAATCTTTTCATGGCGGCAATTTTACACGGTTTTATTTCCTGGTTGTATTAAATAAAAAGCGCCCCGTTGATATACAGGGCGCTGGTTACCGTTTATCAAATTCATCCCCAAATGTAATCGGTGTTCGATTTGTGATGGGTTTGTTTCTGCTCGCCATAGGCATTGAACATTTTTACGAAGACGTCATAATCCGCCGGGGTCATGTTCACAAGTTGGAAACCTACATTGTAGATCGTCGGGTCGTAGGGGTCGCGGTCGCACCAGCGGGTGCGTGCGGCAAAGACAATAAAACTTTTTGACGAGATCTCACCCATCTGGTCAATGCACAATGCCATATCCAGATTCACAGGGATAGGTTTGGTGCTCTCAAGCTTGAAACCACCCGTGCTGATATCGGTGATCTGACCGATCAGCTCGCCTGTGTCTTTATTAAGCACGCGCATATAATAGGAAAAATTCCTGCGTTGCAGTTTTCTTTTTTCGGGCGCCATATCGTCCTCCTTGTAAATGGATAGGCACATTAATTCTAGTTCAAGAGCCAGCAGGTCACCTGAAAACCAAATGAATATTATGAAATTGTAATGATTACTCGCGCCGTAGGATGTGCGTCAAAATCGTAGCGCCGGAACCGCCAATGTTCTGCGCCATACCTATCATAGCACCATCCACCTGGGTTGCGCCACACTCGCCGCGCAACTGCTGGGCGACTTCCACGATTTGATACATGCCCGTCGCGCCCACGGGATGTCCGCGCGCCTTCAAGCCGCCTCGGGTGCAGACCGGGATTTTTCCCCTGATCCCAATCTGATTCTCCAACCCAAGCCGCACTCCCTGACCTCGCTCAGCAAAGCCGGTCGCTTCGAGGGAGAGCGCCGCCATGATAGAGAAAGCATCGTGTAATTCAAAGACATCGATATCATCGGGAGTCACTCCCGCCATTTCATACGCCTGTCTCGATGAAAGATACGCCGCATTCAGGAACATCGGGTCTTTCCGCGAATGGACAGCAATCGAATCCGTTGCCGCCGCCGAAGCTGCCACCACCACCTTGGGTTGTCGCATCACCTTCTCTGCCGGGACGATAACGACAGCCGCCGCCCCATCCCCTACCGGAGAAGCGTCCAGCAGGTTGATGGGAGTTGCCACCATCGAAGACTTCTCGAATTTTTCAACCGTTACTTTTTCGTGTAAACGCGCATACGGGTTATGTATGGCATTGGCATGCGCATTGATCGAGAACGGCGCGAAATCTTCGTGCTTCCAACCGAACTCGTACATGTAACGCCGCATCACCAAGGCGTTGAGTCCAACAAAAGAAACGCCTTGTTCCACTTCATAATCTGCATCCGCCGCTGTCGCGAGCGCCGCAGTGACGTCCTTACCTGCCTTATCGGTCATCTTTTCCACACCGACCACCAGCGCAGATTCGACCTCACCCGAGGCGACCGCCATCAACGCGGACCGAAATGCCGCCGCACCGGAGCCGCATGCCGCTTCGATCTTAACCGCTTCCTGTTTCCACAACCCGACCCAATCGCCAAAAAAAGTGCCAAGCTGGTTCTGTCCGCTGACCATGGAAGAAAGCATGTTGCCCACATAAAGCGCATCGACTTTGTCTACGCCTGCATCCTGCATGGCGAGGAAAGCCGCCTCCCCGCCGATCTCGCGCAGGGATTTGTCCCAATGTTCATCTATTTTGGTCTGACCAATTCCGAGAATCGCTACTTTTTTCATAACACCTCAAGCTCGATTCTATCGTATTCGTCTATCAGGAGCTATCATGAATTTTACAGGAATGTAGGTCACGTTTAAAACGTGACAGTCACGCTAAAAGCGTGACCTACGATCTGGTCAATTATTCAGAGTAACACAAATCACCTTACAATTTGTCACCCTGAGCAACAGCGAAGGGTCTCTGGGACAATCGTAGAGATGCTTCGCTTTACTCAGCATGACATATTAAAGTGTTAGGCAATTACGGTTACCCTGAATAGTGTGGTTGCACCTTCTTCTGTTTCTTGCTATGCTTGGCAAAATAAGGAGAAAATCTCATGTGGAAATATGGTTTGATCTTGATTTTGGCGGCGGCTTTGTTGGCGGGCTGTAAAGGGTTATCGCAGGAAATCGCTTACACCCCGCCTGCTCTCGCCGAAGAGTGGACGGTTAACATGACTCAATCCGGGGGCATCATGGGAATGCTCCGAACCATCGAAGTGAAGTCGGATGGCAATTTCACGGTCATTGACCAAAGGGTGCAAAAAACCGCCACCGGCAAATTGACAGAACAGGAGCTTACTGAATTAGCAGAATTGGTGAAAAATATGGAGTTCGCCCCGCCTAAAATACCTGCTACTTGCGCAGATTGTTTTGTGTTCGACGTCGAAATTCAAAGCGGCGGTAGAAAGATGGTCGTGAAAGCAGATGATACCTCCTTGCCGAATTCGGGCATGGAGTCGTTGGTCGATTTCCTGCGCGAAATCATGGACTCTGCCCTGAAATAGCTTATGAAACATTCGGAATGGTTGGAACAATATTTTCAAAAGGTAACTGAGTCATCCGAAGAGGGTGCGGAGGCGGTCCGCTTTGTGAGGGCAAACAACATTCGGGTTGGGATGAGGCGGGCGCGGAAGAGCGTAGGCGCGTTCTGGACGTTGGGAAAAAATTTTTACTTGAACAAGGTCCACTACACGATGGAGTCCGCGCTTGAAAATCCGCGTGCGTGGACTTTGTTTGTGCATGAGGTGCGTCATCTACAACAAGGCATATGGACAGCAGTGTCGATATACGGCGAGTTGGATGCCTGGCAATATGAATTCCGTTTGTTCAAAAGGCTTACCGGGAAAACGCTCAAGCCCGAATTGGAAGAATTGCTTTCTTTGCCGTTGAATTTCGACCGCACCACACTAAAACACGCGCAACAACTGATGACAAAATTCGCAGGTTTTTGGTATGGCGCATGGACGTTGCCTTTGTATCCGCTGCATAAAGAGATCGAGTTTTGGATTACACGCAAACAAAATTGAGTAGACAACGTGCGAAATAATTTTGTAATTACTCTCAAATCTAAAAGGTGTTTTTAATGTAAACGCTTTTTATTTGTTGTACTATGTTGGCAGGAATAAGAAAGGAGGTTGCGATAGAAACACCACCTAAAACAGAAGCCGAAGGGAAGGGCGATACGCCA
>JACPVC010000079.1 GCA_016191955.1 Chloroflexota bacterium
GTTCTGAAGGGACATAGTCGGGTTTTATCCTTGAGGCGCTTTAATTATAAGTGTCTCAATTTTGTCATAACAGGTCGATTGAACGTTGGCGCGATATTGATAAACCGGGCATTCTATGTGTTAAGCAAACTACTTAGATCGTCCACACTCCTAAAATACTTTCGGTAGGCAGATGTTTCGTTCAATACTCCGCGCAGGGCGATGAATAACTCCGCTTGCAGGTAGGGATTCTTTTCCTGCTTGTCTTTTGTCAGTGTGACCGTATCATCATCGATATTCACAGTGAGTTCACCGCTGGCGGCGAGCCATTCCAAGCCGAGTTGGATGGCGCTCTCTCGTGCGGCGGAAGCGGCGGCAAGTTCGGAGACCGTCGTCTCTCCACGGCGTTGGTTGAGGACGAATTTGCACAAGCCAGCCAGGTAAGTCAGGAATTCATCGGGCTTTTGTTCGGAGGGGGCGATACCGAACACATACACAATTTTTGGTTTGACGATTTCAAGCGCTTTGCGAAGTTCGGCAGGGGAGGGCGGTATGGTATAGATGGTCAACTCATCGGCGGGGGTTAGGTCAAGCCGGTTCACGCCAGCGGAGCGATCTGGTCCCTCTGCCCAAATGAGCGTGGAGGGTTGGAGATTCAAGAGGCTGGATTGCAATCTCAAATCTCGAATCTCCAATCTCGTTTCTTTGATTTCAACCGGCGCTTCTTCGACGACACGAAATTCTTGGAACTGCAAAGTGACTTGTCTTTGCCCGCGGTAAGACGTAGCTCGCAGGGTATAGGCGATGTCGAATTTGCTGCCGGGTTCGGGGAGTTCTTCGCCCGCGCCGCCCCACCATAGAAAACTGCCGATCACCCCGTTTTCATCTTCCACGTTCAAGCGCAGGTGTTCTTTTGTTTTGCCAAGCGCGATGGCAGATTTGAGAGTTACGTTGCGCGTGGCGAGAGTCAGCTCGGGGTTGCCGGCGCCGAATGGAGCGAGCAGCTCCAAGCTATCGGCGAGATCAAGGCTCAGGTCGGAGAGACCAAACCAGGCGTCGATCTGAAGCGTGGGTTCTTCAAAGACGATGTCGCCCAGTTGTTTTTCAATCGCTTTGCCGAGTCCTTTGCGGAAGGATGTCAAATCGTCTTTTTTCAACGACATGCCCGCCGCCATGGGATGACCGCCAAAACCGAGCAGCAGATTCTTTTGCGTCGCAATGGCTTCGGTGATGTGCAAGCCTTCAATGGAACGCGCCGAGCCGCGCAGGATGCCGTCATCCGATTCGTTGAAGAGAATGGCGGGCTTGTGATAACGCTCGACCAGTTTGTTAGCCACGATGCCGACCACGCCACCGGGCCAGTTGGGATGCGAGAGCACGATGGCGGGTTCGTTGAGCAGGTTGTGATTTTCGCGCAGTTGACTTTCTGCCGCATCGAAAACTTGTTTGGTAAGCATGCGTCGTTGCACGTTCAAACCTTCGATCTGGGTGGCAAGCACGCGCGCGCGGGCAGAGTCATCGGTCAGCAAAAGTTCAACGGCGGGGTTGGCGTCTCCCAAACGCCCCAGCGCGTTCAAGCGCGGCGCGAAGGTAAAGCCGATAGTCTCTTCGGTCAGTGAATCAAATGACGCGCCTGCAAGTTCTGCCATCATGCGCAGACCAAGGCGACTTGTGTTTCTTAATTGTTCGATGCCTTGCTTGGCGAGAGAACGAGTTTCGTTTTGAAGCAGGGCAACGTCGGCGATGAGACCGAGGGCGACAAGATCAAGTAATTGTTCGTTACGAATTACGAATTGCGAATTACGTGATGCGTAATCCGTAATGAGCGCTTCGGCGAGCTTATATGCCACACCCACACCCGCTAAATTTTTCAACGGATGCTCTTCAGGCAATAACTTCGGGTTGATTATGGCTTTCGCATTCGGCAGGGTTTCGCCGAGGTCATGGTGGTCGGTGACGATCACATCCAGCCCGTGCGCGTTGGCGTACTCAATTGCTTCGTGAGCGGTGATGCCGGTATCGCAAGTGAGCAGCAGCTTTGCGCCGTTGGCGATGATCGGCTTGAGCGACTCGATATGCACACCATGACTTTCCTTGCCGCGTATCGGGATGTAATAGCTTACGTCCGCATTCAACATGCGCAGGGTTTGCACCAGCAAGGCAGTGGAGGTTTGCCCATCCACGTCGAAGTCACCCCAGACGCAAATTCTTTCTCCCTTTTGAATCGAGGCATGGATTAGGTCAACGGCTTTTTGGATATCTGGAAACTGTGAGGGGGGATTCTTCTCTGGATAAAGAAACGCCTCCGCTTCTTCGGGACGGCTGATCCCGCGACGGAGGAGAGTCTGTGCGATGAGGGGAGGCAAGCCCGAGCTTGTATTGAGCGGCGTCGAAATATCTTGGAACGATGCGGGGATTTCTACGGGGTGAGGGTCCAGCCAACGTGTCATCCTCATCATTATAATGGCGGATGAATCAAAATCCATCCCGCGGGGTACAATGGCGCAAGAGAGAGGTTGCCATGAATAAGTTTTTGCATGTGCTTGTGTTTGCATCGCTGATCTCATCTTGCAATCTGCCGGGAAGTAAAATATCTTTTTCGAGGAGAACATCATGGCAACTATTGGTTATTCTGGAACTCCGCTGGTTAAGAAACTTGGCTTTAAACCTCCATTGAGAGTGTGGGTGTTGGATGCACCAAAGGATTATAAAGAATGGCTGGGTGAACTGCCCGAAGGCGTAAAATTAACAGCGAAGGCAAGCCTGCCTGTGGAGGCAGCTCATGTCTTTGCAACGGAAAGCGTATTTCTGGATGCAGTCCTTTCCAAATTACGAGATGACTTGAAACAGGATGGGTTCGTCTGGGTGTCGTGGCCCAAGAAATCGTCGAAGGTGCCCACAGACATCACCGAAGATACGATCCGAGAGCTTGCGCTTCCGCTGGGCTTTGTGGATGTGAAGGTTTGCGCGGTGAGTGAAGTCTGGTCGGGCTTGAAATTGGTGATCCGAAGATCTGAAAGGAAATAACAATTGAATTCTGCGGGGGAACTATGTATGATGGGCGTGTTGTTTAATTTTATTGTCAAAGGAGAATGCGCTTTATGAAAAAGGTATTGAAATGGATCGGTATCGTAGTGGGGTCATTGCTCGGGTTGGTACTTGTGTCAGGGTTTGCGCTGGTTCTTATTGGGAATTCACGCCTGAACAAGACCTATGATTTTCCGCCTTCGGATCTTGTCCTGCCCACAGATGAAACCAGTTTGGAGTTGGGTAAACATCGCGTAGAGTCTTTGTGCGCTGGCTGCCACGGACCAGACTTAAGCGGCATTGAGGAATGGTTCGCTGCCGGCCCGCTTGGAACCGTTGACTCTGCCAACCTGACCAGCGGTGAAGGCGGTGTTGGAGCTACATATACCACCGAAGATTTTGTTCGCGCAATTCGGCATGGGATTGATGCGGAAAACAAGCCCATCTTTATGCCTGCCGTATACTCCACCTCTTATCTAAGTGATGAAGAACTTGCTACGATCATTGCCTATCTTCAAACTCTTCCACCTGTTGACCACACAACGAACGGAGCGAATTTCACGCCTCTGGCAAAGATCATGCTGGTAGCTGGCGTGCTTCCTCAACTGCCGGTTGAAGTGGTGAGCCATGAAACTCATGTGGCTTCAATAGAGGCAGGTCCAACCGCCGAGTATGGAAAATACATGGTGGATACTCACGATTGCCGCTTGTGCCACAGCCAGGAATTGAACGGCGGTCCCTTCCCAGACCCGACGAAAATAAAAATCTCCCCGAATTTAACCCCCGGCGGCGAAGTTGCTTTTTGGAGTGAGGAGGATTTCATCAACACCATCCGCACCGGCGTTACACCGGGTGGGCATGAGTTGGACCCGGAATTCATGCCGTGGGAAGACTATGCCAAGTTCTATGATGATGAGCTGAAAGCGATCTATGCGTACCTGAAGACCCTGCCTGAACTCCCGCAGTACACGGAATAGCGGCTCAGTCCACTTTTCCAAGCCCGGCTTCTCGCGCGCGGACGATGGCTTGTGAACGGTCTGCCACTTGCAATTTCGTGAGAATGCTTGAAACGTAATTTTGCACAGTCTTGATACTCAACGATAACTTATTCGAGATCGTCAAGTTGTTGTGCCCCTGCGCGATCAAATCCAAAATTTCAAGTTCGCGTTCGGTCAGCCCGGCAAATTCGTCGGGCTGACTCTTTTTATTGGATAAAGCCGACGGCGCGGAGAAATATTGCATCATCCGCCTGGCAATCGCGGGACTGAAGATCGCCTCGCCCCTTTCCACGGCGACGATTGCTCTGACAACCTCATCCTTATCTGCATCTTTGAGCAAGTACCCACGCGCACCTGCGCGCATCGCCGCGAAGACAGAGTCATCGTCGTCGAACATGGTGATGACCAATACGCCGATGTTCGGATGTGCCTCATGGATATGCCGTGTGGCGTCGATGCCGTTCATGCCGGGCATTTTCAAGTCCATGAGAATGACGTTGGGTTGGAGGTCGGCGGATTGTTTAACGACTTCCTCACCATTATTGGCTTCGCCGATCACTTCCACTTCAGGCACGGTGCTCAATAAGGCGCGGACACCTTCACGATAAAAGACATGGTCATCTGCGATCAAAACTTTGATGGGCATTTTTACTCCTTGGGCTGGGTGCGTCGCACCTGACTTAATAAGATGATTCCAATTTGGCAGTTTCGATTCCTGAGCATGCCAACTCTAGCCCGTTTGGTGCGACGCACTAATGGGCAGCCTCGCGCGGACGGTCACTCCGCCGCTTTTGTTATTTTCAATTACACATCCGCCGCCAAGTTCCTCTGCCCGCTCACGCATGGATGTAAAGCCAACGCCTGCGCGGTTATCTTTTGGAAGCCCATTGCCGTTGTCTGAAACTTCGAGCAGGAGGTTTTGATTTTCAATTTTTATTTGAATTCGACAGGCAGTTGCACGGGCATGACGAACCGCATTCGTGAACGCTTCAAGAACAATGCGATAGGCGGCAACTTCCACGGCGGCAGGCAGGGTGGGGAGCGGTTCGGTCACATCGAAAGTGATCTGCAACCCGTTTGGTCCGCTGTATTGAGCGGTGTGCTCGCGAATGGCAGAGACGAGACCGAATTCGTCCAACACAGGCGGGCGCAAGGCGTAAACCAGCCGTCGAATCTCGGCGACAGTTTCGCGGACTTGTCCTTTGAGGGTCTTGAGTAGTTCGACGCTTTTTTCAGGGTCGTTTTTGACCCACTCGGCGGCAGTGTCGATTCGTTGGGAGAGGCTGGCTAAAGTGGGACCAACCCCATCGTGCAAGTCGCGGCGCAAACGGCGGCGTTCTTCTTCCTGCACAGTGACGAGTCTCTCACGGGATTTTTGCAGGTCTTTGTTCAAGCGCAGGGTGTAGGCTGCAACTCCTGCCTGTTGAGCGATGAGGTGGATGAGTTTCATATCGGTAGGAGAGAAGGATTCGCCAACGGCGCGCGGAGCGAGAGCCAACTCGCCGACGCGTTCGGTCTGATGGGTCAGAGGGAGACGAATCAATTCGGACGGAGGCAGGTCGCGGGTCGAATTGAAGCGCGGTTCTTCATCCAAAAAAGAAATGGCAGCGTAGGGAAGTTTCAATGTTTGGGCGAGCGTCTCGACGATGGTTTGCAAAACGGAATCAGGTGCAAGCGCAGAGTCGAGACGCTGGCTTAGGCGTGTGAGGACGGTGGCGGGGTTGTCGCGCTCGCCATACATGAGGCGATTGACGCCACGCTGTAATTGCCGGCGCAGCGGCTCAAACAGAACGGCAATGATGCCTGTGGCGATGAACGAGACGATGATGTTGGTCTGGCTGTTGCGAAAATAATTGGCAAAGAAGCCAACGATGATGGCATAAAACAAAACGGTGAGGAAACTTAGCGTGCCATAAACAAGGGTGCGGTTGATGATGGGATCTATATCCCACAGGCGGAATCTCAAGATGGCAACACCGATGGACAGCGGAATGAGCAGGAAGAACAAGATCAGCCCAGTGACCTGGAGCATGCCTAAAAATGTGCCAAGCTGAAGTTGAGGGTAATTAAAGCTCGAAGGGAAGGCAGTTATAAAGAAACCAAGCAGCGCGATGGAAATACCGTACACCACCCATTTTGTCTGCTGACGAACGGTGGGGTTCGATATGTTTCGATAACGATATACGGGAACGTAGATCAAAACTGCGAGCGTGAATAAAGAGAGGGCGGTTGAAAAAACGATGTTCCAATTTTGCGGGTTCAACAGGCTGGCTGGGAAGAAATATTCTGCGAAGACAAGCGGCAGAACGGCAATGACGTAGAAGATCGTCCAGCGTGGAGTGAAGCGTCCGTCGGGGAAGATGAAAAAGAAGAGGATCAGGAAGTTCGTGCTCAGGAATTGGGCTATGGAGCGGAGTAGGCGCCAAACGTCTGTATTGGGAACGATCCGGTTTGCGGGGGGCCAGAACGAGACTCCCATCAGAACCAAAGTGAGGGCAACAAAGATCGCGATCCGTTCGTTCGGTCTCTTGATGACAATCATGCTCGCGATGCCGAGATGAACAAGCATGAATACCGTTCTCAGGTTGGTGAGATAGACGGCATGCGCTTGAATACCCAACCCTAGTTGCGCAAGATTCTCGCGCAGCTCAGCCGGTGGGTCGAGGAGTTCTTTATAGGAAGAACTCACCTCAAAAAGGAAGAACACCAGCGCCAGTAATGTAAATACCCCCAAAAACATTTGCACAACATATTGCCAGCGGGCAGGGATTTGGTTTGGCGTGGATTCTGCGATCATGATTTGGAGCATACCGCATTTTATTCCCAGTGTCATGGGAAACCATTCCCAAACTTTTGGGAAGACTTCCCATGCAAGTGGTGAGCCTGACCCGATGGCAACGGGAAGGGGTGGGCGTATCCTTCGAGCAATTCAAAATCAAAAGGAGACTTTGACATGGAACTTTTATCTGATTTTCTCGCTTGGGCTTGGGCGCGTCATCACAACGTTTTGAGCTGGTACATCCGCCCGTTGTTCATCCTCCCGTATATCTTTTTCGCCTATAAGCGCAGTTGGAAGGGAATTGTCGTTACAATCATTGCGTTGTTGACCAGTATGTTCTGGTTCCCTGCGCCAGAGGCGGTTGACCCAATGGTGGAACAATTCCTGCAAACCGAACGTGAATACCTGCTTGGCACATGGACGTTTGGAAAGGTTTTGCTCACAGTGACCGTCCCGGCGTTCTTCTACTTCCTTGCGCTGGCATTTTGGAAACGCTCGTGGTGGTGGGGCGTGGCAGTTATCAATCTCGCTGCGCTGGGCAAGATCGCCTGGAGCGTTGCCGAAGGCGGTGAATCAGGCTGGGCAGTACTCATCCCTGCGGTGATCGGGATGTTGGTCTGTGATGCAGCGGTGTATTTTGGTGTGAAATTCATCAATCACAGAAAGATGCAAGTGGCGGAAGCAAAGTAGGATTCAGATATTGGAAGTCTTTTCGTAGACGGGAAATCACGATAGACTTCCATTATCTTTTTACGGAGAAATGAATGAAGAAGATCGTTATCATCGGCGGCGGTATTGGCGGGCTTTGTACTGCGATTGCGCTGCAACAGCATGGCTTTGAGGTAAAGGTGTACGAAAAGGTGAAAAAACTCGGCGAAGTGGGCGCCGGGTTGATCTTGTGGTCGAATGCCGTCAAAGTTCTACGAACGCTTGGCGTGGCAGATGCGGTTATCAACGCAGGCTCGATACTGAAGCGTTCTCAAATCCGTTCATCTGGCGGCGCGACTCTGGTCAACGCGCGCATGGATGAAATGCAAGCCAAATTTGGCGAGCCGGTGGTTGCCATCCATCGCGCAGATTTGCATGAGATTCTCATCCATGCTTTGAAGTCAGAGACATTGAAGCTGGATATGCCCTGTGTGAAATTCGAACAGGATGAAAATAAAGTCAGTGTATATTTCGAGAACGGTGAAAGTGACTCGGCAGATGTATTGATCGGCGCAGACGGAATTCATTCTGTCATCCGCAGGCAGATGTTCCCTGAAATTCAATTGCGTTATTCGGGTCACACGGCATGGCGCGGTGTGGTCGAGACCGAGAACGAAGCCGCGCTGGGGTTGACGTCTGAATCGTGGGGCGTGGGTGCGCGCTTTGGCATCGTCCGTGTGGATGAGAGTCGCATTTACTGGTTCGCTACATACAACCAGCCGATGGGCGAGAAAGCCACAAGTGAACAGAGAAAATCCAAACTTCTGAGTCTTTTCAACAAGTGGCATAATCCCATCAGGCATTTGTTGACCGCGACTCCTGCAGACCTGATCCTGCAAAACGATATTTGCGATATCCCGCCTTTCACCTCATGGACTCAGGGACGCGTGACTCTGCTCGGCGATGCCGCCCACCCGACCACGCCGAATATGGGGCAAGGCGCGTGCATGGCAATCGAATCCGCTTACGTGTTGGCGCGCTCACTGAAAGAGGAGGCAGGTTACGGGTCCGCGTTGAGGCGCTATGAGGATGAGCGTCACAAGCGCACGGCGTGGATCACGAACACATCCTGGATGATCGGCAGGGGCAGTCAGGTGAGCAATCCGCTTTTGGCTTCGATCAGAAATTTTTTGGTGAGAGTCATGCCTTCAGCGGCGATGCAAATAAATCTCCAACGCGCGGCGGGGTTTGATGCAACGGCAAAACGTTTAATAAAATAACGTGAATAATGGATAAGCCCAAACCACCGTTGTGTCATCCTGAGGGAGCATGTTCTTTGCGACCGAAGGATCTCTGGCGTAATCAGGTAGAGATGCTTCGGGGCAAAGTGCGCCCCTCAGCATGACATTAGACTGTTA
>JACPVC010000080.1 GCA_016191955.1 Chloroflexota bacterium
CATGTATGGCTTCAAAAATTTCCATTAAGTCCTCCAGGGTCAAGACGCTTACGAGTAAAATTGTCTTACCATGAAAATATTTTATTCAGAACAACATCGTAGTCATTATCCACCTTTTGAAGTTTTTGACGGCGGCATGCGTGTGCCCTATTATGAAAACCCGGACCGCATGGATAAGATTCTGACGGCGCTCAAGCAAACCGATTGGGCGGAATTTGTGGAGCCGGAAGATTTTGGGCTTGACCCGATCCTTGCCGTGCATGACCGCGACTACATCAACTTCCTCGCCTCCTGCTGGGACGAGTGGCTGGCTTCTGACCCCGAAGTTGCTGCGTCGCCGGAAACGCATGCTTTCCTGCCTGCCACCTTCGCGTTGAGACGTCCCGCTCGCCTTACCTCCTCCCTGCGCGGACGTGGCGGTTATCACATCATGGACCTCTCTGCCTGCATCGTTGCAGGGACGTACAAAGCCGCGCTCACCTCAGCCAACTGCGCCCTGAGCGCCGCTTCTTCATCCTTCACCTTTCAGAACTCATCTTTTGCATTATGCCGTCCACCGGGGCATCACGCCGGGAAAGATTACGCAGGCGGATATTGTTTCATCAACAACGCGGCGGTTGCGGCGAATTGGTTATCGCAAAAAGGAAAGACCGCCATCCTCGATATAGACTATCATGCAGGCAACGGCACGCAGGATATTTTCTACGAACGAGACGATGTGTTGACCATCTCCATTCACGGTGATCCCGATTTTGAGTATCCGCACTACATCGGCTTCGCGGATGAAACCGGCGCGGGCGCAGGGCTTGGTTTTCACAGGAACTTCGCCCTCCCACAAGGCACGGACGATGAGGGCTATATCTCTGCATTGGACGAGGCCTTGAAAATGATCCGCGGCTTCAACGCTGCCTACCTCGTCCTCTCCCTCGGCGCAGATGCGTTCGACGGCGATCCGTTAGGGACGTTTCGTATAACACGTGATGGCTTCAATGAGATCGGAAAAAGAATCTCTGAATTAAACCTGCCCACTGCGATTATCATGGAAGGTGGTTACGCTAACCAGGCGCTTGGGAACAACATTCAAACTTTACTGGAGAATTTCAAATGAAAAAATGGCAATCGCTTTTATTCGTTTTTGTCTTCCTATTGGCTGCCTGTGGAGCGCCCGCGCCTGTACAAACAGAAGAGACCGCCACACCCATCATCGTCTACATCACCGCCACCCCGCAGCCGGTAACACCAACCCTCACTTTTACTCCGACCACTGCGGTGACCAATACACCGTCCGTCACTCCCACGCCTGAGTTCACTTTCCCAACCGTGACCGTCAACAAACAGGCACATTGCCGATATGGTCCATCTGCCGCCTACCTCCATGCTGCCGATTTGTATGCAGGTGATGTGGGAACCGTCCGCAACCGAGCCTTGTACAGCAACTGGCTTTACATCAAATTCGATAAGCTCAACTACTTCTGTTGGGTCGCGCCCTCGGTAGTGGATGTCGTTGGGGATGTGAGCACGCTCAAGAAGATCGAACCTAATCTGCAATCCATCGGCAGTAACCGTTACGGACCGCCGCAAAACGTCCAAGCCACGCGCAACGGTGACGAGGTCACGATTACCTGGGATCAAATGGAAATGACCGACGACGATGACCGCGGCTATCTGATCGAAGCCTTTGTCTGCCAGGATGGAGCCTATCTTTGGTGGACCGACTCATACCCGAACCAGGAGGAAACCAGTTACACCGTCTGGGACGAAGCCGGGTGTGTTTCGCCCTCATGGGGAAAGATTTACACGGTTGAAAAACACGGCTTCTCCTACCCGGCTGAAATCCCCTGGCCCGCGCCGTAACAAATTAAATCCAGGACTTTCGCTTGTCATGCTGAGTAAAGCCACGACGGAAAGGGATCGCCGTTCCAAGCCAAAGAAACAAGAGCTTCAGCCGCGGATTACGCGAATTTTCGCGAATTGGTTTTAAAATCAGTGCGAATTCGCGAAATTCGCGGCAAAAAAG